>JAPLFX010000075.1 GCA_026390445.1 Pseudomonadota bacterium
GTGGGATGCTGGTGCAGAAGTTGGGCGGGACGGTGCTTGACGAGCAAGAGCTGATCGATGTCGAGCAGCGGATGGCGCTGCAGCTGAATTTGTCTGACCGCCTAGTGGCGGGAGAGACGACCGAGGATCTGGTGCGGTTTATTCAGGGTGCAGGCGGTGGCTACGGGTTGCTGATGCAGCGGCCGCTGATCTTTCATTGCACCTGCTCGCGGGAGAAGATGATGCAGGCGCTGGTTGCTTTTAGCGAGGAGCAGCTCAAGGAGATCCGTGACGAGACGGGTAAACTTGAGGTGCGGTGCCAATATTGCGCCGAGGCGAGGCAGTTTCGGTTGGAGGAGCTGCTTAGGCACTAGGATCTATCGCAGGCTGTACCTTCTTGAAGGTAGGTTACACGAGATTTATGTACGCCTTGTCAAGAATACCGGCGCTTTTATGGGGATTGGGTAGTCCCATTGGGTGTGCGTTCTAGCTGCTCCCGGTCGAGGGTCACTAGCGTTACCTGTAGTTGCTCTGCTAGTGCGACATAGACGGCGTCGCAGCCCCTCAGTCGATATTCAATTCCGAGTTCGGCAGCGCGCATGGCGAGTTGACGACTCACATCAATTATTTCAACGCCGCTTTCTTGGACGAGTTCAAGAGCCCTTGCGGCGTGAGTATTATTGTCGTCGCGCCGAGCGACTGCTGCCGCAACCTCAGCGAGGGCAATTGAAGGCACGTAGAGCTTTACCTGAGCTCGTGTCGAGGCTTCCCACCAGTCCCTGCAGCGATTATAAAACGGATCATTTTTTCGCAGCATCGCGACCCAAACACTCGCATCAACAACCGCCACAGAATTATCTCCGTTGTTCAGCAACAGCCTCGGCGGCCGTCAAGTCGCCAGTCCATGCAGCAGCGATCTCACTGGCTAGGTCGGCGGATTTCTCAGCAAAGTTTTGCATGCGTGCGCTGCGTTGGCGTGCAGAATCTTCATGAGTAAATGGTCTAAGAACAGCTACCGGCAGGCCGTCTAAAGTGACGATGATTTCGGTCATCTGCTCTCGGACCTGGCGCACCAGTTGGGTAGCATTATTCTTAAATTCTCTGACTCCAACGGTATGTGTTTTCATAGGCTGTTCCTTATGTAGCCATACTGTGGCTACATGCTTATCGGTAGTCAACCTTTAAAACTTGAGCCTTGCGAAAAGGCTAGGTTTCGACGCAGTGACCTAGGTCCAGAGGCTTATCGGGAGTGACTAGCCCTACTTGCAGATTTACGTTAGAAGCCAGTGACCCAGGAAATATAGCAGTGAGTAGCGGCAGACTCGGTCGTCTTTAAAATAGTATAGACGGTACGAGACGATGACGCTGTGACATCGTTTGGCGGATCAAAGTGGGTATTGGTGCAATTCGTGAACGAGTACGTACGTGAGGTTGGGTCTGAGACAATCACGGTGTACGAGGCGCCGTCGATCATGTTGTTGAGGGTAATTGCGGTACCACCGACGCTTTGCAATAGCTGAACGTTGCCCGTGGCAAAATTAACCACTGCGCCGGTCGCGATGGTCGTTAGATTTGAGACGATTTGTCCTTGGACGTTCAGAGCTGAAGTGGGAGCGGTGGTTCCGATGCCGACGTTGCCGCTTATAATCATGCCGTTGGTTGGTGTGGACATTAAGCCAGCGTAGGTTCCGGCGGATATGCCGCCGTTTACATCGATGACCAGTCGCGAGGCGGCGGCAGTGTTGTCATAGATTGCAAATGAGCCTGGCGATCCGGGTCCTGTGCTTCCGGAGTTGTACAGAGACCAGCTTCGTGAAGAACTTGTGTTGTTAAGTCTTAGTGACAACCCTGTGGCGCTTAGGCCGCTGATGCTTAGCGCATCGGATGCATTGGAATACACGTCAAGTAGTGCCATTGGGGCAGTTGTTCCAATCCCAACATAGTTGGACGACGCAATGGTCATAGCGGGGTAAGAGGTGTTTGCCGTAGCGCCGCTGCCGCCCGTCGGCGACGTAATGAAATTGATATTGCCCGAGCCACCCGTGCCGGTGCCGTTACCCGCTTGAATATTGAGGTTTGGACCGACGATGTTGGTACCGAGGGCGTTTGCGCCACGGATCGTCGCTGTTACTGGTGCTACTGTGCCTTCTCCGGCGCCATGAATGGTCGTTGGGCCGGCGATATGCAGGATTGCCGCGGGTGCGGTGGTCCCGATCCCGACATTTCCGCTGGCCACCACCAGTTGGCCCGTCATGGTGTCACCAGCCTTGCTCACCTTCAATGAAGCATCTGCCGTCGCATTCAGCGTGATCGTGCCCGCGGTGTTAACGACGTTGATACCGGTACCACTGGTCAAAGTCGCCAAGGTGAATCCGGCGCCGTTACCGATGTGTAACTGACCGTTGGTCGGGGTCCCGGTAGTACCCGTACCACCATTAGCGGTGCCCAGGGTGCCGGTAACCCCACTGGTCAAAGGCAGGCCGGTCGCGCTAGTCAGATTGATGCTTGTGGGAGTACCAAGTGCAGGCGAGACTAAATTTGGGCTGTTCGAAAGCACGACGCTGCCCGTACCAGTACTAGCCGAAGTACCCGTACCGCCATTGCCTACAGCAAGGGTGCCGGTGACGGCTGCGCCCTGGCTGAGATCCAAGGCACCAAAGGCTGGAGCACCACCGGCACTTGGAACTCGCAAAATTTGGCCGACGTTGCCCGTGCCGGTCGCATTTAAAGCCCCGGCACCGTTGCCAAGTAGCACGCCATTAGTAGTAAACGTCGCGGCACCAGTACCACCATTAGGGACGGTCAAGGAACCGCTGGTGATCAAAGCAGCGGAAAACACCGGAAGGTCGGCGGCGGTAAGGCTTGTGCCGCTCGTGACGCGGCCTTTGGCATCGACCGAGACTTTTGTATAGCTGCCTGCAGTGACGCCGCTTGCGGCGAGTGTCGGACTTGGATAGGTGCCAGTCAAATCGCCTCCGGCTGGACCAGAGGCTCCGCCGGTACCGCCGCCTGACATCGTCGTCCAGCTGAATGACCCGGAGCCGTTGGTCGACAACACTTGTCCGGAACTACCGTCGGTTCCTGGTAGAGTCCAGTTAACTGAGGCACCGAGAGTGTCGGGGGCCTTCAGCGACAAGGCATTGGTCGTGCCCTTGTCGTTTAGCACGAGCTTGCTGGCGTTGGTGTTGTTGCCTTGGATCGTAACATTTCCAGCTACGGTGGTTGCGCCAGCGCTGATGGTGCCGGTGGTAGCAATCGTTGTGGAACCGCCGATGGCGGATGCGCCGCTGATCGTCGCGGCGGTGAGAGTCTTGTTAGTCAACGTGTCGGTCGTAGCTCGACCGACCAGCGTGTCAGTTGAGCTTGGCAAGGTTAAGGTTCCAGTATTGACGATCGAAGCGATCAAAGGCGCGGTGAGGGTTTTGTTGGTGAGCGTCTCGGTGGCCGCCTGAGTTACAATCACGCCTGTGGTCGGGAAGGTTGCAGTCGAGTTGACGCCCGTACCGCCATTAGCAACCGATAGGGTTCCTGTGATCGCTGCAGCTTGAGAAAGGTCTAGTGCGCTAAACGACGGGATTCCACCGCCACTCGGCACGGTTAAGCTCTGGTAAGCTGCACCGGCCCCGGTTGTGAGGAGGTTGCTGGCTCCGTTGCCGAGCACGACACCGTTGACGGTGAAGGATGCTGCACCGGTACCACCATTACCAACGGGCAAGGTACCTGCAATTGAAGCAACCGGGACTGCTGGAAGGTCAGCGCTCACCAGTGTAGTCGCAGCAGTCACGCGTCCTTTAACGTCCACAGTCACTTTAGTATACTGCCCAGCGCCGACACCCGTAGTCGACAGCGTTGGACTAGGATAGGTACCAGCTAAATCACCTGATGCTGAACCACTCGGTGCGCCGCTGCCAGTCCCTGTGATCCAGCCGAATGATCCAGAACCGTTGGTCGCGAGAACCTGACCAGAGGTACCGTCGGCCGTTGGGAACACCCAAGTCACCGATGTGGCCAAGGCATCCGGAGCCTTTAAATTAACGGCGAAGGTGTTTGCACCGTTGTTTAAGGTTAACAGATTGGACGCGGCGCCGGTCCCTTTAATGGTAACTCCAGCAGAAGTTGAAATAGCACCAGTGGTGTTTACCGAGGTAGATCCCGCAATCACCGAGGCGCCATTGATCGTGCCCGCAGTGATGATAGGACTGGTCAACGTTTTGTTAGTCAACGTGTCGATCGTGTTGCGGCCGACCAGCGTGTCTGTTGAGGTTGGCAAGGTCAAGGTTCCGGTGTTGACGATTGACCCGATCAGAGGCGCAGTAAGGGTTTTATTGGTGAGAGTCTCGGTAGCTCCCTCGGTCACGATGACACCCGACGTCGGGAAGGTTGCGGTTGAAGTGACGCCAGTACCGCCGAACGACGCTCCCAAGGTACCAGAGCTGATGGTACTGGCGGTGGTCACTGTGGCAAGCGTGGTCGGCGACCACTTGGTGCCGTCGTATTGCAGCACTTGCCCAGATCCAGGAGTGGTCGAGCTAATGCTTTGGCCTTGCAAGGACGCTGCACTGGTTGCAGGGGTTCCCCAAATCAAATTGCCGCTACTGTCCTTGGTGAGAAACTGGTTGCTACCTGGGGCGCTACTTAGAGAGAGTCCGAGGTTGCCACTGGAATCAAAGGTCAAGGTTTTGCCGTCCACGGGTACCTTCATAGCGTAGGGCATCGCGCTGAGGTGTTGACGAGGGTAGGTGACGTTGTGGGTGTGGTCAGTGACTTCAACATAGGTATCTTGGCTTGAGTCGAAGACGAGTGCCATTTCGGCAGAGGTCAACTGGCCGATGTCGACCTGGAAGACGCCGTCTTCAAGCGGGACGTTGCCGAAGGACATGTTGCTGACGCCAACCGGGTTGCCGCCTGAGGCGGAGCGGAAGAATTTTAATTCGAGGTTTACCGGCCCCGTCACTGCGACATCTGAGCTGTTGGCGAGCCTGCCGCCGTAGCTGAAGACAAAGGGGCCGGCGAAGCTTGGTGTCGAGGCTAAGCTGAGCAGGGTTGCTGCGACGATGTGGCTGAAATGTTGGAGGCGACCCATGGCAATCTCCTAGTAAGGCTTAAGGCCTCCATCGGCAGACTGCGGCAACTCCTGAGCTATATTTAATTATTCAATTAATAACAGGTGGTTAACCCGTGGTGAGGGCGGGAATTTCCTACCGCTTTCGTAAACGAGGGCGGCGGGCTGGAGGTTTTCGCGTTCTGAGGTGGGATGCCAACCACAGACAGTTACACTTAGCGTCTTAGTATCACGGTGAACGACTGCCGTGAGACGATTTTAGTCCATGTCGACAAACTGCCGATCTGCACAGGAGAACTGCGATTTGCCGTGTCGTTTAGACCAAGCTGGCCAAGTGAATTCTGTCCGAATGACCAGATGGTGCCATCGGCTCTGCGAGCTTCAGTATTCTTGTAGCCCGCGGCCACCTGGGTCCAGGTGCTCAAGGTACCGACCTGTACAGGGCTACTGCGATTAAGCATCGAGCCTATTCCCAGTTCCCCATAAAGATTGTCTCCGCAGCTCCACAGGGTGCCATCGTTCCTTAATAGCGCGACGTTAAAGCTGTTCGCAGCAATTCCGGTCCAGGTGCTCAGTGAGCCGATTTGCACCGGGCTACTGCGGGCGAGTGTATCGCCGAGGCCAAGTTGACCGGAGTTGTTGTTGCCAAAGGCCCAAATCGTATTGTCCTTTCTGCGCGCGATGGTGGTCACGTCGCCACAAGAAACGTCGCTCCAGTTACTTAAGTTGCCGACTTGGACGGGGCTGCTCACATCGGCGATTGTTCCGATGCCTAAATTACCGAAAGAGTTTAGGCCAAACGCCCAGAGCGTTCCGTCGGTTCTTAATGCAAAGGTCGCTGAGTTGGCAGCAATACTTCGTGCCCAAGTGCTCAACGTGCCTACTTGCACCGGACTGCTGGTTGCTGCTGCCGTACCGGTCCCAAGTTGGCCGTTCAAGTTGTATCCCCAAGTCCACAACGTTCCGTCCGTGCGGCAAGCAGTAGTATGCAGGGATCCTGCGGCGATACT
>JAPLFX010000175.1 GCA_026390445.1 Pseudomonadota bacterium
ACCCAGGTGAACGAGACCAGTTTGAAACAACCAGAGCAGGGCTTCGCGCTGCTCGAAGCCTTCTCTAAAGAAAAAGAAGTACGTATTCACATCCTCAGAAATGGCACGCAGCCGATGATGCTGACATGTCGAATCCAATGAAGTTGTGATCCTACCAAAGGGAGTGATCGATGTTTGCTCGCAGGGATGAAGCGGAAGGACTCTTGGCCTCATGGACGGCCTTGGCTCTGGCGCTGACACTACTGGTGATCCCGAGTGCGGCGCGCGCCGCGGCGACGCCCGATGCGGCGGCGCCGACCAAGAATGCCGCAGCGGCGCCGACTAAAGATGCCGCAGCGGCTCCTGCTCCTGCTCCGGTGCCGGTGCAAGTGGCGGCGGCTCCGGCTGCTCCAGCTGCAACACCAGCGGCCGCGGCCCCGGCCAAGGCGCCTGCGGCGACCGCTGAGGTGAAGGCCCCGGCCTTACCCCCTACCAGCACCATGCCCGCAGCTGCAGCCGCTGCTCCTTCCGCGGCAAGGGCGGCACCACCCGTGGCCAAGACCGGCAAGGTTCCGGTCACTGGCAATCGTGCCGATCCGGCGGCCGCGACCGCTTTGCCGGCGGAAGATAAAGACCTGCCGACGGATGCAACGGGGGCGAACCCGCCTTCAGGCGCCGACGTCGAAGGCAATGAGATCACGGCGCATACGGTACCGACCGGTAACACCAAAGCTCCTGCCATCGTCAAAGTGCCTGCCGTGCGCCAAGGGTCGGGAGGCGTTCCATCCGGTCAGGAATTGGTTAACGTCGACTTTCCCGAGCCGACCGAGATCAAAGACATCATCAAAGCCGTGGCACTATGGACCGGTAAAAACGTCATCCTCGACCGTAACGTCAACGGTAAGGTGCAGATCATATCGCCACGCAAGGTGACCAAGGAGGAGGCCTATCAGACCTTCCTTTCGGCCCTAAACATCCTCGGACTGACGACCGTCGAAACCGGCAAGGTGATTAAAATCATGCCGGTGCGGACCGCAGTCAAAGGCAATCTGAAGACCTTTCTCGGCTCTAGCTGGACGATGATGACCGACGAGATCATCACTCAAATCGTTCCGCTCAAGTATATCGACGCCAAGGAGATTCAATCGACCCTGTCACGGATCGTGGCGTCCAACTCGATGATCGCCTACCCGCCGACCAACACCCTGATCATCAGCGACTCCGGCTACAAGGTCCGGCGTATCCTCGATATCTTGGAACTACTGGACGTCCAGGGCCAACAGAACCAGGTCGCCATTGTACCGATCCGCTTCTCCGAGGCGAAGAATATCAGCGAAAAGGTCACCGAAATCTTCAAGAATAGCGCCGAAGCGAAAAAGGGCGCGGGCTCCAGCGGTTATCACGGCTATAAAATCATGACCGACGAGCGGACGAACTCGGTCATCATCTTTGGCCCACCGCGGACGATTGCGGACGTCAAGGCCTTGGTGCGTAAGTTCGACATCCAGCTTGACGATCCCTCGCGGCAAAGCACGATCCACGTTAGGCCGCTCGACTACGCCGACGCGAAAAAGTTGGCCTCGACACTCTCGGCGCTGGCGACCGGCAAGAAGGCGACCCCCGGTAGCAACATTCCGGATTTTCGCCGCCCGCCGATCAATGGCGTTCCGGGTGCACCGGGTGGCGGCGGTGACGGACCGATTTCGGTCGCCTCGCTTAGCGATGACGTCAAGATTGCTCCAGACGAGTCGTCAAACTCGCTACTCATCACCGGCAGCCATGCCGCCTATCAAACCATCAATTCGCTGATCCGCAAGCTCGACCTGCGCCGTTCCCAGGTTTACGTCGAGGCTGACATCCTCGATATCAATATCGGCAATGGCTTTGCCTTTGGCACCAGCGTTTTTGCCGGTCGCGGTGGACCAAGCGACACCAGCATTGCCACGACCTGGCAAGGCGGGGGTATGGCCCCCCTTATCGCTGCCCAGGTTGCGGCCAATGCTCCAGGTGGCGCCCAGACAAACAATCAAGCGCAAATTGCCGGTGTTGCCAGTGCATTTTCGGAAGACATGACGGTTGGTATCTTGTCCGGTAAGCAGGTCAATATCGCAGGTTTAGGTAACTTCAGTCCAGGTGCCTTGATTAAAATGATCAAGACCGATTCCAACACCCGGGTCCTGTCCTCGCCGAATATTTTGACCTCCAACAACGAAGAAGCAACGGTCGTCTCCGGTCAAAAGTTGTTTTATACCTCCAAAGAAATCACCCCGGTGACCGGCGCGATCGCCAACAAAGTAGAAAAAGAAGACGTCGACTTGACCTTGAAGATCAAGCCAAATATCAGTCAGTCAAATTATGTTACCTTGTCCGTCGATCTCGACCAAAACACGGTGATTGATCGAGATGCCAGCAGCGGACTGCCGCGGCTGAGCAAGCGTAAGACCAAGCAGACGGTCACCGTCAAGAATAGTCAAACCATCGTGATCTCCGGTTTAGTCGAGACCAGGGAGAGCCAAACCTTCAAGAAAATTCCGCTTCTTGGTGATATTCCGATCATCGGCTGGCTGTTTCGCAATTCGAGTATCGAGCATACGCGCAACAATCTGATGATCTTCCTGACCCCGCACATCATCCATGGGGCCGACGATTTGGCGGCGGTGTACAAACAAAAGCTCGAGGAGCGCGACCAGATCCTGGCGAGTATCTTCGGCTCCGATCATATCAAAGACGACTTCTATGCCATGCTCCCCACCAAAGAGGACGGCAAGTACGTGCCTGATGATATCGACCGTATCGAGGCCGCTCGTCGCGAGGAGATGTTGAAGGAGATGTACGAGGGCTCCGGCCTTAGCGAAACCCGTCCCAGCCAGCCGCCGGATGAGGAGAAGAAGGCGCAAAAGGACAAAGAGAACCAAAAGAAAAAGGAAAAGGGCGATGAGACGCCGACCTATGTGCCGATGTCCGGCTCTGGAGACAGCGGCGATGGCGGTGGTGGCATGGACGGTGGCGGCGACGGCCCCGCGCCAGCCCCGCCACCGGCACCGCCACCACCACCAGAATCAGGCGATAATGGTGGTTCGGACGGCTAACGGGTCCACGCTTTAGCCGCGGCAAGAGGTCGCGGCAAGGGTTTAGGGACATGACTAAAGGATGCGGTCTTGAACGGGAACAAAGCGGACCCAGTAAACGATAAGCAGGTTGCTGCCGATGGCGGTGGCGGCGAGGCCCCGCAACCGAAGTGGAGCAATCTGCCGACGGTATCGTTTCGCAAACTGCAACGCAAGACGCTAGGACAGATCCTCGTTGAGTCCGAGGCCTTGTCTGAAGAGCAGTTGAATGAAGCCCTGGAGAAGCAGGCAGAAAGCACGGCCAAGCTCGGTGAGATCTTGGTCGAACAAGAGGTCATCAGCGAGGAGGATGTGCTGCGGGCCTTGGCTTACCAGCTCGACCTGCCATACTACGCTCGCCTCCCCACCAACGATATCGATCCGACCCTAGTCGACAGCATTCCGATTCAGTTTTGCCGCGATCATAAGATCCTGCCGGTCGCTAAGGATGATTTTAACGTCACCGTCGCCGTCGCCGACCCACTCAATGTCTTCCCGCTCGATGACCTGCGGCTGATCCTTTCGACCAATATCAATATGATCGTCAGTCCGCCGGCGGTGATCGAAAACAGCATCAACCGGGTTTATGAGCGCTCCAACGACGCCTCTCAGAAGGTTCTTGAGGACTTGAACGCGCCTGAGATCGGCGAAGGGGACGATCTCGAAGAGACCCGCGACTTACTCGAGTCCACCGACGACGAGAAGCCGATCATCCGTCTAGTCAACGGCTTGCTCGCTCGCGCCGCCAAAGAGCGCGCCTCGGATATTCACATCGAGCCCTATGAAAACGAGATCATGGTGCGGTTTCGCATCGATGGGGCCCTCCAAGATAAGATGCAGATCCCGCGTCGCCACGCCTCGACCCTGGCGACTAGGATTAAGATCATCGGCAAGCTCAACATCGCCGAAAAACGGATCCCGCAGGATGGTCGCATCTCCTTTCGCGTCGCGGGTAAGGACATCGACGTTCGTTTATCGGTGCTGCCCACCTCGCACGGCGAACGCATCGTCATGCGCCTTCTCGATAAGTCCTCGGGTGCCAAACGCCTGGAAGACATGGGTCTAGATCCCGAGATTATGTCCAAATGGGTCAACCTCATCGAGCAGAGCCACGGCATCGTCCTGGTGACGGGGCCGACCGGTTCAGGTAAGACGACACTGCTTTACGCCTCTCTGATGCATATCAACACCACCGATATCAACATCGTGACGATCGAAGACCCGGTGGAATACCAGTTGGCTGGGGTCGGCCAGGTCGAGGTCAAAGAAAAGATTGGCCTGACCTTTATGGAGGGGCTGCGCTCGATTCTGCGCCAGGATCCCGATGTCATCATGATCGGTGAGATCCGGGACGGTGAGACCGCGGGGATCGCCATTCAGTCC
>JAPLFX010000161.1 GCA_026390445.1 Pseudomonadota bacterium
GTAGATTCTGCGGGAATTACCTTCTGAATCGGATCACGAAATTGGGGAGCTAACGCTATGACTTCATTTGCTGGAAAGAACGTCGTGATCACCGGGGCGGGCTCAGGAATCGGCCGTGCGTTAGCGGTACGGTTTTCCTCAGAAGGCGCAAACCTAGCGCTGTGTGACGTCTCAGCAGATGGTCTTGCCGAGACCGTGCAATTGATCAAAGCGGCGCATGTAAAAATAGTGTCCGAACGCGTCGACGTCAGTAGTCAGACTGAGATGGAACGGTTCGCGCGGCTGGTAGAGACTCAACTAGGTGGTGCTGACATCATCGTTAATAATGCGGGTGTTTCCTTGACACAGATGGCCGAGGAGATGCCTAAGGCGAACATGGAATGGTTATTTGGTATCAATTTCTGGGGTGTCATCCACGGATGTACGGCATTTTTGCCCCAGTTGCGTACGCGAACCAATGCCCATATTGTCAACATATCTAGCCTTTTTGGGCTGATACCGATGGCCTCACAGTCGGCTTATGTCGCTAGTAAGTTTGCTGTTCGTGGTTATACGGAATCGCTACGACTTGAACTCGCACATACATCTATCAAAGTGAGTTGTGTCCATCCAGGTGGTATCGACACGGGGATCGTCCGCAATGGGCGTCACATTAGCGCCAGTCATGGCCAAGTCGATCCTACTGTCCTTGCTAAAAACTTTAAATCTATCGCGCGAACCAGTCCGGATCAAGCTGCCGCAAAAATCATCGCTGGCATTGCTTCAGGCAACCCGCGTATTCTTATCGGACCTGATGCGATCGTCCTTGATCTTCTCCAGCGTTTTGCTCCACGCGGCATCCAGCGCCTCCTTATTGCGTTCCAACGCATCGTTGACCGTCGGGCACTAAGGCCCCACGAAGCCATCCCAGAAGGTCCAAACAAAGCCGCTTGAATGCGGGTGAATGTTCCTGATTTTTGGGCGAGGAACTCTGTCCATGCACACGAAAGTGAAGGTCAAGTTATGAACCATTCAAACCATGATGTCATCGTCATCGGGACCGGATTTGCCGGTTTAGGCATGGGTATCAAACTTAAGAAAGCCGGTATCACCAATTTTACTATTCTTGAACGCAGTACTGATGTCGGTGGGACCTGGCGCGACAATCACTATCCTGGGGCCGCATGCGACGTTGCATCTCACCTTTATTCGTTCTCCTTTGAGCCCAACCTCACTTGGTCACGGATGTTTTCGCCGCAGGCCGAGATTTTGGCCTACATCAAACATTGTGCGAAAAAATACGGCCTGCTCCCGCATATTCGCTTAAAAAGCAATGTTATAGAGGCGACCTTCGACGACATCTCCGGCAAATGGACGGTTCGCACCGATGATGGTCAAAGTTATACGGCTAGGTTCCTCATCACCGGAACTGGCGGTCTAAGTCGCCCATCCTACCCGAACATTCCTGGAATCCAGGATTTTTCCGGAGACCTTTTCCATTCGGCGGCGTGGAACCACTCGGTTGCTTTGGAAGGTAAACGCGTCGCGGTGATTGGCACCGGCGCCAGCGCCATTCAAATCGTGCCGTCCATTGCCGGAAAGGTTGGCAAACTTCATTTGTTCCAGCGCAGTGCTGCCTGGATCCTACCGAAGCGGGACTTCGCTTTTACGCCAAGGCAACAATGGCTGAAAAGGCACATCCCTTTTTGGGAGCGTGGGATCCGACTGTCTATTTTTTGGCGTAATGAACTCTTTGGACTAGGGCTTCGCTACCCCAAGTTTATGAACTTCGCTAAGGGAGTTTTCCTAAAATACTTGGAGCATAAGGTCAAAGACCCTGAGCTCCGGGCAAAACTAACGCCAAATTACGCACCAGGTTGCAAACGCATCCTGTTGTCGGATGAGTTTTACGCTGGCGTTTCGCGGGACAACGTCGACCTTGTGACTGCGCCGATTTCGCATATTACAGCAAAGGGTATCGCCACGAAAGATGGTAAGGAGCACGAGATCGATACCCTTATATGTGCGACAGGGTTTCAAGCCTCCGAAGCCGTATCACCGTTCCCGATCAGGGGTAGGCAAGGTCGTCTCCTGGCCGACGTTTGGGATGCCAAAGGGGCTGAAGCCTACAGGGGGACGACGGTGTCTGGATTCCCAAATTTATTTTTTATCGTCGGACCAAATACGGGACTTGGTCATACATCGATGGTCCTCATGATCGAGTCACAGGTTCGTTACGTCGTGGACGCGATAAGAAAGGCTACCAAGCGTCAATTGAAGTTCGTTGACGTCTATCCAAAGCGGCAAGAGGAGTTCAACACCAATCTGCAGGCAAATTTGCAAGGCATGGTTTGGACCCAGGGCGGGTGTGTGAGCTGGTATCAGACGGCAAGTGGTAAGATCACCACCCTATGGCCAAAGTCGACCATCGCCTTTAGCAACATGTTGCGCCACTTTGATCTCGCCAATTATCACCAGGAGCCCCTAGTCAGTGCATCGAAACAAGATCGCGAACCACCTCTAATGGTGACTCGGGACATCAGTAAAAGCGCCTAAACCATAAGGAGCTAACCAATGGTTCGATTCCTTGAGTCACTGCTGCAGAAATTGCTGCACCATGCCGGGCTCTCCAGTCAATACCTCGAACTAGATCAAGGTCGGCAACACCGGTACCATATCACCGGTTCGGGTCGTTTGCCGCCGATCTTGCTGTTTCATGGCATCGGTGCCAGCGCCTCGTCCTACGCTAACCTCATGCTGCGCTTGGCAAAGCATTCACGCCAGGTTCAAGCCATTGACCTGCCCGGCCACGGACTCAGCGATCCCCTGCGCAGCGGATCTGGATATGAGGCTGTGTTTGAAACGGCCTGTACCGCGGCCTTCGCGGCATTGGATGAACCGGCCATTGTCTTCGGCAACTCATTGGGGGGTGCCTGCGCCGTCGAATTTTCCCGGCGCTATCCGGAGAGGGTCGCAGGACTTGTTCTTTGCTCGCCAGCTGGCGCGCCGATAGACGCTGCGCTGTTCGATGGATTTCTCTCGCGGTTTGCCTTTGCCGACCTTGCAGCAGCCAATCGCTTTCTTCGCAGCATATATGCTAACCCACCGTGGTATACTCCCTTGCTTTCCGTTGTCGTTAAAGAAATATTCGCTTCCACAACCATTCGAGGAATTTTAAGCGGTTTGAGGCCCAACCAAGGGCTTAGCCCAGACATGCTTACACAGATGCGGATACCTGTAGAACTTATCTGGGGCCGCGCCGATAAGCTGATGCTGCCACAGCATCGCGATTTTTATCTGCATCATTTACCGGTTCATGCCAGCATCAAGCAACCTGAGCATTTCGGCCATTGCCCATTTTTGGAGCATCCGGGCGAAGTCAGTCAGATGATTGTTGAGTTTACGCAGAAGATCGATACAAATCATGCGGCGTCCGCAATCACAGATGGAACTCAGCATCCCACCGTTTCTATCGGAGCATAAAACTCCCGCATATCATTGGCTTCGGCATGATCAAGACGCCACGCTCGCCTTTATCCGCGATGGTGGACACTGGATTTAGTTCTGGTCACACACGACAAGGTCGCTACGCTGACAAGGGCTGCCGTCAAAACGTGCGAGTGATTTATGGATGAGCCCTAAGGTGTGCAGGTCCACTCCTACCTCCTACACCATCAAAACAGTAAGGCTGGACGCAACGCAATGCGCCCAGCCAATCCTATGAACAAATCAGTCTCGAGTGCTTATTTGTCGACACGCTTGACGGTCACGTCCGACAACACGCTGACTGCGACAATACCGGCGTTGCTGCCTGCACTAAGGATGTCGACATCAACCCTGGAATCAGCAAGATGCGCATCGGTGTGCAAGTCGACCGTCAATTTTGAAGCGACATTGACATCGGCAATCAAGCAATACCAGCCTTTAGGGTTTAGCAGGCGATACTTCGTAATGCTTAGAACATTGACCGCAGCACCTATGACCACCAGCTCAGGATCAGCGGAAGCGTTGGTGTCGTCGATGGAACTACCAAAGCCCAGCACGCTGACCGCAAAACCGATCTTACGATAGGGCGAAGCCGTCGTGAAGGGAGACTTACCGCCCCAAGCATCGAGGCATTTCTTAAGGCCTTTAGAGATCTTGTCGCCAGTAATAGCACAGTCTACAGCGACTTGAGCCGCGGCTTTGGCTTTATCGGCATCGGTTTTGGCATTTTGCGCCGAGGCCGTGGCTACTTTGCATTTTTCACTGGTAGCACCACTATCGCCGATGGTGCCACCCGAACCAGAGCCGTTGCTGGCCTTCCCTTCGCCCTGACCTGCGGTCCCACCGCCTTCTGAAACGGTGCCGGTACTGGAGCCACTACCGTTGGCAGAGCCGCCAGTGCCAGAACCAGTGCCAGTGGCGTTAGCGCTGCCGCCGTAGTCTTGCGTCAACGCTTGGTCGGACTTCGAGTGCGTGGACCCAGTCAGATTGCCTGAGCTACAGGCACCAGAGCTAAGCAAGATGGTCAGTGATGACAGCTGAACTAAGCGAAGGCTGAGATGATGCATGATGGCGATCCCCCTAAGTTAAGCGACCAAACTACTCTTCGGCTCATCTAGG
>JAPLFX010000012.1 GCA_026390445.1 Pseudomonadota bacterium
CTGGATGCTTCCATGCCGCTGCCGTTGCTCGGCTCCCTTCCCTTCTCCACGCTGCATGCTGTTGGGATCACCAAAAAAAGCAAAGTAAATCGCAATCTACTTAAAAGCATGTCGTTCCTCCAATTTCAAATAATACCAAAAGCCGTCACCGGGGTAGTTATCGGTTGGCATATTTCAAAACTTAATAAATTTTAGCAGTTGTTTCTTATCCCAGTTATAACAGCTGATTGTGTGTACATCATGCCTTCTGTTCATTTAAAACCAGGCGTCAATATTAAAAAATTGACGGATTATATATACTATAATATAATGATCCCTGCATACTAAGAGCAAGATTCCCCGCCCAATCTAATAAATCAATAGTATTTAGTAACTTGAACCCTGTGATTGGAACGCCATGAGCCAGTCTAGAAATCTTGACTTAGATAAACTCCGCGCCGTGGCGGTCTTGATGACCATGATGGTGCATTTTCCGCGGCTCAAGGCATAGCTTTTTTCGGCTTACGCCGGCGATTGTGACGGTGTTGTTCGCCTATTTTACGGCCGGCTACCTGCTCGAAGGGGCGGACTTCTTCAGCGGATTTAGTCCCGCGAAGGAGGTCTTTGCCATATTTACCTACCAATACAATTTGTTCGCTGCTGCAACCGGTGGCGGCAAATTAATTTGGCACTGGAGTCTTTCGGCGGAAGAGCAGTTCTACATGATTTTCCCCTTCTTCATGTTTCTCGTCCCCAAACCTAAACACCGGATCATCGTCATTTTGGCCTTGTTGGCAGTCGTTACCTTTGTCGTTCGTCCGTTTGGACTCCTGCTTTTTCGCGCAGGACCTTGGCTAACCGCGCAGGATTTAGGCGTGGCGACTGTTCTGCCACATTATCGCTCAGATGCCATCTTATATGGGTTGCTGCTGTTCAGCTTAAGCGGATTTTCGTGGTACCCGCTGATAAAAATCCAGATTTTAGCCCATTCAAGGATCCTTGCCACCGCAGTCAGCGCGGTATTGATCTTGATTTTGGCTTACGCTCCAGGCCTTTGCTACTCCTACAATGCGACGATGGTGACGGTATCTTTAGTCTCTTTCGTGCTGGTCTGGATCGCGTCCTACAATAGCAATGTCATATTGCCTTTGAAGCTGCCGTATTGGGATCAGAGCTTGGCCTGGATAGGCACTCGGTCGTATGGACTCTACCTGCTCAATGTCCCGACAAATTTAACGATGAAGAGCGCCTTCGAAAAGCTCGCTCTCCATGGCTTGGATCTACCCTACGCCGTGCGGTTTCCCGTGACGCTCGCCATGTTTATGCTCCTTGCGGAGTTACTATACCGCTGCATCGAGCAGCCATTTCTGCGCATGGGTGGCCGCTACGCCAAAAGTATCTTGGGCTTAATCAAGCCAAACACCACGCAAACCACGCCAAGCTAGTTATTTAAGGACTCCCAATGATGCACCTGCTTGAGTCGTCCTCGCTGCTGATTACCCACTACAATCGCAGTGCCTCCCTCGAACGATTGCTGCGTTCGTTTCGAGATCTCGGAGTCGTATTTGCAAAGGTCGTTGTTTCTGATGACGGTAGTCAGCCTGAGCACCTCGAAAAGCTGACCCAGCTACAGTTGGACTACAAGTTCCAACTCGTCACGACGCCCATCAACAAAGGTCTCGGCAATAATATCAACAAGGGCCAAGATCGAATCACAACGCCTTACACGCTGTATGTTCAAGAGGATTTTTTACCGACAGCCGCTTTCCCGCAGGCTTTCGCCCGTGCCCTTAACATGATGGAGCAAGAAGCTAGCATCGACCTGATTCGGTTCTACAACCATGATCTCGTGTATCCTGGTCTTCGTCCGTTCCGTGATGGATTTTCAGATATGTCTTTTCGCGTCTTTCGGCCAGGGACTGCGAAGTTTTTTTGTTACAGCGATACCCCGCACTTGCGCCGTCACGATTTCTTTAAGCGGTTTGGAAGGTATAGCGAAGGCGTTAAAGCCATCAAGTGCGAAAAGGGCATGGTCATGTCTGTTCTGCAAGCTAAAGGTCGCTGCCTGATTGCAGACAAAAACGATCTATTTGTCCATGAAAACTCTGAGGACGAACCTAGTACTCAGGACTACAGTGCTTTTTTTCGGATCCGTCGCTTGATCCCCGGGCCAATCTTCACCGCCGCTTGGACGGTCAAGTTGACCATGCAGTTATTTTTCCACAAATATCGCAATGATCAAGAGGCCTTCTCATGATCTCAAGTACCCCTCGCCCCTTAGGGCAGGGCCATATCCCAGCGTTGGATGGCATCCGCGGTTTAGCCATTTTTATGGTCATGGCCGTGCATTTTATCGTCGTTTTTCAGCCTGTTACAGTGTTCCAACGAGGCATCTACAATGCCAGCGGTTATGGCACCTTGGGCATCGATCTATTTTTTATCCTGTCGGGATTTTTGATCACAGGAATATTGCAGGATAGTAAAGCTCAACGCCGCTATTTCCGTAATTTTTTTATCCGTCGACTGCTGCGGATTTTCCCTCTGTACTACGCGGTGTTGCTCAGCATCTATGGTGGCATTGCCGTCGCCAGCCGTTTTGGCTTTGCTGCGGATCCGAAGCTGCTCGAGGCTCAGCCGTGGGCATGGTCCTACCTCATCAACCTTTTTATCGCCCGCGAAGGTGCTTGGACGGTGCCGTATATTGGTCATTTTTGGTCGCTTGCGGTCGAAGAGCAATTCTATATGGTGTGGCCATTTGTCGTTTATTTCTTGTCACCAAAGCGACTGATAGTGGTCAGTGGCATTTTGGTTGTATTCGCAACGCTCTGTCATCTGATCCTCGATGCACAAGGCGTCTCTTTTGTGACCGTGCATGTGTTAACCCCTTGTCGCCTGAATGCGCTTTGTGCCGGTGCATGTTTGGCGTCTTGGCTGCGCTTACCAGCGACCCAATTGGGCGGAGTTAGCCTTGCCAAAAGGCGCGCTTGGCAACTGGTGGTCGCAGCGACCTTGATCAAGGTTGTCATCTACGTATTAGTCGTTTTTTGGCCCAGTCTTGTCAATGATCTGGAAGCCTTTCGTGCACTGAGTTGGATAGGTCTGTTTGCGGCGCTGCATTTGGCGGCAGTGGCCGTTAAGCCTGAGTCAATACTGCACCGCTTGTTAGTCCTGCGACCGCTTTTGTTTCTTGGCAAGTACAGCTACGGCATCTATGTTTTTCACCACTTCTTTTCGTGGCCGAGTTTGCACTACCACCTTGTCGACCGAATGGCCGGCATACTTGGGAGCTTGACCGCGGCCGTGCTAGTCAATGTAACACTCGGGATGGTCGCTTCGATCACCGTTGCATGGCTCAGCTACCATGCCTTTGAAAAGCATTTTTTGAAGTTTAAGGATATCTTGGCCCCGAGTGCCGCACGCGCACCTTCGGCTTCTTGAGCCCTGTTGCTCTAGGTGCTACGAAGATCGTCCAAGCAATCGCTTTAAGCTGCCAGCAACATCCTTAGCATCCTGAGGTGTGACGAGACGAGTTGCGGCAAGGAACGCGGGTATAAAGAATGCGTATAGCAGCAGGCGATGCAGCAATGGTAGGGCATACCAGGCACTGTCGAAGCCGACTAAAATGAGACAGGGGACTAAGGCAATGCCCATCTTTGCCAGCAGTCTGGCACCCGCGAATTTAAAGCTCGACAAGCGTAGGAAGAGCATGCATTCAACGCACTGCGTCACCGCAGTTGCTGCTGCAGCGCCAGTTCCACCGCCCCCATGGCCTAATTTTTCATACCCTAGTGGTATAAAGAGCAAGTCGCTGAATAGGTTGACGAGGCAGCCGATGGCAACAACGGTCGCAGTGACCCGGCCATTGCTTGTACAAAAGGAGTGAAATCCCAAAAAGACTGCCAGATACGATACGATCAAGCTCGGGCCAAAACTCATAAACATCTGGCCGGCGGCAGCGAACTCATTGCCGTAAATAAGGACGATGGCGTCACGACCAAAGGCGGTCAAAAATACCCCTAGGGGTACGGTGACTGCTAGGATGACTTTCAGTGACTTGGCCATCATCGTCCGGTATCCGCTTTGGTCGTGCACATACAACCGATTCAAATCGGGAAAAAATGCCTGACCAAAGATGGGTACAAAGAGCATGAAGACACTCGACAGCCTGGAACTGGCTGCATACAAGCCAATTTCCTCAAACGACGTGAAGCGTTCGAGAAATGCTGAGTCAATGCTGCCATTTATTTTTCCCATTAGCCCCGCTGCGAAGAACAGGATGCTGCTGCCGAGAAGTCCCTTTAGCAGCAGCGGATTAAATCCCGCACCAACCAATTGGATCGACCTTGATTCTCGCCTACAAATGGCCAATGTGGCCACTTGGGCTAAGAGTCCTCCGACGGCAATCCAGGTTACCCCGAGTCCTGCTAGGAGGAGGATAGAAATGACCATGGCATTTAGGGCGCGGCTAATAATATTTAAAATCGACGTAAAACGTATTCTGCTCATCGCCACAAAAATGGGCTGATAGATATTTAGGCAAAGAAGGGTGAAGTACTGCATAGATGAGGTAATGAGGGTGATACCGATGGTCTTTTGATCGTGCCCCATCATGATCATATAGGCGGCGATCACAGCTAAGAGAATGATCCCCATAATGGTGGCAAATCTCAGAACCGAGTCAAATATCTCACGCGCATGTTCGGGTCTAGACGGTATCTGCTTGGATATATAATCGGGAATACCGAGAGTCATAAACGGCAGAATAAGCATGGGAAATGTTTCACCAAAGAATAGAAGTCCGGCACTTTCGCTGCCAAGGTACCTCGGTACAAGGATTTTAGGGACGAGGCCGAGTGGAATGGTGATGGCTATCGATAACGAAAGCATAGACACATTTTTCAACATGGCTCGTTTAGGCAGCACATGCCCAGCTGCGCCTGGGCCTGAAGGCGTGGCATTTCTGGCTGATCCATGCTCATCATCTGTCACAGAATGCCTCGGTTGGCGGCTACACGCTTAACTGCCGCTGCTACGTCACTTGCGAAAAGCGTATAACGATGGCGCGAAGACTCAATATATGCTCGTGCATTCGCACCCAATCTAGCTGCCTCTGCAGGGTTGGCCCAGAGGCTAAGGATAGCCTGCTTTAAAGCGCTGGGGCTTGACGGGTCGACGAAGATCCCGGTCACACCGTGCTCAATCGTATCAATTTGGCCGCTAGTCCTGGTGCAAATCACAGCTTTTCCACAGGCCATCGCCTCCAAAATCACCGTGATACCATTGTCTGTTTCGGTATCGAGCAGCGGTACGACGACAAATCGGCAATTGCGATAAAGATCCCTGATCTCTAAGGTTGTCGCTGGGCGCAGGGAGATATTTGCGGGCAGAGACTCTGCCACCTGATCGGGTGCTAACCTGAGGGCGCGAAGGCGTCCCGGGATGCGAATCTCTCGTGCCGCGATGCGACAGCTTATTTCGGTGCCGCCCACAGCCGCGATAAGGGTGGCAAAGTCGCGCATTTCTGCACCGGCCGAAAGAATGAAGTCGGTTGAAGCAGTGGGTTCGATGGCTGGGGAATCGGTAGGGCGGGGGGTCCAGAATAAATGGTCAACTTGGTGCTGAACTAAGGTGAATTTGGCGGCGGGAATATTCATTGTAGTGGTTGCAAGGTCTCGCTGCCGAGAACTCCAGGTGATGATGCTGTCGATATTTTGATGAACAAGCCGCAATAGTCCCTTGATGTTTGGCTTTGTCATCCAATAAAGCAAAGCCACGTGCGTTTGCCGCTTTCTGGTGAATGCTTGGAGCAGGGCCAAAAACACGGCAACTTGCTCGGACCAGGTGACGATGACGTCATAGTTCTTCCTGACGCGAAAGACCTCGAGCGCAAGTGCCGCATATTGAGGCAGAACGCGATAGATTGCTCGCCACAGGAGTGGCGCGGCATCGGTCATGGTTAGATCGTGGCAATCGTTACCTAGGGCTGCTTCAAATGCCGAAAATCGAGGCATAAGGCCTGCCTTTTCGACCTGCAGAGCTTTGGCACGCTGTTCAGGGCTACGCCGTCCCTGAATGATAAGCAAAACCTTCAATTGAGACTCCACATCCGAGGTCCATTCATCAGTACATGGTCGAAATTGTTTGGATACATTAGGGTTGGATTATAGGGGAGATTGGATATCTGTGGCCGCAATTGGAATTATATATATAAACAAATCAGAAATATATCATGGTAGGGAGGCATTACGTGACATAGATGGCCTAGTCAACCCCGAATATTTTGACTAATAGCCTGAATTATCAGCCCTATAGATCGATCCTCTGAACCTTCGTCTGGATATGATTTTGACAGAATTTCACGCAATGTTATAATACCCAGTAGCTCCAACCGACTTTTACCTTAAAAGACTTCGCTCTGTGTTTTCTGCCTTGGTCTTTCCCCTGCAAAAATTTGAGTAGAGAATCATGAGCCCAAAAGATGGCACGGTGGCGGGAGACGCCAGCGGCGAGTCGCAATTCCACGATTCGATGGCCGAAGATATTCCTATGCCCATGCCGGGCTTGGATTATCTGTTTGGAGTCGTGCGTCGCAATGCGATGATGTCCATCCTGTTAATCGCAATGCTTTCGCCGGTCGCGCTGATTGCAGTCCTTCGCGGCAAGGCCATCTACGAATCAACGTTGATCATCCATTACGACAACAACGATGTGCTGGATTTTGAATCCGCTGCGGGACATAGTGAATTTCCCATCATCTTCGCGTTTATGAAATTGAAGCTTACCGACATCGAGTTCATGGAGCAGTTGGCCACAATCTATCCCGCGACCAAGAAGCCAGCGCTTCTTGAATCTTTGCCGCTGCCGCAGCCGGTCTTAAGTTTCGTCAAAGGGCTGTCGAAGAGGCCGCCTTCGAACGCCAGCGAACTTACGTCTCAAGCTCGTGCTTTGATGGAAAGTATCACCGTTTCTGTCGATTTGTCCGGGGGTGTGCAGACGCCAATGTTGCGCCTCGTAGCAACTGCACCGACCTCTGTAGAGGCACAGCGGTTGGCCAGTGCCGCTGGAAAGCTGCTGAGCGATTATTACTATGCAGACGAACTGCGTCGCGCGAGTAGTAAATCAGCGTATTTTACGGCAATGCTAGCTAAGCCGATGGTGCGGGATTTAGGTGCGCCACCTGCACAAAAGAGTGACGCCGGCCGAAATTCCCAAGCCGAGGGTAAGCAGCAGCTGGCGGAAAGCCGTCTAAAGTCCTTGCAGATTCGCGACAAAATTCGTCAATTAACGGAGAACCTTGCAAGTATTCGTCTGAGACGAGCGAAGCTAGAGCAGGATGTTGAGGCCATGGCCCTGCGCTACGGTCCATTTCACCCAAAGATGGCTTCTGCAAAGCGCGAACTAGCTGAGTTTACCAGGACTGCAAATGAGAAGGTCATAGCCGATCAATTATCTGATCTTCAGGAGCAGTTGCTTAGTTTTGACACCGAGGGTGGTGTTTCAGTCATGGCCCGCCGTCCGCCGTCTGGTGCCGAGGAGGTGGTACAGGGGCTGCCAGAACGCTTAAGTCTATACCTGCTAAAGCAGCTCGCGTTGGAGCAACAATCTCTTGAACCGGCACAGCGAATACACCTGAGCGTCATCGGTGATGCGACCCTGGCGCCAGCACCGGTGAAGTCGCAGCGGCCAAAGATGGCCATTATGGCCATCGGGTTTATTGTTGCTCTGGTGGTTGTTGTGACCGTTGTGCGGGAGCTACTTGCTACCACTGCGGTTGATGCTTGGCCGGTTGCTATCCGGTATCGACTTCATAGCTTGATGACGGTGCCACCTTGGGTTTTCAAGCGGCACGAGCGGCTTGATGCCGAAGCGGTGAGAAGCCTAATCTCTGATCTTATCCCAGAAAGGTCTGGTGCTCTGAAGCGGGGGAACTCTAAGAAAAACCCGGTGTTGTTGTATCGAACTATTAGCCATTGGATGCATACGAAGATGACCGGGCATGTTTTGTTGGTTCTGAAGGGTGCGGAGCAGCCTTCGTGCAGTTCATTTATTGCAAATCTGGCGAATATTTACAGTATCGACTATGCCGGTCGAGTTCTGGTGATTGACTTCGATGTACAAGATCCAGTGGCTGGAGACGACGAGAGACGCGGTCAAGGAATGGCTGACATTCTCATTAAGCGTGAAAACTGGAAGAGTGTTTGCCAGTATCGCAATAGCCGAAGGTCGTTTGATCTCGTGCAGTCGGCGGTCGCCCCAGGTTGCAGGATGTCAGAACTGTTAAGCGCCCCGTCCTTCAACGATTTAATGGCCACGTTGAAGAAGAATTACAGCATGATCATAGTCATTGGATTTGGTGCCGAACAATTCGTCGAAAACAGCTCACTCCTTTCTCAGGCCAGCGATACGCTTCTCATTGTTGAAGCGAATAGGTCCAAATTTAAGTATTTATCACAGTTGGTAGGCTCACTTCCAAAGGGTAGGCAACATACCTTTGTAACGTTGGACTCGCGTAAATGAAGCGAGTCAACGCCAATCTGCGTCGGATTAGTATCGTTGTCTTTGCCCTGCTCATTCTGGAGGGTGATTATTCTGGCTACCCAGTGCCAACGGCGCCTATTTTTAACTTCTTATTTGCCCAAATCATCAGCGGCATGCCTTGCATCAATGAACTCATTGCCTTCGCTCTGGCGGCGCCCATCCTGTTGACTTACGTGACGGGCGGTACACCTGATTACACTGGTTCAAAAGTATTCAAGGCCATGGTCATAGTTGGCGTAAGTGTCATCGTCGCGTCTGTGCTGTCGACGATCTATGGGTTGGCGACTGGGGGGCTGTTTCGCATTGCTGCATGGCAAGTGCGCAGCTTTCCCCTGTTCCTGTGTTGGTCTGTGATCGCTTTTAAAGCTTGTTCGGACATCTCTCAGTGCACAAAATTTCTCAATTTGTATCTGACCGCTGTCCTCATAAAGGCGGTCTACAATATCATCATTCTGCATACTTACTTCAATGGGCACCTGGGTGGGAAGGAGGCCGGTGAGGAGTACCTTTCGTCTCATATTGGATCGTTTTATATGGGCACGGGTGTCTTGATCCTCATTGCCAAATTGCTGTTCCAGAGCCGCGGTATACAGCGACTCTGGATGGTCAGCGGCATCCTGCTGATCGCCTATCCGTGGGTCGTCAACGATCGTCGCGTGTCATTTATCGGTGTGGTGTTTGCGTTATTTTTCTCCATGTCGTTTCTATATAAGTTCTTTGCGAAGAAGCATATCAAGTACCTCGTCATCGGCGGGTTGGCTGCCGCCATTTTTGTTGGTGCGACCTGGAACAATGAAGGCCACAGCGTCCGCAGTCTCTTTGTGAAAGATCCAAAGGAGACCCTCGATTACCGGGATATCGAAAACTATAATTTGTATCGGGCTGTTGCTGATTTTCCTATCATCGGTCGGGGCTATGGCTATCCATTTCATCAATATATGGAGCTAGCGGATATCTTTTCCAATACCGAGGCGCTCGCTTGGATTCCACATAACAATGTCATACTCATCTGGGCCTTCGGTGGGGTAGCGGGGCTTTCAACCCTTGGCCTGATGATCATGTTTGGAATATCGGTCATGGTGCGATTATTCAAGTCCAGCTCCCGCCTCGAAGTTCGGGTGTTCTCGTTTATAGGGTTTGCCGTGATGGTGCAGTGGACCATGTATTTTTGGGCGGATATGGCGCTGGCCTGGGGTCAGGCCTTTATTATCCCTGGGGTATTCACTGGATTTGCCGCAAAGTTATTGGCGATGGACGAACGAGTTAGAGGGGCCAGCGCACAGACTTCGCGGCAGGTTATCCCGCTTCGAGGGGTGGCGGTGCATGGCTAAGTTATTCGGATTATTTCTGTTTATGAATTTTTTTATGGTTGGAATTCGGCTCGGAATCAGCCAGGACCCCATCTCGCCCCAGATCATTTTTCGTAAGCTAAGATACTTCCTAGCGGTCTATTCGCTCATGGCCCTCTACTTGGCGTACACCACGGATTTTCTTGTGCCTCATTAACTTAGAGACGAACCATGCGTTCAATGTCAGGCTTTACCACCTCCAAGACGATTCGGCGGATGCACGACATGGTTAACTTTATTGCAGCAGGGTGCCATAAGCGAGTTAGTCCGTACCTTGCCTGGTGGCTAAGTCTAGCTGCCTTGGTCGCCCCGCTTGCTGCCGCCTCTGCGCCTGAACCCTGTCTGCCTGGCCTTGATTTGCAGCGAAAGAGCCACTGCGATATCGTCCGCGGCATGCTGCTACCCGAGAAGCTACCACCGGCACGGGGCAACGCTTTTGGAGACTCATTGGCGGCGGCAAAGTTTGGCTTTCAGGTGTTTTTTGATCCGCGCTTTTCCCGTGGTGGACAGATGCGGTGCGCCTCATGTCACGTGCCGGAATCTGCGTTTGGCGACCGAAGGCAAGTGGCGACTGGACGCGCCAATCAACCCTTGCAACGAAACAGTCCGACCCTCTTGACTGCTGCTTGGACGCGCGGCAATTTCTTTTGGGATGGCCGTGCCGATTCACTCTGGTCGCAGCCACTGTTTGCTTTTGAAAATCCGGAAGAGATGGCCACCACGAGACTTGATCTCGCCCACACGATTTCCGATCAGGAACTCTATCATCGGCTTTACGTTGAGGCCTTTGGCTCGCTCGCAGATCTGTCCGACAAGAACCGTTTTCCTGCCTCTGGTCGCCCCGGAGATAAAGCCTTCGATGGGATGGCAGAGGCCGATAAGCAGGTCATCAATCGGATCGTTGCAAATCTGGGCAAGGCATTGGAGGCCTACATGCGCAAGCTAGCGACCGGTCGTTCGCGCCTAGATCGCTATCTACTGGGCGATAGCCACGCCCTGGATAAAAGTGCGCTAGATGGTCTTGCGACCTTTGTTAAAGTCGGTTGCGCTACCTGCCACAACGGTCCGACCCTAAGCGACGACCGCTACTACGATATGCGCGTGCCGTCGTTACCTGGGGCAGCGCCCGACGTCGGACATGCTGGAGCATTGCCGGTTCTTGCGGCAAATCCATTCAATCGATTTGGCATCTTTTACGACCGAATTCCCTCTGAGAGCTCAGCTTCGGCGCCTGGTTATGTACAGCGTGCGACGCCTAGTGATGGCGAGGTGGCTGCAGATGGCGCCTTCAAGTTTCGGACGCAGACTTTGCGCAACATCAGTATGACCGCGCCATATGGTCACAATGGGTATTTTGCTAGCCTAGGCGATTTACTAGCCCACCATGGTGCCGTACGATTGTCGGCACAGCAGATCGAGAGCATCCAAATTTTCCTCCTGTCGCTCAGGGGCATCTATCCAGAGCGGCCATGGAACAATTGGCCGAGCAATTGACTGGCAATCAGACGCTGGACTCAGAGCGCGGTCACTAATCCTGCCGCAAGTTGCCCCGCTACCTGGAGACTGCCCATATCGATGCTGCCAGCATCGTCGCCGGCCTGGTGCCAAAGGGAGAGGTGTTCAAAATCGATGAGATCGATTGCCGCCACGCCTCGCTGGCGAAACGGCAGGTGATCGTCCTCGATGGCAACAGCGGACGCACTCAGTCGGTCTGGCTGCTCTAACGCTAAGGCCTGTTGCTGCAGCAACTGCACAAGCTCAGGCGATGAGTTTTGGTCGCGGCTCAGGCGTAGGCCCGGTGAGCCAACCATATCGAGCAGAATCAGCGCGCGTATTTTGACGCCCCCAAGTTCCTTGGGCAGACACATCAACGTCGCCGCAGTGCTTGTCTTCAGGTCGCAAGGCTGCAGCCTTTGTGCGGCATAACGGCTACCGTAAGTATGATCGATCACCTTCGCTGGTGCCAGGAGTTCGCCATCGTTCCAGTTGGCGAGGACGGCCTCCTCGCCATCGAAAAAGGCGCCGATGACCGTGCAGGAAAGTTGTTTAGCAATGTCCGGTCGATGCAAGTACGCGAGTAGCTGCAGCAGCAGTACAGATGACGAGCCGCTATCGTTGGCACCGCGATACTCAAGACCGCTCAGGTCCTTGGTATCGGTGTGGGTCGCCAAGACGATGGCGCACGGCGCCGCCGCCAAGTCGGACGGGGTCGCATAAAGGTTGGTACCGGAGCGCTGCAAGGTGTTTGCGACCGGACCGCTGCCGCCGCTCACCGCCGGATTTGGGACCGTGGCCACAAAGGGCTCATCGACTACCTTGAGTCCTAGCGTATCGATCCGGCGGCGCAACCAAGCGGCGATCTCGCCCTGCCTTGCCGAACCAAATGGATGCGGCAGCTTGGTCCACTCCGCCAAGTCCTGTACGGCGACTTTCTGATCGAGCCTGAAACCGGCGCCGACCGCCGTGCTGGACTTGATGCGCGAGGATTCTTTGGACGCATCACCACCGACCGAGCACCGTGCCGCGATCAACACGGTGCTCAGGCCGAGGCAGGCGGCCAGACGGCCTTTTAGGTTGACCATCGGTAGGTGGCGACGGCGCCAAGCTCTTCTTCGATACGCAGCAGTTGGTTGTATTTACAGATGCGATCAGTCCGTGAGGCGGATCCGGTCTTGATCTGACCGCAGCCAGTGGCCACGGCGAGGTCGGCGATGGTGGTGTCTTCGGTCTCGCCGGAGCGGTGCGAGATGATCGCTTTAAATCCGGCTTGGTGCGCCATGGTCACCGCAGCCATGGTTTCGGTGAGGGTGCCGATTTGGTTCAGTTTGATCAGGATGGCATTTGCGGCCTTTTGGTCGATGCCTTGTTTCAGGATCTTCGGGTTGGTGACGAACAGGTCGTCGCCGACGATCTGGATCTTGTGGCCGATTTGTTTGGTGATTTCGATGAATCCGGCCCAGTCGTGTTCGTCGAGGCCATCCTCGATGGAGACGATGGGATAGTTCTTGGTCATGCCAACCAGGAAATCAACCATGCCGGCGGTGTCCAAGGTCTTACCCTCGCCGTCTAGGACGTACTTGCCCTTTTGGCAGAACGACGAGGCCGCAACGTCAAGGGCCAGAGCGATGTCTTGCCCGGGTTTGAAGCCGGCCTCTTGGATCGCCGTCAAGATGACGTCCAGTGCTTCGGTGTTGGAGCGCAGATCGGGGGCAAAGCCGCCTTCATCACCCACCGCTGTGTTCAGACCCTTGCCTTTGAGCACTTTTTTCAGGGCATGAAAGACCTCGGCGCCCCAGCGCAGTCCTTCGCGAAAGCTCGGCGCGCCTCGCGGCACGATCATAAACTCCTGAAAGTCCACGTTATTATCGGCATGGGCGCCGCCGTTGATGATGTTCATCAGCGGCACCGGCAGGCGATTGGTGTAGACGCCGCCGAGGTAGCGGTAGAGTGGCAAGCCGGCCAGTTCGGAAGCCGCCCGTGCCGCCGCCATCGAGACGCCAAGAATCGCGTTGGCGCCGAGGTTGCTCTTGTTGTCAGTGCCGTCGAGTTGGATCATCAGCTGGTCCAAGGCTGCCTGATCGTTGACATCTACGCCGATGACGCGCGGTGCAATACGCTCCTTGACGTTGCGTACCGCCTGCAGCACCCCTTTGCCACCATAGCGGCGAGCATCGCCGTCGCGCAGCTCGCAGGCCTCTAGTTCGCCCGTTGAAGCACCCGACGGTACGGCGGCTCGTCCGCTAAATCCACTCTCGGTCAGCAGCTCGACTTCAACGGTGGGGTTGCCGCGCGAGTCTAAGATTTCGCGGGCGGTTAAGTGTGCAATGGCGCTCATAAGGGCCTCGTTTTCGCTTGAGTTTCGGGGCGATATCCACAGGATGCAAACGGTTCCAGCTGTTTTAGTCGGTATCGGCAGAAGTCTCAAGAGGAAGGACAGGGGCTGCGCCGTGTCTTGCCGGCGCTGGCAAGCTCCGGTAGATTCCAAGTTCTCGTCACTGCAAGCCTTGAAGGAATCATGCTATGCGTCACGCCCTGCAACAAGAATCATGGAAATCACTGCTGCCCGATGTCAACGAGTGGCTCTCTGCCGTGCGTTTGACGGCTGGTGCGGCTGTGGTCAGCGGCGCCCATCACGTCGTCGCGGTCAAAGGCCATGACGATAATAAAGATCTGTTTACGCTCAACGCCCCCAAACTCCCCGCTGAGCTCCAAGGCAAGATCACGGCCGCCGCCAAAGCCTTAGGCTGGCGCCTGAGCGCTGGGTCGCTCCACCTCAGTATCGACGGCGCAACCTACACCTTGGTGGCGCAAAACAGCACCCGCGTCCATGCCAGTGCCTTGGCGCGTCAGCTCGGTCTTGACGCGGCAAAAGCCATCAAAGAATTGCGCATTCAACACCTGGCGTTTGCCGTTGCCGATGGACTGCCGGCGCTTGAGACCTTTGATGGTTATGCCAGCGGCCTTTACAATACGCCTGGCTTTAAAGGCAGTCGTAAAAAAGACACCGCTCGCTTTCCTGCGGCTGTCACCCTAGCCGGTGCCGACGTCAATCCAGAAGGGCTCAGCGCAACGTTGGAACTAGCCAAGGCCCAGGTGCTGGTACGGTTTCTCCAGGATGCTCCACCAAACTACCTCGATCCGATCAAGTTCGCTGACATCGCCAAAGAGACAGCGCAGGACTTCGGCCTTAAATGCAAGATCCTCGACAAGGCAGAGATGACCAAGCTCGGTATGGGCTCCTTTCTTAGCGTCGCCGACGGCGGTAGCACCGAGCCGCGGACGATTGTCATCGAGATCGACGGCAAGGACAATAGCCGCACGGTGGCCTTGGTCGGCAAGGGTCTGACTTTTGATTCAGGCGGCATCAGCATCAAGCCATCGGCTGCCATGGACGAGATGAAATACGATATGTCTGGGGGGGCTGCTGTCCTTGGCGCCGCTCGCTACTTTGCCAAGGTGCAGCCGCCAACCAAGGTCGTTTGCGTCATCGGCGCCAGCGAGAATATGCCGTCGGGCAGCGCCACCAAGCCGGGTGACGTGGTCCGCGCCATGAATGGTAAAACCATCGAGGTGCTAAACACCGATGCTGAGGGCCGCTTGGTCCTGGCCGACGTGCTGCACTATGCGGTCAGTCAGTACAAGCCGATCCTAACCATCGATATCGCCACCCTCACCGGTGCCGTATTGATGGCCTTGGGCTGCGTCGGTGCCGCGGTGATGTCCAACGATCAAGCGACGGCCCAGGCCGTACTCGACGCCGGCAACCATGCCGGTGAACCGCTCTGGCAGCTGCCGCTTTGGCCAGAAATGGAAAAGGAAACGAAAAGCGAGATCGCTGATCTCAAGAACATTGCCAAGCCCAACGTCAAAGGTGGCACGATCATCGGTGGCATGTTCTTGAAGGAATTCGTCGGCGACGCCAAATGGGCTCACCTGGACGTTGCGGGTACGGCATGGAGCTGCCAGGCCGTTGGTTATCCGGCTGGAGGAGGCTCCGCGTTCGGCTTGCGGACCTTGGTGGCCGCAGCGCAGCAGGTCAAAGCTTAGCGTGACGGACTTGCTAGGCTATCGCCCCCTTTAGCGTAGGGTGCAAGCCTAGCAAGTTCTTATCGCACCTAATCCGGCGCGGATCGCGCATTGATTGTTGCCCTTAGGTCACCAGCATGCCGCCATCGACTGGCAGCTCCACCCCGGTGATCCACGCTGCTGCGTCCCCAGCCAAAAACACAATCGCGTTGGCGACGTCGATCGACTGCCCCATCCGTCCGATCGGGTGCAGCTTATGAATGGCCTCACTGCGCTGCAAAAATGCCGCGTCATCGGCGTAACGACCCCGATATAACGGCGTATCGACGATACTTGGCAGCACTGCATTGACGCGGATGCCTTCCGGTCCAAGCTCTAGGGCAAGGGTGCGGGTCATCTGCCCAAGAGCTGCTTTGCTAGCGTTATAGGCAGAGGTGTGGGGTACGGGTTTGACAGCTAGGGTTGAGCTGACGTTAATCACCGACCCTTTCTTGGTCTTCGCTAGTAGGTCGACCAGGCCGCGGATGAGGTCAAACGGTGCCGTGAGATTGAGTTCCATGGTCTTGGTCCAGGAGTCTGCCGTCGTCTGGCGCAGTGGACTCTCAAACACGGTCCCAGCATTGTTGACTAAGATGTCGAGTTTGCCCGTTGCCGCCACTTTGCTGATCAGCCGTTGGCGTTCCGCAGCATCATAGAGGTCGCAAGGAATGATCTCTGCCTGGCACTTTGGTGCCGCAATCTGCATCATGGTGACGGTCGTTTGGAGTTTTTCCGCACTGCGACCAACCAGGATGACTTTAGCAGCTCCCATCACAGCAAGTTGGACGGCGGTGGCTTGGCCTATACCTGACCCGGCTCCGGTGACCAGGGCGACGCGGCCGTCGAGGCCAAATAAAGGATTCAAGCGCTTAGCTCCTTTGTTTGCGAACGCGGTTGTTTGGTGTCTCATGCAGGACGATTTCTTCGAGAATGACCTGCGGGGCGATCTGCTGCAGCAAGGATGCGATACGCGTCCAGATCTGTTCGGCGAACTGTTCCGTGGTCGGAATGATGCCGCGCATCCAAGGCACATCGACGTTGAGATTCTTGTGGTCGACATCAGCGACGACCCGCTGCGTGACGACCTCTTTGAGCTGGCGAAGGTTCATGATCATCCCGGTCTCTTGGTCGAGTGGGCCGGTCACGCTGACTTCCAGGCTGTAGTTGTGGCCATGCCCCGCTGGGTTTGAGCACAAGCCAAACACCTCCAAGTTTTTGGCTTGGTCCCAGTCGGGGCGGTACAGGCGATGGCCAGCGCAGAATTGAAAGGATCTGGTAATCGTTAGCAAGGTGCGACCTTAAATATTTGATAAAGGGCTATAGCTCGTTTAGTGCGTTCCCACTGCGGCGATCCCCTGGTGCACGAGCCACTGGACCTGCGGTCCTAGGCCTTGAGCCTCGGACTGCAGCTGGCGGCTAAGCTCGTCGGCCTGTGCCAGGCCAAGCTGCGCGGCCAACTCGACGAGTTCCAGGCGGAGCAGCCACTCGTCTTGAAAGTCTGTGCTGGCAAGGCGGCAAAGCTTGAGGACTTGGTCCTTCGCCGTACTACTGGTAGGAGGCTTGTCGCGTAGCTGACGCACTGCTGCGTAAGCTTGGAATGCACTGGTTTCTTCGGCCGTGTATGGGGAGGTGCGGGCCGGAGAGGTGCTGGCTTTGCCAACGTCATGAGCGCCGTACTTCTCGCGGTCCAAAGGGCCACCAAAGACGGATTGGATGTGCTCACCCACCACCATGTCAAAGTCACCCCATGCCGGCTGGAAATAGGTTTGGCCGGCGCTTGTGACGGTACAATCCCGCCATTTTATCAGCAGCAGGTCTCCTGCCTCGCGTACCACAGCGACGACAAGCCCTTGGATGGTGAAGCCCGAACTCATCACTAAGGTCGAGCGCTGACCGCGTTTGACGCCGAGTTGTTCGAGGTCTAAGTCGCTGCAAAGCCGCAAGGGGCGATCGGGGAGGTCCCTGGCCCTGCCGAGCGGCGAGCTAAAGCCGCTTGGATGGTGAGCGATGCCTTGCTCGGGGAGTTCTTTGTCAGCGCGGCCTAGCTGAACCGGACCGTTCCAACGCAGAAAGGCTGGCTCGCCCCGCGTATCCAGCATGATGTCTTCAAGTCTTCCGCTGATTTGCAGCCCAGAGTCCAACACGGTGGTGGCGACAGTGCGACCGCGTTTGGCCTGTTCTAGTCCATAAACGCCGCCGCGTTTATAAGAGAGCGTCTGTTCAAATTCCTTGAGCACGTCGACCAGGTGCGCAAGGTCTTCGGCGACAAACAGCTGCGGCTGAGGCTCGGTGATATTGTAGGCCGTGTCGATGCACTCCAGCGACAGGCGATGCTTGGCCACCTTCGCCGATAGGCAATTTTGACTTTCCCCGACCGAGGACAGAAGTCCAGCGCCATAGATACGCGGATCTTCTAGGGAGCCAAGCAGACCATACTCGACCGTCCACCAGTTCATCCGCGCGACCTTGGCTGCTTCAGATATAAAGCTAACCGCAGCATTGGCGCGACTCAGGGCGCTTTCGGCGGCGGCGATCATCGCCTCGGTACAGTCTGGGTTCTCTTTGACATCAGAAAGGGTCCGAATGGCTTCGTAAACGTCGAGGTCTTCTTGGGCGAAGATCGCCTTTTGCGCCATGGCAGCATACATGGTCAGGTATTCGGCATAGGCTTGGTCCGCAATGATCGGAGCATGGCCTGCCGCCTCGTGGACGATATCCGGTGCTGGCGTGTAATGGATATGGCTGACGGAGCGCATGTCGGAAGCGATCGGTAGGATCTTGCGTGCTTGGAAGTCGAGGAAGGCCGCCGGTGGAATAAAGCCCTCTACAGGCACCGCTCCCCAGCCTAACTCGCGCATCTTGAAGTCCATCGCGGCGATGCTCGGTATGCGGTCGACCGAGATCCCGGTCTTCGCCAGGCCTTCGTTGTAGATGGACACAGCATGTGACTTAAAATAAATCCCGGATTGGCGCATGATATAGCGCCAGGCCGCGTGATCGCGGGCCGAGTATTTTTCCTCGTGTTGATCGACGCAGTAGCGGCGCAGGTAATTTGGTAGTTGATCGACGGTATGCTGCACGGGTTATCCTTTAATCGGCTGGGTCTCTATCCTTGTCGCAAAGGTCCTTGTCGCAAAGGTCCTTGGGATTGCTGCGTGTTTGGTACCTGTCAATCAATTCAATACCAAAAGGCGCAACTCAGGGGTGATCAGAAAGGTTTGGCTCGTCGTAAAGGGCCTCGTCGGCGGCCATGTGTTTCCTCGCGGCCAGTGTTGGAGCCGCAACAGAGTCAGCTCATCGGTTTCATAGATTCGCTGCACCGTGGCCTCGCCGTGTAATTCGTCGCTGATCGTTACTTGGTCGCTTGAGCGTCGCATCGAGACTGAAGGGATCGCCCGCCCAGCCAAGGCCATCGGCTTGCTTAAGCTCACTTTAGCTGCCGCTACCGTCAGAGCTTTACCAATAGGTGGCGTTAACAGGTAATGGCAAAGTGCTAAGGCCGCGGACTCAAGGAGTTTAAAGCGGCCCGCTTGAAGGATGAAGGCGACCTCTGAGGCGAGTTGGGCATAGTCGATGGTATCGTTCAAATCGCTGTTGAGGGCGGCGCGGCTGAGGTCTAGCTCGAGCTCTAGGCCAACCACCAAGGGCTGCGGCTCAGTCCGCTCGGACGGGAGGACGCCGATGATGGTCTCGATGTGAAGGTTGTCCAGGCGGACAAAGTCTGCATTCAAGGTTTAGGTCTCACTGATGCCGACCAACCGCGATAACTCGGGCAGTTGAATCATGTTGCGGTGAACAAGGGCTTTTAGTCGCGCTGACAGTGTGCTGCGCGAGATACCAATCTGCTGCGCGAGGCTGCGTAGGGACAAGCGCCCACTTCCTGCCGCCAGCTGGCGTGTCATGCCGAGAAGTAGTAGGTCACTCATGTACTCGAAGTTCTGCGCTTCGCTTTGGTCCCATGGCAAGACCAAGGATCCGGCTGGAGTCACCGTCTCGACCTCCGCAGCAGGCGCTGCTGGAGCTGGTGTCGTGGTGGCGCCGGCTGCGGGTTTGTCGCCTAATTCGTCCCAGATGCGTTCTGGTATGGCCAACGGCGTGAGAAGCTTATTCACGTGCAGCTCAGTCATGGCCCGCAGGCAATTGCGCAGTTCGCGAATGTTGCCTTGCTGCCAGCTAGCGCTCGCCAGCACCTCGAGTGCGGGCTGACTAATCTGATACGGGCCGCCCGCCATGGTGCGGCAAAAGTGCTCGATCAGCGGGCGCATCTCGCCCGGTCGGTCTTTCAGTGGTGGCAGAACGATCTCGGCCTCCTGCAAGCGTTGCCACAAATCGGCGCGAAACCGCCCGGCCGATACCAATTTATCGAGTGGCTCGTTGGTGGCGGATAGCACGCGCAGTTGCAGGCTCACTGGTTTGGTCGAGCCGACGCGCAGCACCTCTTGGTTTTCTAGGACCCGCAGTAACGCCACTTGCGCGGATGGGCTCAACGTCGCCACTTCATCGAGAAAGATCCAGCCGCCCGACGCGGCTTCAAGGAGGCCGCGCTTGTCGCTGGTCGCGCCGGTAAAAGCACCCTTGACGTGGCCAAACAGCTCGCTTTCGAGCAAGGTCGGGGCGATGGCACCACAGTTCACTTTGACAAAGGGCACGCCACTGGGTAACGCCGCACCAAACAAGTCGGCGACCACTTCCTTGCCGGTGCCGGAGGCGCCGCGAATAAACACAGCAGAAATCGCCGAGTCGATGATGAGCGGGACGCGCCGACTGATGTATTCCAGCGTGGCGCCGACAGGTTTGCCTTTGCTTGTTGGTGTTGACGAGCTGGTGCCGTCGCCGCGGCGGAGTTTCGCCAGGCGGTAGGAGTTAAAGACTCTAAGACTCAGTTCACCGCGGTCGGACTGCTTCGAGATAAAGTCGTCGGCCTCTGAACTCAGGCACTCCGTGATGGTCGCGACATCGTCCGCAGTGGAACACATCAGGATGACCGCATTCGGTGTGGTCGCACGACACAGATCGGCCAACTCGATGCCGGTTGGTGCGGCTTCACCGATGTGGATATCGAGGATGACGACGTCAGGCCGCAGTCCGCTCGCCAACTTGCTTTGGAAGTCTGCCACGGTGCTGACCGAGGTGACGGCAAACGTGCAGTCGAGAGCATGCTTTTCCAGCGCCGTCTGGACGCGCTCGAGTTCGAACGGATCGTCGTCGAGATGGAGCACACGCAGCAGCAGCTTGGTGTCTTTTTTGGGCGAACCTGCAGTTGGTATCTGACTCAAGACATCTCCCCTGGCTGGCTGAGTAGCACTCTTGCCGAAGCACGAAGGGAGTTTAAGTTAAAATGGACGGTTGGTCGACGCCGATGCTAGGTCCCAGGGACTTCGGTCAGGGCCGTTTGCAGTTGCTCAGTGCTGATATGACTTGATTTTCTGTTGCCAGCCTCGCCAGGGTGTATTGCAGTAAACGCTCGCGCTGCATGCGGGCCATGGGCGGCTGGCTGGTCTTTGGCCGAGACATCGTCCCCAGATGCAGCAACTGCTCGCGGAAGTGGCTAGGGGTGGACCTGAAAAGGCTATGAAAGCGCCGTGAGAAGTGCGCTTGGCTCGTGAACCCACACTCTTGACTGATCAACTGCAGCGACCAAGTTGGATAGAGGGCGATCAGCTCCGCAGCCAGCAAGGTGCGGAATGCCCATAGCCAGCGCATTGGACTGGTGCCGTAGGTTTGCTTAAAATAGCGACCCAGGGTCGATGATGGCAGCTGCGTCGCCTGGGCCAGGTCAGTAAGCGTTAGATGTTGCTGACATCGAGCGGCGCCGTACTCGCACGCGAGGCGGACGCTAGAGGCGACGTCAAGCAGCGGTGAGTTCACCTTGGAGTCGGTTTGATCCTGCTGCATCGGCACCTCTTTAAGCGGTTGCAGATGGCTATTGCAAGGTGTATGCCGCATTTCTTGACTGGGCGAGGGCTATTTGCAAGGGTATCGGCCGCTGTTTGCTGCTGACTGGCTAAATTCCCGTCAGGCGTGGGCCAGCTGCTGGCCGGGCCGGCTAAAATACGACCACTTCGCTGCCCTATACAAACAATGAGTTATTTGTAGCGTGATCCCGCTGGAAAGACTGCAAGCAATGCCAGGCTTTACGATCGAGGTTGGCGATGAGCTGCGCCTCCACGGCATCAGCCGAGACCCAGAGGGTACCCTTAGGCAATGGTGTCTTTAGCGTCGCGATCTCTGCGGTATGGACGGCGGCAATGATGCGATGATGGGTAATACTGTGGCGGACCGAGCCGATATGGTCGCTTGCCACATGAGCCCAGGCTGGGGGTGGGTCGAGCTGCCACCCATCGAGGACTAGGTCGCATGGTGCCGCCCCCAGGCGCGCGTCTTCGCCGACTTTGATGGCTGTGATAAAGCCAGAGGTCCCACCGAGAAAACGCGCATGCTGCGGCCTGGGGACGAGGGCGACCTTGCCGCCACGAGTGTAGATCCTTAGCTCCATCGCGATGGACAGCGGTGGAGCACCTTTGAGTTTTGCGGCCGGAGCCAGGGCTTGACTGCCGCGCTGCTGTGCCAAACAGGCTGAACTAAGAGGGCAGTCGCTGCAACGAGGCTTGGTCGGTGTGCAGATGGTCTGGCCGAGTTCCATGACGGCCTGATTGAAGTCACCGGGAGCCGCCTGGTCAAGGAATTGGTTGGCTAGGGCTTGCAGGCTCCGTTTCAGGTGCGGTTGGTTTGGCGCTTCGCGCCAATCAAGTAAACGGCAAAAGACCCTCTCGACATTCCCATCCACGACGGCCGCCGGAACGTCGAAGGCGATGCTGCTAATCGCTGCCGCCGTATAGTCGCCAATTCCTGGTAGAAGCTTCCAGTCGCTAAAAGTGCGGGGCCAGTGTCCACCAGTCGCCTTCAGCTGCTTTGCGGCGGCATGGAGGAAGCGAAACCGGCGATAGTAGCCAAGGCCGCGCACAGCGAGTTTTACCTCATTTTCGTCGGCCGCCGCGAGGCTCCCGAGGGTCGGAAACCTGTCAAGGAATCGTGCGTACACTGGAATGACGGCTTTAATCACTGTCTGTTGCAGCATAATTTCGCTGACCCAGATCGTATACGGATCGGCCTTTTCCAGCCATAGGGTGCGCCAAGGAAGAGCGCGTCCGACGCGGCGGTACCAGGTCAACAGCTCTTGGCGCATCGGTTCCATCGGCGCGGCAAAAGCCAGTTCTAAGGCTGGTCTTGCTGGTGAGACGCGACGTTTGGCGGGGGCTGACCCAGGCGGTTGTGGTTCAAACAAAGGCAGATCTACCTTGGGCTTGCTGCGGAACACGACGAGCGCTGTGTGTTTGTGGCCATAAAGGCCACACAACAGGCGGCTACACGCGCCGCCTGTTCGGGTTCAGGCCAGTGCTTAAGCAAGGACTTCAGGGCTGGTCGTTGGCGTCTCAGCCCTGGCTGCTTTCGCCGGTTTGACAGCCTTTTTCGCCGACGCCTTCTTGCCGGCGGCCTTTTTAGCTGGAGCGCGTTTTGCTCCGGTCTTTTTGCTGCGTGTCCTGGTCGAGCCGGCGTCTTTCGCCAGTTTGCTGCGCGCCCCTGCGAGTTTGCCGCGAACCTTTTTCTCCAGATCGCCGAGATCGACGCCGGCTTTCTTTGCCGTGGTATTGAGCTCGTGGACGAATTTGTTGATCGAGGGCTCCAGCTTGGTCAGCTTTTGCTCTAGCAGCTTCTCGATCTCTTGCCGGCGCGCGTGCAGGCTGTCTTTATTGGCCGCCGCTTTAGCTTTGTGTACCAACTCATCGCTCTCCTGCTTCAGCTTCTTTTGCAGCAAATTGATGTCCTTTTGGAAGTTCTGGAGGAATTCGCGCAGTGGCTTATCAAATGCAAAGGCCATGACAGTGGTGCTCCTAGTTGGCGACAAAGGACTCGTAAAGCTGCCTTATTTGTAAGACTTCCGGGAAATGGGGTCAAGAGCTTTGCCTAATTTTGGTCGATTCGCTTACGTCCCCATCTACTGATCTGTGCTTACTGGCTAAACGCCGGACTACGTTTTTCGAGAAAGGCGCTGATGCCTTCTTGCGCTTCGTCGCCGGCAAAGCATGCGGCGAAGGCGTGCGCTTCGGCGCTGAGTCCTGCATCGAGCGTCATGTTGTAGGCATCGCGAGTGAGGCGTTTGGTTTCAGCGACAGCGCTCGGGCCAGCGCTGAGTAATCCGCGCAGTACTTTTTGCACCTCCTCTTCAAGCTTGTCGTCAGCGACGACGCGGGAGACCAGGCCGAGCTGCCAGGCTTCCTGGCCGCTCAAGGTGCGGGCCTTGCCGCAGAGCAATAGGTCGAGTGCTACGGGCAAGCCGACGCGGCGCACCAGTCGCTGTGTCCCACCGAAGGCGGCCGTTAGTCCTAAATTCACTTCCGGTTGGCCAAAGCGCGCGCTTTCTCCGGCGATGATCAGGTCGCAGGCCATGGCTAGCTCGCAACCACCGCCCAAGGCGAATCCTTGGACCTTAGCGATGGTTATGAACGGGGATGTTTCCAGCGCTTTAGTGACCATCTGGCCGTGCCGCGCGAAATCACGGGCTTCGCTGGCGGTCAGTGCTTGCATGGAAGCGATATCGGCACCGGCGACAAAGGCCTTGGGCTTGGATCCCTCAATGACGAGCGCCCGTGTCTCAAGGGGATCGAGGCTCATGACGACATCGGCGAGTTCGCTGAGGACCTGTGGGTTCAATGCATTCAGTTGGGCAGGGCGGTTGATCAAGACGCGGCAAATGCCGTCGGCTTCAGTGACGATGAGAGTTTGGTAGCTGGTCTGGGCGTCGGTCATGGTCTCTCCTAAAAATGGTTCTAGTCGAATGGATCAGGTGTAAGTAAAAACGCCGCGTTGGCGTTTGCGGCCGAGAAACCCGGCCTCAACGTATTTTCTCAGCAGTGGCGACGGACGGTAGCGCGGATCGCCAAGTCCTTCATGCAGGACCTCCATGATCGCGAGGCAGGTGTCCAGGCCGATGAAGTCGGCCAAGTGCAGCGGTCCCATCGGCTGATTGGTGCCTAGCTGCATCCCCTTGTCGATGTCCTCGGCGCTGGCGATGCCTTCCATAAGTGCTGTAAAGGCTTCGTTGATCATCGGCATAAGAATGCGGTTGACGATAAATCCAGGATAGTCCTGGCTGCGCGACACCTCTTTGCCTAGGGCTTGGCACAAGGCCAGGATGCGGTCGGTGGTGCGCGACGTCGTCGCCATGCCTGGGATGACTTCGATGAGGCGCATGAGCGGTACCGGATTCATGAAATGCATGCCAATCACTTGGCCAGGCCGGGTGGTTGCGGCGCCTAGGCGGGTGATGGGGATCGACGAGGTATTGCTGGCCAGGATCGTCTCGCGCCGCGTGAGTTGATCGGCTTGGGCGAGCAGTTTGCTCTTCAGCGGCTCGTTTTCGACCACGGCTTCGATCACCAGATCGGCGTCCTTTAGTGCGGCGAGGTCGGTGGCGACGCTAAGCCGCTCCATGGCAGCAGCCATCGTGCCCGCTTGGATGACGTTTTTAGCCTCCAGTTTTTCTAGGGAGGTGCGAATTTGCACTTTGGCCTTCACGGTTTGGGCCGCATCCTGGTCGATCAATGTGACGATGAGCCCGTGGGTGGCGCAGACCTGGGCGATGCCGCTACCCATCTGTCCGGCACCGATGACGCCGACGAGCTTAAATCCGTGTTCTGACATAGGGACTCCTTGAGCTTGAGATCCGGCGCATCTTACCCAACTCGGGCGGTGTGTGATATAGGCGAGGCATGCAGCTTGGACCCTTCCCCCTCGCCGAACTTCGCCTCGACCGATTAGCGGCCGTCTGGCCGGAGGCGTCACCGCTGCTGTGCCTGGCGGGAACCGGACGCTACGCCATCGTCGCCTTGTGTTGGCGCGAAGCGCCTTGGTCTGAAGTGGCTACTAGGCCGGTGACCGGAGCCCCCTTGGACGCCGCTACACCGCCGTTTATCCGCGGCTATTTGGGATTGGTTCCCTATGATCTTTATGCCCCAAAAAGAGCCGGAGATGTGCCGGCGGAACCCCGCGTCTTTCGTGTCGAGCAGGCCTTGGTGCATGATCGCCAGGCTGGGCTGCTGCATGTGACTGGCGCACCCGTCACTGGCTTGGGCTTCACGCAGGTGGATGCTGCCAGCATCGCCGCCGCGCTGGTGAGCCCCCATGGAACCATGGTTCAGACAGGGGACGCCTTGACCTTGATTCCCGGGGGCAGCGATGATGCCTACGAGCAGCTCGTTCGAAGGGTGCTCGAAGACATCCGTGCTGGTCGTTACTATCAGCTCAATTTGCTTCGCTATTTTAGGGTTGAGCAGAGGCCAGGTCGAGGCTGGATAGGAGCGCGTCTAGGCCGCTTTGGCGGTGATTTTACCGCCTGGTTTTCGTTGCCGGATCTGCAGGTCGTCTCGTTCAGCCCGGAGCGTTTTTTGCGCTGCGCGAACGACGACACCGGCACGCTGGTCCACGCATTTCCGATTAAAGGCACTGCCGCCCGGCATCTCCACGATCCTGACCTTGACCTTGCCGCCGCATCTGCCTTGCAGTGCAGTACCAAGGACCGTGCCGAGCTGCATATGATCATCGATCTTATGCGCCATGATCTCTATGGGGCCAGTGTTCCAGGCACGGTTCGCGTCCTTCACGCCGGCCGGCTGCTAAGCCTTGCCAGTGTGCATCATCTGGAAGCCGAGGTTTGTGCCACGCTGCGGCCTGGGATCACCATCGGCGCCTTGCTCGCCGCAGTCTGTCCTGGTGGGTCCATCACGGGCGCACCAAAGCAGGAAGTCATGCTCGCTATTAGGGCCTATGAAGATCGGCCACGCGGCTATTTTATGGGCCACGCATTTTATGCTGCTGATGGCGGCGGCTTCGACTCGTCCATCCTCATTCGCACGCTCGTTCAGCAAGGTGCGGGTGGCTTTGAATATGCAGCCGGAGGCGGCCTGGTCATCGGTAGCGATCCGGTCAGTGAGCGGCGCGAAATCGCCGCGAAAAGCCGTGTTGTAACACTGCCGTGAAGCACCGCGTCGAGACCTCATTCACCTTCTGTTGCAGGAGCTGTCCTTGAACCTAGCCGATACCATGGAGCGTCTACGCCGCTTTGCCCAGGAGCGCGATTGGGACCAATTCCACACACCGAAAAACCTGGTGATGGCGCTGTCTGGTGAAGTCGGCGAATTAAATGAGTTGTTTCAATGGCTGACGCCAGACCAATCGCGATCGTTGATGGACAACCCCGTCAAGGCCGAAGCTGTGCGCGATGAGCTTGCCGACATCTTGAGTTATTGCCTGCGCCTAGCCGACCAGCTTGGCGTCGACCTTGAGGCCGCTTTAGTCGCTAAGATGGCCAAGAACGCCAGCAAATACCCGGTGCATCTGGCGAAGGGAAGTGCCGCCAAGTACACTGAGCTCAGTCCCAAGTCGAGACCTTAGCGACGCCGCGAGGCCTTGTTGAAAAATTCCGCTCCTCCCCGTCTCCGCGCCTCCGTGGTCTAAAGCAGGTCGTCGATTTGACCACGGAAAAAGGGAGTGGGGAGAAAGGGAGATCTATTTATTTAACAACGCCTCGCCGCGACCTGAGGCGCCGCCGCACTTAGGCGGCACCTTGCAGGCCCTGAGCAGACGGAGCCTTGGCGATCTCCCCCGCACTTAGCGTCTCGATCATGCTGGCAACCGTGCCGCGCTCCATCTTTTGCAGGATGGCGTTGAGAACGTTGGCGGGAAACAATGGAGTGGCCACTACACGCCCGGCAGCGGCGCACGCCGTGTCGCGACCGTCGATGAGGTCGTCGCGATCGTCCGGATCTTTAAGACTGAGGCGGCGCGCAAATTCCCACGCTTGCTCGTGGAGCGCCGGGCCGAGGCTGCTAAGTAGGGGCGTTAGATCCTTGCCAAGGGCCCTGCTGGATGCCTGAAACAGCGGCCAGTCCTGGCTTAGTCTGGTGTAGCGTTCGTTGCAAAGCGTATCAAGGAGGTCTTTTAGGCGTTGAAAGTCGCGGCGAAACGCATTCAACTCACCGCGCGGTAAAACGCTCGCCAAGGCTACGCCAAGGTCGATGCCAACATACGCCTGGTAGGCGCTCAGGAGGTTTTGCGCCACCGTGCCGCGACGACTTGTGGCGCAGCGAAAGGCCACCTGCCAAGCATGGCTCATGCTACGCCGTTGATCCCACGACCTGACCGCAGATAGAAAGCGATTGGTGCAGGTCACGTGGACTTCTTCAACTAGGGCGGGCTGTTCAAACACCTGGCCACCAAGGTCTTGTCCAATCTGCCGGGTCACTTGCCAGAGGAGGGCGCCAAACAACCCGCGCCGGTCGTTTTCTGCGGCACAGCGGCGGACGGTTTGGCCGAGTTGTTTTGTCACGCCTTCAATGGTCTTCGCCTGCATGGGTCGGTCCTTTGCGTTAAACCCCACTCCCGCCGCAATACCCCGCGCGCAAAACTGGGGCCAGGGTGGGCTCCAGCTCTCGCTCGGTATGGCAGTCATGCAGGCATGGGTTTTTTAGTTTAGCGAAACTCGCAGCCAGAGTAAACGCGGATTGCGTAGCACCCTGGCTGGACATGGCCTAGACAAGCTTCTCTCCGTCTGCGGGCCTAAGGCTTGTCGCTGTTATTGCGGCTGTCACCGAGGATTGGCCGCTCCTGCTTTTTGGACTTTTTTCTCGCGATTGGGCGCCCGGCTTGACGCATCGGGTTGTGCTTAATAGCTATATCATAGGGGATTGACTGGATGCCCCCCTTGCGCGCCAAGGCGATGAATTTCATCTGCGAACGCATTGGTTCTTGGCCTGGGGCTGGTCGTCGCCGTTCATACTTGCCGTCGGCATTGAGCTCCCAGGCCTTCGCCGTGTCGTCCCAGGTTGTCTTTAGCACTTCATTGATTAGGCGTGCCTTGATGTCTTTGTGTTCAACGGGAAAGGCGATCTCGATGCGCCGGTCCATATTGCGCGGCATCCAGTCAGCGCTGGCTAAAAACACGCGGTGCTCACCGCCCGCATGGAAGTAATAGATGCGCGAGTGCTCGAGGAAGCGGTCGACAATCGAGATGACCGAAATATTGTGACTGATACCGGCCACCCCGGGTCGCAGGCAGCAGGTACCTCGGACGATGAGTTGGATCTTCACTCCTGCCTGGGAAGCTCGGTAAAGGGCATCGATGATGTCTTTGTCGACCAGCGCATTCATCTTCGCCATGATAAAGCCGTTGCCACTGGCTTTATGGCAGGTGATCTCCTCATCGATCAGCTTCAGGATGTTGCGTCGTAGGTTGACTGGAGCGATCGCTAGCTTGCTAAACTGCGCACTAATGGCATCTTCGCTCAGCCGGTTGGTCCCGGTTAAAACGTCGAACCCAGTGATCAGATTGAAGATCGTTGCCACGTCCCGGCCGATGGCGTCATCTACCGTAAACAGCCCGAGGTCGGTGTAAAGCTTAGCGGTACTTGAATTGTAGTTCCCGGTCGACAGGTGGACATAGCGAATCAATTGATTCTTTTCCCGGCGGACGACCAGGGTCGCTTTGCAGTGGGTTTTTAGCCCGACAAAGCCAAACACCACGTTGGCCCCGGCACGCTCCAGGCGACGGGCCCAAATAATGTTGTTTTTTTCGTCGAAGCGGGCCTTTAGCTCGACTACTGCCGTCACTTGCTTGCCATTCTCTGCGGCTGCGATCAGGGCTTCGATGATTGGCGAGTCACCAGCGGTGCGATACAGGGTCTGTTTGATGGCGAGGACGTTGGGATCGTGGGCTGCGAGGTGGAGAAATTCGGTGACGGCGTAAAAACTCTCGTAGGGGTGGTGGACCATCAAGTCCTTTTTGGCGATCACTGAAAACATGTCTTCCGTGGTTGCCAACGCCGGGGGTAGCCGCGGGTTGAACGGCGCGTCATGGAGCTCTTCCCCCGTCAACGCCGCGTATAGGGGCATGAGAGCCGGAATAAACAGCGGATTTGGCAGCAGGTAAATATCATCGTCGGTAAGGCTCAGGCGCTCCTTGAGCAAAGCGAGGACAGCGGGTGGCAACTCACGATCGACTTCAAGGCGGACAACCTCCTGATGGTCGCGATTGGCGACCTCCTTTTGGATCGACTTGAGTAGATCGACGACCTTATTTTCGAGCAGGTTGTAGTCGAGGTTGCGGATCACTCGCATGGTGAACGAGGCCTCAACTTCAAAGCCAAAAAACAAGGAATGCAAGTGATGGGCGATGAGGTCCTCAAGCAGCACGAAGCTTAGCTCGCCGGCTTTGTTTGATTTGATCGGGATCAGACGAGGTACGACCGGTGGAATCTCAACAAAGCCGATGCCAGGCAGGTTTGCCTCATTGATGCCAGACTCTCGAGTGCGAACCGTTAGGTACAGCGAACGGTTTGATAGGAACGGGAAGGGATGCGCCGGATCAAAGGCCAAGGGGGTGAGAACCGGACTGATCTCTGCCTCAAAATACTGATCGGCCGCGGCCTTTTGCTCCGTGGTGAGCTCTTCCATCTTGACGATCTTGACGCCCAGCTCCTGCAGTCGCGGTAAGACCAAAAGATTGAGGCAGTCATACTGCGTGGCGTGTAGCTGCAGCGTGCGCTGGCGAATTTGATGCAGGACATGGCCGGTTGCCATACCGTCTGGAGAGTCGGTGATGCGAAAGCCTTCTTGCGCCATCTTCTTCAGGCCGGCGACGCGGACCATGAAGAACTCGTCGAGGTTGGTGGTGAAGATCGAGAGGAACTTAAGGCGTTCCAACAGGGGGGTGCCGGCGGTCAGCGCTTCGTCTAAGACTCGGGCGTTGAATTCGAGCCAGCTTAATTCTTTGTTGAGGTACATGTCTAACGGTTGCATCGAGAAAAAGCACCTCCGACCGTGCGGAGTTCACGGACAAGTCTTGCAATCTGTGGAGTTTTATCGGAGCCTTGGAGAATGAGCCACAATCAAATGTCTAGATCATCGGAAGAGGCGAGATTGGTTGAGCGGCAGGCCGTGCCACACCTAGATAGAATTGTAGCATGGGAAAGCCGTCTCGAGGAGGCGGTCCAGCTCCTGGCCCAGGTTTTAGCCGCCAAGCCCAGAAAAGGCAAAAAGCCGGTGGTAATCCATAGCCTACGTGTCGCTAATCGACTCCTGGCGATGGGCTATTGTCAGGATATTGTCGTGGCTGGGTTGTTGCATGATCTGCTGGAAAAGGCGACCCAAGCGATGCATACGCAAGTGGCGAGGCGCTTTGGGCTCGAGGTTGCACATATGGTCCAAGCGACGACCAATGACCCGCATATCCGTGAGCCATTGCGGCGTTTCGCCGACAGCGTGCGACGCTGCACTATCTATGGTGAGGGTGCATTGCTGGTGCGCAGCGCTGATTTGATCGATAATTGTGAGCGCAGCATGGCGCTGGAAAGCGGCGCCCGCCTGGCCCGCCTCGCTGACAAATTACGACTGCTGATCGGTGCCGGTCGCGAGTTCCAGATGGATGGCAAGATGCTTGAAGAGCTGCAGCGTTGTTTGCGCCGCGTCAATGGCAAGCTCAGCCATCTTGGGATGACATAATCCCGTCGCCGGGTCTAGGCCAACAGGGGCGGCCCATCGCTGCTTAGTGATCTGCCACTAAGCAACCCGGTCGTTTAGGCTTCGGCGCTTATTGGCTGCACCGCCCTGAGCGTGACCTCGCTTCCCGATGCACCGATCGGGATGTAGCTTGCCGTGTTTTGGCTCACAAGCAAATCATCGATCATCCGCTGGTCAGCATCGTGAACTTCTAGGAATTGCAGCCCGATCCCTGCATGCAGCGAGGCCTCACTGGCCAATCTCCGCCAAGCGACTCTGCCGCGCACTTTGAAGGTGGTACTGCCACCGACGGGAGCTAAGGTGATGTCGACCACGGCACCCACCGTGAGGCGATTGCGTTTTTGTACCGGTGCGTCGAACGGGACAAAGGCGCCACCAGTGCCGATGTCGGACGCTTTAAGTTGGCACGGCAGGTTGATATGGATGGGGGATGACACGTCGATATTTAGCAGACGTGCCTTTTCTTCGAGCGACTCCACCAGGTGACCGACGATGGTGCGGAATAATTGGTCGATATCGAGAGGCTTTTCAATCGTTCCGGTAGCGCCGAAGTGCATGCACTCTTCGAGGCTATAGGTTGGCTGGGCGACGATGAATAGGACGCCCGGCCAGGCTCCGCTGATGCGCCTGAGATCCTTGAGGAGATCCATTCCGCTGCGGTCGGCCATGTTGATGTCACAGACGACAAAATCAACGTGAAGTCGGCGGGCAAGTTCTGCCGCTTGCTCTGGTTCGGTGGAGGTGAAGGTGCGAATGCCGCGATCGCGCAGACCGTTGGCGATAAAGCTACAGAGCACCGGCTCTTCGCCCACGACTAACACCTTGGGGCGGCGTGCAAACACCTGGCGATGCTGCATGCGGTCAGCCGCATAGCGCAGAAAGGACGAGAGGATTTCCGTCTTGCTGTTGGTCGACGTTTTCTCGAAGATGCTTTTGAGGTGGTTATTGACGGTGTGGGTGCTGATGCCCAACGCCTTCGCCACTTCTTCCGAGTTGGTGATGTTACGGATGAGCGCGACGACGATGTCGGTTTCCCTTCGGCTCAGCTTGGTCGAGGCGGTAAAGCCATCTATTTCGCTGGCGAACACCGATGGTGCGTGGCTGGTTTTGCCGCTGTCGTTTTTGCTTGTCATAGGTTCCCCAACGTCGACTGGCTTAAAAAAAGCTAATGCCCACAGCTGTCTAGCAAGTTTCCATGATATTCAGGTAACCGATGTTAAGTCCATCTCAAATCTGAGATGGAGGATTCTTACTCATAAGAGGCTCGGAAAGCTTTGCGGGTCTCGCTCATGCATCATGGCCCAGATGGTTTCGATGATGTCCTCGACGCTTGGCTTGCACCAGTAGTCGGCATCTGAAGCATAGGCAGCCCGATTCGGCTGCGCCGACAAGGTCCGAGGTGGACAGTCCAAGTCATCGTAGGCTTGTTGCACTTCAAGCACCTGCTGCATCATGAAGGCTGAGGCTCCACCGGGTACGTCTTCATCGAGAAACAACACCGCGTTGGTCTTGCGAACCGAGGCTCTGATGATTTGATGGAGATCAAAAGGCAACAGCGTTTGGACGTCGATGAGTTCTACGGAGATCTGTTCGGCCGCTAGTCGAGTCACGGCCTCTTCAGCAAGTCGGACGCAAGCACCATACGTGACAATCGTAACATGATTCCCGCTGACAAGCACTTCGGGGACACCAAGTGGCACGGTAAAATCAGCCAAGTTATCCGGTAACGCCTCCTTTAGGCGGTAGCCATTCAGGACTTCAATCACCAGAGCCGGATCGTCACCTCGAAACAGCGTTTGGTACATGCCGGCTGCCTGAACCATGTTGCGCGGGACGCATACGTGCATGCCGCGCATGCCGGAAACGATGACTCCCATCGGCGAGCCGCTATGCCACACCCCTTCCAAACGGTGGCCTTTGGTCCGTACGATCACCGGGGCGCTTTGGCCGCCCGCACTGCGGTAGTGGAGAGTGGCTAGATCATCCGAAAGCAGCTGGAAGCAGTACAGCAAGTAATCCAGGTACTGGATATCGACGACTGGTCGCAGTCCGCGCATGGCTGCGCCGATGCCTTGGCCTAGGATCGTCGCCTCGCGAATTCCGGTGTCGGTGATTCTTAGATCACCGTAGGTGTCTTGCAGGCCTTTGAAGTTTTGGTTCACGTCACCGAGAACGCCAACGTCTTCGCCGATGATGAAAATCCGCTGGTCGCGCGCCATCAGTTCATGGAAGCATTGCTGGATGATCTCGTTGCCGGGTACCTGGCGCGGCGAATCACTGTAAATAGCTTTAACTTCAGGTATTTGCAGGGTGTTTGCGTGGCCTGCTTTGAACAGAAAGCGGGTGTAGCGCTCGCTGTTGTCAAGGTGGTAGTCGGTGATGAAGGCCTTCAGCGGCGCCGTCAAGGCTGGGTCTTCTCGGCGCAGATCGAGGGCGGTTCGCCGAGCTGAGGCCATGACGCCGCGCCGCAGTAGGGCCGGTAGGCGCTGCAGCGCCTTTCTCGCGGCTTTGACTTGGTCCGCGTTGGTGGCTTGCTCGGCGATGCGGTCATAGATGGCCATGAGCCGCTCCCGATCGTTGCTGATGGGGGCCAGGTATTCTTGCCAAGCGGCTGCGCGCTGCTCCTCGACCAGTTGACTGCCTTCGCTTTCGATCTTGGCAAGGTCGGATGGCCTGATACCAAGACCGTCTTTGCTGATCATCCACTCGCGCATCTTGCTGAGGCAGTCAAATTCCTGTTCGAACTTCAGGCGCTCGGCGTCCTTATAGCGCTCATGGCTACCGCTGGTTGAATGGCCCTGGGGCTGGGTCAAGTTGATGATGTGGTACAAGGCAGGCACATGTTCGGCGCGAACCTTGGCAATGCCGTCGCCGTAGGCCTGCAGCAGGGCTGGGTAGTCCCAGCCTTCGACCACATGAATATCGAAGCCGGAGTGTTGCTCGTCGCGTTGAAAGCCGCTGCAGACCGCCGACACCGATTCTTTGGTCATCTGGTATTTGTTTGGTACCGAGATGCCATAGCCATCATCCCACACCGAGATCGCGACCGGTACCTGCAGCACACCGCAGGCGTTCAAGGCCTCCCAGAACAAGCCTTCGGCGGCGCTGGCGTTGCCGATGGTACCAAAGGCGACTTCATTGCCTTGGCGGGAGAACTTAGCCAACTCCGTTGCCTGCCGCAGCTGGGGATTTTGGCGAAACAGCTTCGACGCATAGCCGAGGCCGACGAGCCGGCTCATCTGGGATGCCGTTGGCGATAGATCGGCTGAGGAATTGGCACCACTGAGCTGATCCAGCCAGCTCCCGTCTTCACCAATAAAGCGGGTGGCGAAGTGCGCATTCATTTGCCTACCGCCGCTCATCGGCTCCCGCGTCAGGTCGGTATCGGCATAGAGCTGGGCGAAAAACTGCTTTAAGGTACAAACGCCCAGCGCCAGCATCAAGGTCTGGTCGCGGTAGTAGCCACTGCGCCAGTCTCCAGGCTTGAAGGAGCGCGCCATCGCCACCTGAGCGACTTCTTTTCCATCGCCGAAGATGCCAAACTTCGCCTTACCGGTGAGCACCTCTTTGCGGCCGATAAGACTAGCTTGACGGCTGATGTAGGCAAGGCGGTAGTCAGCCAACACTTGGTCGAGCGCGATATTCAGGCGTCTATGTGAAGCGGTGGCCTGGGCCATGGCGGAAGTCCCCTTGTACTTGCTCGGCAGCGAATTGACTCTGAGTTTAGCCTCAATCTAGCGGTTCGTTTTGCCACCCGCAACTGCTTCACCCGGGCTAAGCAGGCGCACGTCGTGTAGCGATACCCGTAGCTTAAGGATGCCTACTTCGACTTCGACCGTTTGGTCATTACCACTGCCGACCCTGAGGATACGACCGGCTTTCTTGAGGGGCAAAATGAACACCGGTGCATTTGGCACCAAGGCCTCGCGATTGGCCGCTTGGCCTGGCAGCTTGCCTTCGATGTCGTAACCGCGCTGCAGCTCGTTCGCGACCTGGCCCATCTGGCGCAGCACACCTTCGGCGGCGCGGCGCTTGCCCGCGAACCCGGCCGGATCATCCTGTGGGCTACGTTCCTTCGCGGCCTGCTTGATTTGTCTGACGGCATCTTCAAACTCACCATGCAGCTCATCCATCCGCGTTTCGTAGCGCTTGGCCAGTTGCTCGGCGGTTTTCTTACGCTGTTCTTGTAGAAGTTCGACTTCCTGCTGCCAGCGCAAACGCTCAGCAGCGGCAGCGAGTTGTTCTCGTTGCGCCTCTTTGGCGCCAGCATGCGCCTGGTCGCGGGCCTCCATCAAGGCGCGAACGGCATGATCGAGGTTGGACATCTGGCCGTGGCGCAGTTCCTTAGCGCGTGTGAGGATCCGCTCCGGCAGGCCGATTTGTTCAGCGACCTCCAGGCCAAAGCTTTGTCCCGGTAGATCGAGCAGTAGACGGTAGGTGGGCAGCAAAGTCCCAAGTGAGAACTCCATCGAGCCGTTGCGAAAGCGCCGATCGGCGATCGCCAGACTCTTGAGCGCATCAAAGTGGGTGGTGACCATGCCGGTGGCGCCGCGACTGGCGAGATCTTCGAGGATCGCTGTGCCGATGGCTGCACCGGTCTCCGGGTCGGTACCGACCGCCAGCTCATCGAGCAGAACCAAGGACTCGCTGCTGGATTGTTCTAAAATCGGCTTAAGGCCCGTGAGATGGCCGGAGAAGGTCGACAGATTGGCGGTGAGGTTTTGGGCATCGCCCATCTCGAGGTGGACGGCGGCAAATAGGTAAATCTGCGAATGCGGCGAGGCCGGCAGCAGAAGGCCGGCACGGGCCATGAGGTGCAGCAACCCGACGGTTTTTAGCACCACTGTTTTGCCGCCGGCATTCGGTCCGGAAATAATCAGGATCTTCTGCCCGGGTTCGAGGCTGATATGATTGGCGATGCTGCGTTTGCCTGTGGTCCGCCCAAGCAGTGGATGTCGAGCATCGCGCAGGTCGATGACAGGGGCTGCGGCAATGCGCACTGGGCCAGCCTCAAGCTCGGCTGCCAGCAGGGCTTGTGCGGTTAAGAAGTCGAGCTCGATCAACTCTTGATAGTTGCCGCGCAGGGTTTCCGTCTCGGCCTCGACCATGGCGCTGAGAACGCGGAAGATGCGGGCGATCTCCAGCTTTTCCTCGAGGTCGAGGTCGAGCAACTGGGCATTTTGTGGCGCGATCGACACGGGCTCGATGAACAGGGTCTGGCCACTGGTCGAGGTGTCGAGGATCGTACCCTTGACTCGGCCTCGGCCATCCAAAGTCATCGGTATCACGTAGCGATCGCTGCGCACCGTGAAGAAGTCGTCTTGAACGTACGGCGCCACCTCTTGGTCGACATGCATGAGTTTAACGAGCGCTTCCTCGATCCGATGGCGAAGCTGAATCTTGCTGCGGCGAATCCGCATCAGCTCCTCGGAGGCGTCGTCGAGCAGCTCGCCGTCCAGGCCGATCGCTTTGTTGATGGCGCTAAGCAGGTGCGGCATCGTCAGGATTCTCGCCTTGCACCGGCGCAAGGTGGAGCAGAGCGCTTCATGCGCCGCGGCAAAGGCAAAGATCCGGCGCGTTGACTCGAGCAACTCGGCGACGCCGCGCAGCGACGCCCCATCGAGCATCTGGCCCTTGGCCGCGGCGCGCAGGACGTTGCCGAGTGGTTGCAGATGACCGATTTGGGCCTTGAGCCCCTTGGCGGCCAAGACCTTTAAGGGCTCGACGGCGCCCCAGCGTGTCTCGATGGCGGCCTGATCCAGGCACGGTTCAAGCTCCAGTGCGCGCACCCGCCCATCCTCGGTTTGGCTAAGATCGGCCAAGATACCTAGGAGCAGGGGCCATTCCAATTTGTCGAGGACCTGGCTGGAGGGCTTGACTTGCATGCAACATTCCGAACTTAGGGCGCTATCTGAGCGGACTTTGGGGGTTTCGCCAAATCGGCGCCGTGGCATACTCAACCTATCCGATTGACGCGCGTTGATGAAGGACTGTTTGTCCCATGTCCATGCTTTGGTTCAGGCTATATGTGCTGTTGTTGTCGCCGCTGACCTGGGTGGTCTTCGTCATGGGGGCGTCGATCGGTAGTTTTCTCAACGTCTGCATTTATCGCATTCCCCTCGGGACCTTTTTCAAACACCACCGCTCGGTCTGCCGTGGCTGTGCCGCGGAAATCCCTTTTTATCTTAATATTCCGATCCTTAGCTGGATTCTGCTGCGGGGAAAGGCGCGTTGTTGTGGGATGTCCCTGGGTTTGCAGTACCCATTGGTCGAGTTGCTCACTGGCTTGCTCTTTGTGGTGATCTACTGGCGTTTTCCCTTCGTCACTCTCGGGGATGATGGGGCCTCTTGGGATGGGGCCAACATGCTGCGCTGTGTGCACGCCGCGATCTTTTGTTCGCTGCTGCTCGTGTGCTCGGTGATCGATATGCGTTTGATGATTATCCCAGACGTGATCAGTCTGCCGATGATCGCCTTGTCGCCGCTGGTGGTCTATCTGCATCCGGATCTCGATTGGCTTAGTGCGCTGATCGGGGTCTGTGCTGGAGGCGGCAGCTTGTACGCGGTGGCTTGGCTGTACTGGTTGATTCGCCGCGAGGTGGGCATGGGTATGGGTGACGTCAAGCTGCTTGCCGCGATCGGTGGCTGGCTTGGCTATCAAGCCATCGTACCGACGGTTTTCTATGGCTCATTGCTCGGTGCGATAGGCGGTATTTTGATCATGGCGGCGAGTCGTCGTTTGACCCTTCGGACGGCGATCCCGTTTGGGCCTTTTTTGGCTCTAGGTGCTATAATTCATTTGATCCTCGGCCCGTATATCCAAGAGTTGATGCTTCGCTACTCCAGCTGATGCAACGATGGACGAGAGGCGATGATGACAAAACCAGACCCATGGGTGGCCATCCCGACTGACGCGATCCAGTTTTTGCAGGATCTCCAGGACACTGCACAAACCCTACTCGGCGCCCCCGGTCCGAAAGCCTTGCTGCGTCGATTCGGCGAAGCCATGCAACGGATGTTTGTGGTCGATCGCTTTGACTGCCTGCGTTTGAGCGGCGCGGGCGCAAAGCTGGTGCTAAAGCGGCGTGCCGTCAAGGTCCCGAACGCCGATTTACTGAGCGACGACCTGGTGCAGCAGCTGACTGCGGCGCTTGGCGGCGCCGCCCAGCCCCGGGCCGTGTGGGGTCCTGGTTGCAGTCGCATGGAGGTTGCCGGACAGCAGCTCTATGTGGCGTTGATCGACGATCCCCGGGCGCGCAGCGGCACCTTGGTGGCCTGGTCTGAGCCCGCCCAAGACGTGGTCGCGCCTGCGTCCACGCAGCGTTTACGCGATGCGCAGCGGGAGCAGCTGGTCCGCGTCATGCAAAACGAGGCCCGCTGGTTGCGCAAGCTCGATCGCACCCAGGCCCGTCTCTACCGTGACGACCTCACCGGTCTTTATAATTACCGCTACCTCGAGATTGCCCTGGAGCACGAGTTACGCCGTGCTGAACGCTTTCAAAACAACTTTTGTCTGCTGTTTCTTGACCTCGATGGGTTTAAGCCGATCAACGACCAGCATGGACATCTAAGCGGAAGCGGAGTCCTCAAACAGGTTGCCGAGGTGCTGCGCGAGGTGCTGCGTGAGGTCGATATTCCGATCCGGTATGGCGGTGATGAGTTTGTCGTGCTGCTGCTTGGTGCGAGCTGTGCCAAGGGCGTGCTGGCGGCCGAGCGCGTTCGGCGTCGCATCGAGGAAACCGCCTTTGTGGTCGATGGCGGTCGCACCCATTTGACAGCGTCCATCGGTGTTGCGGCGTACCCAGAGCATGCGCGTGATATGGGCAGCCTGCTTAAACTTGCCGATGAGACCATGTACAGCAGCAAGCGCAATGGCAAAAACCGGGTCACAGTGGTCGGGTCCATGGATGTTCCAGAGAAAGGACTAACGTGACTAGCAGCAGCAAGCACCCGCGCTTAAGTGCCACCCATCAAGAGCATTTGGTGCGGCCGCAGCATACCAATGCCCACGGGACGGTGTTTGGTGGCGAAGTCGTATCTTGGGTCGATATCGCGGCTGCGTGCTGTGCCATGCGGCATAGTTCGACCCAAGTGGTGACGGCATCGATCGATGCGATGGCCTTTCTCTCGCCGATTCATGTCGGCTGGGTCGTATGCCTAGACGCAAGCGTCAATTTTGCTGCCCGCACCAGCTGTGAGGTTGGCGTCAAGGTGACCGCTTTCAATCCTGTAACGGGAGAGCGCCATCATACCGCAACGGCTTATTTAACCTTCGTGGCGCTCGACAGCTATGGTCGCCCGACGCCGATTCCACCGGTGGAGCCACAGACGGCGGATGAGCTCCGTCGCTACGCGGCCGGACAAAAACGGCGTGAGGAACGTCTGCGCCTCAAAGCTGCGCTGCAAAGCCGCGGTGCGAAAACCGTTGCCACCTAAGAGAGCTGCTATGCACCCAGGTTTTGCGCGCTTCGTCTTAACTTGTTGGCTGTTGCTAGGAGATTTGGTTCAGCCGGCCTTGGCTCAGGACAGCATCGTCCCGCCAATGCCGCAAGACATGGCGCAAGTCGAGATGTTTCTCCTCACCGTCGGCCGAGGCACGCAAATCGAGGCCCTGTTTGGCCATACGATCCTCCGCGTGATCGATCACGGCAGCGGTCAAGATCTGGCCTATAACTGGGGAATCTTTGATTTCTACGATCCAATGTTCATCTGGAACTTCTATCGCGGCGACCTACGCTACATGCTTGGGATCTATTCGACGCCTGGGTTGATTGACTACTATCGCAATGTCGAGCGGCGCTCGATCATGCAGCAGCAACTCGTGTTGACGCTTAAGCAAAAGACTGAGCTCATGCAGCGCCTTATTCGCAATGCGCTACCGGCAAACGTCCATTATCAGTATTCTCAGCTTCGGGACAACTGCGCCACCAGGCCTCGAGATCACCTCGATGCAATTCTCGGAGGCAAGATCGCCGAGGCATTCAAGCACCGACCAAGTATCGCGACTTATCGCTACCATATGAAGGCAAGTGCTAGTCCCGTATGGTGGGTGGACATGAGCCTCGACATGCTGACCAATGATGTTCTGGATGTTCCCCTCAGCAATTGGCACGAGATGTTCCTACCGCTTCGGCTACAGCAGCTACTGTCTCAAGTACCGGCGTTTGACGACAGTGGTACGGAGATCGCACATCAATCACTGCTGACAGCGCCGGAGTGGCTGGTCGACCTTCCCGACCCGCTGCCGGGCCCAGACCCCTACGCCATGTGGTCGCTGCTTGTTGGCGGGCCACTGGGTTTGCTGCTGCTTTGGACCTGGCTGACTCCAGGGTCGTCCCGCCCAACGCGGATGCTCGGTTTGAGCAGCATTGTCTTCGGTTTTTGGTCGGCTTTTTGGGCGACCCTGCTGGTCTGTAATTGGGCGCTGTCGCGCTATATCGAGACTCCGCACAATGCGCTGCTATGGCTGGTGTGGCCGGTTGATTGGATCTTCGTCTATTATGGCATTAGACTCATCAGTAAGGGTGCGCGACCGGACGCAGCCTCGCCGCTCGGGCGGTTGGTGCGCGGGACTAGCTTACTGCATGTGGTGGCCTTCGCCGTCGGGGCCACACTCTGGATGGTCGGACTTGTGCATCAGGATATTCTGCCGATGCTAGCGTCCTATGGATTGTTCGGAGCGCTCTTCTTTGTCACGATCTGCTGCCACGGAGCAGCCCAGGGGAGTCGGTCAGTCGATGCGTAATGTTGGCAAGCAGGAAAAGAATTTTAGCCGCTTCAAGTCAGGTCACGCCAGTGCCCTATACGACCTACTCGAGAGCGAGCGGCCTTTTCTCTATGACTATCTGATGCGTATGACCAGTCAAGTCAGCCGCTCTGCGGACTCTATCAATGAAGTCTATGAATCCTTAAGCGAGGAGGTCATTTCGGTCATCGAATCCGCCCGTGACCTGCGCTTGGTCCTGTATACGACGGCAAGGCGGTTCAATAGCGACATCTGGAATGCCGAGACCAGTCGACTGATCAATGCCGCCTTACAGCCACCGACGGATCAGGCCCAGTCGGGGCACGAGGCCGAGGTTCACCGCGATTCCGCTCTGCTCGATAAGGCCCTGCGCAGCTTGCCTGGTCCCCAGCGCGAAGTCGTCTGGTTGCATATTCTCGGTGGCTTTTCTTTTGAAGAGGTGGCGCAGATCGTCGGCGTCGAGGAGTCTGGGGTCGAAACGCTCTATCTTGGTGGTGTCGGGGCGCTCGACGCCGAGGCCGAAGAGACCTGTGGCCCAGCGCAAACCGCTTTGACTAAACTGCCGCCACACCCCTTGCCCACCGCTTTAACCAATGCGACGGTCAACTTGAGCATGATCATGGCCGGAATCAAGGTTAAACCAACTGGGATTCGTTCCGTCACGCGGATGATTTTGTTGGGCCTTGCCGTGGTGTGCGGGGTGATTTGGTATACCGTGCCCCACGCCGTGATTAAATCCTTTCTCCCCAGCTGGATGCCTTTTTTGAACAAGTTTTGACCTAGGCTTGACGTGTCCTCGTTCGATCTTTTGGATATAAACTCTCCTGACCCCCAGCCTTCCAGCTCTCCTGTTAAAAAAGCGCCGCTACTTTCCTAGTGTGGTCAGTTGATCGCGAACGTGCCCGGCAACAGTGAGAACAGGAAACTGGAGAACAGGGATATGAACCTGTCTTTAAGAGATCTGGGCGCATCTATTGACCGATCGGCCAACTTAGCCTAAAATCCCCGTAATTTAAGATTTATATGAATTTAACGGGGGTGTATATGCGGTGGTCGACG
>JAPLFX010000237.1 GCA_026390445.1 Pseudomonadota bacterium
GAATGTAAAGCGGTGGGTATCACCCAATTTTATATTCCGGAAAACGCTCAGCGTTGCATCTCCTACCTCAGCGAATACCCAGATGCCCTGCTTATTCTCGATTGGGAAGTCGGCGCCGAGCAAGCTACCAAGGTCCTCGAGTCTTTGTCCGGACCATTGGTCGTGAGTGCCCGGCCGACTATGCTCATCGCGCTTGATCTCTCACCCCATGCGATCGGTGCGGCGGCGGAGTACCAGGTGAGTCGAGTGCATAGCGGTGAGCTCATGCGCGCTAAATTCACCGAGCACATCGCCTTTCTGCTTGCCGAAAAAAAGGCCATCGCGCTGCTTAGCGGTGGCTTGGCGCGCGTCTCGCAGGCGCGCCAAAGCGGTGATTGGGACGAGTCCTTGCGACTGCTGCGCGATCTTGCAACTAAACACCCGGGCCAAATCCGCTGGCAAGCTGAGATCATCGATAACCTCGTGCATCTCGGACGCTGGGATGAGGCCAGCCAAGCGGCGCAGGTATTAACCGAAAATGAACCAAGCTATGCGCGCGGCCTTGGTCTCTATGGCCGTTGCCTGATGCGGCAAAAGCTCTACGGTGATGCTTGCGAGGTGTTTAAACGCGCGAAGCTGCTTAATCCATATAATCTCGGTCGCCTCGTCTCCCTCGGACAAGCACTCTTGGAGATCGATAAAGTCAGCGAAGCGCGGGAGAACTTCGAGGCCTCACTCAAGCTGCAACGTGGACGCAAGGATGCCATCGTTGGCCTAAGCGAATGCATGCTGCTCGAGGGTGACGTTAACGATGCCTTAAACCTGCTCCGGGAGGTGTCGGGTCCCCGCGAGCTGGCGTCGATCTTTAACATGGCGGCGATATTGTCCATGCGCCAAGGCCGCTTTGAGATCGGCAAAACGCTGTATCAAGTGGCCATCAGCAAGGTCAAGGCCGACGCCTACCTCTTGTCGCGGCTGTTGTTTAATTTGGGGATTGGCTATCACCGCTGGCAACGCCCTTTTGATGCGCTGGAATGCTTCGAGAAGGCCTATCAGCACGATTCTGCTTACGTCGATGCCAAGGCCAATGCGGCTATTTTGGCCCATCGACTCGGCGCCCAGGCGGCTAAGGCGGCTGAGCATGCAGCAGCGAAAGTCGCGGATCCATCCGTGCCGACGCAGTTCAATGGCGAATTCAATAGCGACGCCTTTAGCGACGAGTCGCTCTAATCACGCGGCCATGCCGCCTTACAACTAGCTTATCAGCAATTATATCGCCTGATTGGGTGCGCTGAGGACGTCGGAGTGGTCGCGGCTCGTGCGCTCATCTTCGCCTGACGACAGCGGATTTTTTCTACGCGATATCATGTTGACGAACAACACATTTTTCACAATATTGCCCCTCACTGTTCCGATTCTCACGACTCAACTTCAATAGGAGAACTCATGCGTATCTCGATGAAAGCCCTGGCGGCTGCTGGTTTCATGATGTCCGGTCTCGGTCAGGTCGCCCTCGCGAGCAACAGCGTGGTCGAATGTGTCGGCGCTGCTGGTGAAACGGTCCAATTGCTGCAAGACTCGGGCAGCCAACTGGCGACCTTGGTCGTCAAGACTGCTAGCGAAACGCTGACCTTCGAAGGCGTTGAGTCGAGTTTTTCTGGTAAAGTTGGGTCCGCAGTGAAAGGTGGCGACGTCCTATTCATCGTCTCCCCTGCCCAGCCAACGAACCTTGGCGAGTTGATCATCGAAGGCCGTACCACGCTTCTGCAGTGCCGCTAAGCTAGTTTTAGAGCAGGCTCCGCCTCGCAAACCGACTCTATGAACCCGGACGGGTGGTCTGGATTTATAGCGTTGGTTTCTTGCATTTCAGGTCGATCCTGCCGGACCCTGAATGAGGTGCGCAAGGTCCAGCACATCGGGCCTGACCAGCGCGGTTAAACCCGCAGCAGGAACGCTTAATTGTCGCAGATTGATCTTCAAAGTCAATGATGCCACCGAGCAGTCGCTCTCCCTCCAAGCAAAAAGGCCCCGCAGCACGACTTGCTGCAGGGCCCTTGCACTCAGCGATTCGTTTTATTCAACCAGCGTGAAGCGGTTCAGCGAGTTGCCATTCAAGACACGCGCATGAATCAGGTAGTCGCCAGTAGCGAGAGGCCCAGCCAATGGCGTTTCGATGCTAAATTTATGGCTCAAACGCTGACTTTCGCGGAGGTGTGCTGCGAGTTAAGGGCGATGGTATCGATCGGAGCGTAGTAGACCTCATCCGCATCGCCGGTGGCCGCTGCGGCGACTTTCAGCAAGGCCGACTTGGCCTGGGGCGCATCCTTGACGATGATCTTGTAGTCGCCTTGTTTCACCACGCCGAGTTTGATGGACTGAGAGAAGCTAATCAGCGCTTGGGTGCATGCACCTGGGTACAGATAAGACTGAGCCTCGATCGTGACGGTCTTGGCCGCTTCATCGACCTTCGCGTTGGCTGGGCCGATTTTGTAGCAGGTGTTAGCAAAGTGACCGTGCAAGACGACTTCGACGTTGTCGTTATCATCGAAGCCGAACGGGACAAAGACCCGTTCAACCGGTGCATTGACTAAACGCGGACCCTCAGCAGCCATGGCAATACCAGCAGTGAAAGGCAGTGACAACATCAGTAAGGCGAGACGACGCATGATTGGTTACCTCATTTGATTGTTTGACTAGAACCTGACTTCCTATAAGCAAAAATGGTGCCAACGTTCGGATGAGTCAAAACGCGCAGTTTCTTCGCCTTTGGGCCTACGCATCGGCCTCAGTTGGCGGGAAACGCTGTACGTTGGTAAAGCTCGTTGGTCGGAGGGACCAGCAATACGGCACGCTTTTCCGCCAACATCGTCCGAAACGGCATGCGGCCGATCAGAAACGGCCGCGCCCGCAGCAAGCGGTGGCGACCAAATACATAGAGGTCGGGCTTAAAATCCGCTGCTGCGGCGGTGATCTCTGCCTGCACGTTGCCGGTGCGGACATCATAGACGACCTTGGTCCCGGATTGCTCCGCCTGCAGTCGCCAAGCGTCGCCGTGGGATTTTAGCTTCGCCATGCGCTGCTCATAGTCGCGATCGAATTGGTCTTCAATCGTTGGCTTTCCAGTGGTTTGCAGTGGGGTCAAACTTTCGCTTATGAGCGCGCGGAGGATGCCATGCACGTGGACGTGGCGTACCTTCGCGGCGTTGCCCAGACGTGTGGCCAGCTCATAGCCTTTGCGTGCGGCCTCATGTGAGGACTCTTGCAGATCATCGGCGATGAGGATGCGAAACCCTGGTTTGGCGAAGTCGAGGACCGCGTACTTGCTGACGGTAAGGACCGGCAACTGCGCTTCGTGCATGAGGCCGATACTCGTCGAAAACCCTTGGGTCAAAGCGGAGTATCCATCCGGACTGCAGGCCACGACGATGAGGTTGGCGCCGCGATTGATGGCCTCCGTCGCAATACACGGGGTCGGTGGGCCGCTGAGGACGACACCGGTCGCGCGGACGTCTTTGGGCAGCGAGGCGAGCAGTGTCTGCATCTTCTCCCCGGCCTCGGCCTTGGCTCCTTCGTCGTCCCAGGTGGCGGTTAATGGCGACACATAGAGCGACGCGGTGTAGTCAAATGCCCCCAGTCCTTCATGCGGCGCGACGACATGGACCAGCCGTAGCTCGGAATGGAAGCGTCGTGCGAGCGAGACGGCGGTGCTAAGGAGGGCCTCGGTTTGATCATCGAAGCCGACGGCCACGACGGCGGTCCCTTTGGCTGGTGTTGTCATAATCCATCTCCTGTAGTGATGTGCTGTTGGACGTGGCCTTTGACGCTGCAAGACGCAGGCCAGGAAGGACTGCGGCAAATCGCGCAATCTTCGATCCCGTCCATCGTTTTACCTCGGTTGGTCGTGGTGGCGTTAGCTCAGCGTTTCCAGGCGACCTCACCGTTTAGTACATCGCGGAAACACTGCGCTTTATCATTGGTGCAGACGAAGGCGATCAGCTTATAGGTGACCGAGCCGCTGCTCTGGCTTGGCGGAACCGTCGTGGCCAGGGTAAATCCTGGCAGAGCAAAATCAACCGCGTCCTTCTTTAAAGTGGTGCTGGCGAAGGTCAGCCCGGGCGCTGCCTTGATCTCAAGTTGCCAGGGACCTTCCTGGTTGATGTGCAAGCCCGTGTCCGGCACGACGTGGAAGTGAAAGGCCAAGCCCGACTTGCTCGGCTCAACCTTAGCCTCGACCTTGGACTTTTGCGCTGCTGGCGCGGCCGAGGCGGCGGCGGTGATCATGGAGGCGGTGGCGAGGATGCTTGCAGCCACCGTTTTGCCCATGGTTTTCTTTAGAAGCATGCCGTTTTGCATCCATACTCTCCGGTTCAAATTTTGACGATGCGGTGCGTGCTCATCCGCTCGACCTTGAGCACGCTGCTGATCGATTCGACTTTGCGGATGATCGCCTGCAACTGGGTCAGGCTTTGCAGCGTCATCTCAAATTCCAAAATGCCTGACAAGTCGGGAGTCACGCGAATCTGCGCGCGTTGAATATTCGCACCACAGGCCGAGATCGCGCTGGTCACCTCGGCGAGAACGCCCTGTTTGTCTTGGGCGGTGACGCGCAAAAACGCTGCGTGCTGCCCGCGGTCCAGATCGGTCTCGCTGGCCCAGTGCACCTCGACACGGCGTTCTGGGTCCATATCCAACGCTCGCGGGCAGCTGCCACGGTGCACGGTGACGCCGCGTCCCCTGGTGATAAAGCCGACGACGTCTTCTCCTGGCAAAGGATGGCAACAGCGGGCGAAGTTGATCAGAACATTCTCGATGCCGTGGACGAGGATGCCGCCGCCTGGGGCGGGACGTGGTCCGTCCGAACGACCGCTGACCCGCGGTTTGTTGTCGCCAATGGTCTTCGGTATCTCGCTGAGTGTCGGCTCTTTGACTAGGCGCGAAGGAAGGGCTCTGGTCAGCAAATCCTTAGGGTTGATCTTGCCGTAGCCGATGGCGATCAACACGTCTTCGATATTGCTTTCCTTGCCAGCCTTGACCAGGGCGTCGACATCGCCGGTTTTCACCAATTTATCGTAGTCCAGGCCGTGCTGGGCGAGTTCTTGAGTCAGCATCTCCTTACCCAGCCCACGGCTTCGGTCTCTTTGGTCGGACCTAAGGTGGGAGCGGATCTTATTGCGGGCCTTTGAGGTCGTGACGAAACTCAACCAATCCTTGCCGGGCTTTTGGTGTGGCGAGGTCATGATTTCGATGATGTCACCGCTTTTTAGCGCCTTCTTGATCGGGACCATGCGGCCGTTGACCTTGGCGCCGACGGTGCTGATGCCAATCTTGGTATGCACGTTAAAAGCGAAGTCGAGGGCAGTCGCGCCGGTCGGCAGCTGGATGACGTCGCCTTTGGGCGTAAAGACGAAGATCTCCTCCTCAAACAAATCGACTTTAACAGCCTCGAGAAATTCGTCGGGATCCTTGATTTCCTTCTGCCATTCCATGATTTGCCGCAGCCAGGAAAAGCGCTTTAGATCGGCATTGCTGCCGGCTGGCGCGTTCTTCTCCTTGTACATCCAATGGGCGGCGACGCCGAGCTCGCAGATCTGATTCATCTCGTAGGTACGGATTTGGATCTCGGCTGGCTCACCGTTGGGACGAACCACCGTCGTGTGCAGCGACTGGTAGAGGTTGGCTTTGGGCATGGCGATATAGTCTTTAAACCGCCCCGGCATCGGCTTCCACATGGCGTGGACGATACCCAGTGCCTCATAGCAGTCCTTGACGGAGTCGACGACGATGCGAAAGGCGAACAGGTCGTGGACATCTTCATACTCGAGGCCGCGTTCGACCATCTTTTTATAGATCGAATAAAAGTGTTTAGGTCTGCCGTAGACCATCAGGTGACTAAACCCGTACTTGCCAAGCTCGGTTTCGAGGATCGAACGAACGTCGGCGATATAGGCCTCGCGCTCGGCCTTCTTGGCGGCGACTTTGCGGCTAAGTTCGCGGTAGATGTCGTTCTTTAGCTCGCGCATGCAGAGATCTTCCATCTCGCTCTTAAAGCTATAGAGTCCAAGACGGTTGGCTAGCGGCGCATAGATATCCAGCGTTTCTTGGGCGATCCGCTGGCGCTTTGGCTGGGCCAGGTTGTCGAGGGTGCGCATGTTGTGCAAGCGGTCGGCGAGCTTCACTAAAATGACGCGAAGGTCGTGCGACATCGCTAGGACCATCTTGCGGAAGTTTTCTGCCAAGCGTTCCTGACTCGAGCGAAACTTAATCTTGCTGATCTTGGTCAAGCCGTCGACTAAGTCGCGCACATCGACGCCAAACTCACGCTCAACGTCCTCGAGGGTCGCCTCTGTGTCTTCGACGGTGTCGTGCAGGATGGCGGCAACAATAGACCCTAAATCCACCTTCAGCGTGGTGAGGATGTTAGCGACCGCGAGCGGATGCGTAATATAGGCCTCACCCGAACGGCGCAGTTGGTCGCCGTGATGATGAGCGGCAAATTGATAGGCCCTATGCACCACTTCCAGCCGGTCTTCCTGCAAATAGGTCTGCAGGTTTTTCAGCAGCTCAGCGAAGATCACTTCGGGGGTTACGGGGTCTTTTTTGGCGCTCACTCCGGCGTCGATGCGGACGGGAGGTGGCGGGATGGTGGGGCGGTCGTCGCTCATGGTGTCCTTAAAAGACCAAAGGTAGCCCGACCATCGTTCGGGATTTGATCTCCGTCCAAGTGTCTATCTTACGCCTGGAGACCTGGTGACGTCGATCGTTCTAGTTGTCGGCAAGTTCGCGCGAAAGCTTATGCAGCCAAGGGGCATCATCGAACTCGGTCAGTAGCTGCTGGCACAGGCGGAGCCCCTCTTCATGCCCAATTTTGGATTTTTCGCCTTTAATAACAATAGCTTCTAGCTCTGCGTAGGCGATTTCGAGGTTGTGATTGACGATAAAGTGATCATACAGATTGCCGCTGGAGATTTCATTGCGGGCGGTCATCAGCCGGCGCCAACGGACGTCTTTGGCCTCCGTGGCGCGCCCCTCTAGGCGTTGCCACAGGGCCTCGACCGTCGGCGGCAGGATAAAGATCGCCTTGGCACCCGGTAGCTTTTCTCGGGCTTGACGCCAGCCCTGGACATCGATTTCGAGCAAGGCGATTTTGCCGGCTGCTTGGAGGCGCTGGATCTCCGCGACCGGCGTGCCGTAGAGCGTGCCAAACACCTCGGCATATTCCAGCATCTGCCCTTGTTTAATCAGCTCATGAAAGTGCTTATTGGTGACGAAATGGTAGTGGACACCCTCCTCTTCACCCAGGCGCTTCTTGCGGGTCGTGTAGCTGACCGAGACCTGGACCTCGGGGTGCGACGTGGTCAGCCGCCGGTTGAGGGTCGTTTTACCGGTGCCGGACGGTGCCGAGACGATGATCACGGCTGGTGATTTGGGGGCCTTGGGTGTGGTCATCGATGGAATCCTATGTATGGCCTTCGCCTAGCAGGAGCTGGTTGAGACAACCTGCCTCGCGTTCGACGATCTGTACGGCCTTGGCAATCGCGTCGATTTTGGCCGCCGCTACATCATCTTGGAAAGTATAGCCTGTTTGTAGGGCTTTGACCGTAAAACCAAGGGTCCTCAAGGCCGCGGTGAGGTCATGACGGCGTTTGGCGACCGCTCGTTTCGTGTCTTCGTCAGCACTGCACGACACGGCCAGGACGCGGACCTTAGCATGCTGAGCTTGGCGGAACAAGGAGGTGAGTGCGGGGAGATCCTCCGGCAACTTACTATGCTCATCGTAGATGGCGAAGTGGTGGTCCTCTTTTTTGTGCACTGGTGTCTCTTCAAGCTGGTTGGATGGGCGCCTGCGCTCGCTTTTGCCTTCGACCAATCGTAGAATCATATCCTATGAGAGTCATGCACTATAGATGGTCCGTTATCATCTGCGGCGTCTTGCTAGCGCACTGCGGCATCGATCCGGCACGGTTAGTCCGCCAGGTCGAGTCACAGGTGGTGCGCCTGGCGACGCCCGCGGATCATAGCCAGCACTTGGTCGTGCCCAGCAGCTATATCGTCGCCTTTCGTGGCCTACCTGGATCAACGACGCGGCATTTTGCCAGCTTTACGGCGGAGTATGCCCAGCATTACGGCTTTCTGGCAGATCAGGTCCTGGCTGATCCGCGCCTGCGCGAGCTGCGCTATATCACCGCCGTCGACCTGGTCAAACCCGGTCAACCCAAGCGTCAGGAGGACATCGGCAAGGCTCCCGCAGGGCTCCAGTTTGCTTGGGGTCAGGCGCAGTTTGCCGAACAGCCGGCGGTGTTGAGCGCGGTGACCTTCGAGAGTCCCGCCGCAGCGGCAGCAGTGCTGCGCGAATGGGAGGCCGACGGGACCATTTGGTTCGCGGAACCCAATTATTTGAACCGGGTGCAAGACTCCAGTCCGATTTCTGCCGATCTGTTGAAGTCCTACAACACTGCGGGGTCGGGCTCGGGGATCTGGTGGCATAAATCGATTAAGCTGCCCAAAGCCTTGGCGCAGCTTTCCTCCGCGACCTTCACGGTGACCCAGACGCCGGTCGTTGCAGTGCTCGATAGCGGCCTGGATATCGAGCATCCGCTGCTTAAAAATCACCTGTGGGTGAACCCCTCGCCGGGTGCCTCTGGTTGCTCGGGTGACGTGAATGGCTGCAACACCACCGCGGGTCAACTAGGCGGGTTAGGTGACGGGGACATCCACCCATTTGGCGCCACCGGCTATAGTGCCAGCTGTGACAATATCCCGTGTGACGGTAAAGAGTGTGAAGCCAGAAGTGTTTGCGGCCATGGTACGCATGTCGCTGGGATCATCGCCGCCGATTTTGATTCGTCCTTGGCGGCTGCGGGGGTCTGCCCCCTGTGCCGTATCATGGCCATCAAGGTCATCGCCGAAAGCGGGCCAAGTAAGGGCTTGGCTTCCGATCAGGCGATCCTGCTTGGTTTTAAATACCTCACCCGCTTTCGTGATGCGCAAGGCGGCGTCGTCAGAGTCGCCAACTCGTCGCTGGGCAAATATGCGCACTCACGGGCCACTGGGTTGGTCGTCGGGGTCTTAAAAGAGGCACCAAACGAAATTTTGGTGGTTGCTGCAGCCAGCAACGATGACTCGATGATCCGTTCCTATCCAGCAGCATTTGGTAGCGCGATCGCGGTGGCGGCGGTGGGACCAAATGATGAGAAGGCGGCCTACTCGAACTTTGGCCCATGGGTGACGGTGTCGGCGCCCGGCGGCAATTCGCCAGGCGAGCAGATCAACTCGACGGTTCCGGGCGGTGGGCTGGGTATGAAGCAGGGCACGTCCATGGCCTCGCCGGTGGTCGCCGGGATCGCTGGCTTGATTCTCGCGTACGATCCAGCCCGAGGTTATCAGGCTCTGCGCGATAGCATCGTCAACACCGCTGATCCTCGCCTGTATGCTCCAGGTGTCAACAACGGTATCAATCTCAACTATTATAATCCCAAGCTTAGCGGCAGTGACACGCGCATCCAGCTCATGGGCAGTGGCATCGTCGACGTCGCGGCAGCTTTGACCTCGACCGTCGCGACCGCAGCCACGGTGGCGAGCAGCCGGGTTAGCCCTGGTTGTGGCGTTGTCGCTGGTGGACCGGCGGCGTGGAGCGGATCTTGGTGGTGGTTGTGGCTGCCACTGGCTGCGCTGGTGCTGCTATGAACGCGGTGTTTCATGGCGTCTCGCTGCTGTTTTTTGCCGTGTTGGTTTGGCTGCTCTTGCGCGCCCAGCGCGACCATGCATTCGTGCTCAGTTTACTGCAGTCACAGCGGCACGGGGCGGTGCGTGGGCGGGTGGCGGTGGCCCCACCAAGTATCTTTATGCGCCGCTTCGCCTCGGCTCTGAGGATTCGCTTTGAAGGTCACGGTCCAGCACACGAAGCGCCCGTGCGCATGAGTTCGGGCTTACTTACCGAATTATTTTTGCAGTCGGGCCTAAGCTTGATACGATGTAGCTCTGGCCAGGGGACTTTGTCTGAACGGCTGTTGATCGAACTGCAGACGGTGGAGCCGGTGACGGATCCTGGTTTGGTCGAGCGCTTACAACAGGCGCTGGGTGGTGCTGCTCAGGTTCAATTGCTACCACCGGGTGAGCAGTCCCAACCTGGCTCTCTTCACTAAGGAAAACTTATGACCAGCGTGCGGCGGCTGTGTGGTGTTACTTTCGGTGCGTTCCTTTTGGTTGCCTTGACTGCTTGCCAGACCCAAGCCCCAAATGGTGGCGGCAAGCAGGCCGAAAAGAAGGACAATAAACCGCCGCCGGTGATTTACGCCAATATGGACCTGGAAAAGGCAGTTGCCGCCGGTATCGACTTTGGCGGTGACACCCTGACGAACGTGAAGCGCCTGATCAAGCGCCGCAATTTAACCGAGCCGGCCTACGCCATGGTGGCAAAGGTTCTGCATGAAAATATCCAAAGCTATGAACACAACCAGCTCATCAACGCTGGCCATCTCTACGCCTCATTGCCATTGCCCGTAGCGCCGGCGATGTTCCATGATCTCGTCGGCTCCGGCCGACCTTTGGCGCAGCAGCTAGGCTGGCAGCTGGCCGCCGTCAAGCCGTCGCCGCAGCTGGTCAAGGTCATCGAGAATGAGTTGACGCGGGCGATTGCCGACAATGACGAGGACAGCGTGCTGGTGCCGCAGATGGCCAATGCCGTGCGAGCCAACCACCTGAGAGACGCCTACACCCTGCTGCGCCAAGGGCTGATGAGCAAGGGCGATGAGGAGTTTGCCCTGGGCATGATCGCGCTAAACCCTAGTGCGGCCTCCGACGATTTCCTGCCTTATTTGGCCTTACCACCGGCGGAAGAACTGCGCCAGCTGACGATGTCATCCGTCAACTTGTACACCTGTATCACCATTCTCAAGCACCTGCAAAAGGTCCCGCCGGCCGCCGGTAAACCTGGCTTCGACCATCTGTTGTTCTATGCAGTATCGCGTAATCCTACGTTGGCAGAACTAGCGCAGGGGGTGCTCGAGCAATTTCTGCCCGAGCAAACCGAGTATCTCGCGCAGATGCTGGCGCGGCAGCCGGCCTGGGTGCAGATTGCCTACGTCGAGAGTGCCCGTCGGCGCATGAATCCCAAGGAGGGCCTACTGCTGAGTGAGCTGAAGAAGTCGACCTCGGAAAATGATGTCGTGCAGGAAATCAGCGAACTCAAGTTTTAGGCCAAGTACGCCGGTCTTGGCTTAAATCCCAAGAACTTGCGCTATTGACCTTATGGTTTATAAACGCTAGCCTTTGAATTGCTCACATTTTACAATTTCCAAGGCGCCCATCCATGCCGCAGCTGACATCGGACCGCTTAGAACACATGCTAACCGAGTATGGGTGGACGTTTGAGTCAACCGGTGAAAACGCCTGGCTGACTGGGTTTCAAGGTGAGCAACGGTTGTTTCCCCTGAGTATCCGTTTGACGCAGACCTGCGTCTCCTTTGAGGTGCGGCCGCTGGTCGATCTCGTCCTGGATAGCGTCACCTGCCCGGTGCTGTCGCGCGAGATGCTGGAACTGAACGACCGCTTGCAGTTGGTGAAGCTAGCGGTCAGTGAACGCGGCGAAGTCAGCCTTACCTGCCAAGTCCTGGCCAACGGTTTTAATGGCGACATGCTCGGTCGGATCCTCGGCATTATCGGCTACTATGCCGACGAGGTGGCGCCAGAGATTTACCATTTGATCGCCGCAGTCGGCGTCTATGGCCGGCCGGCGCTGCTGTCCTAGGCCTAGTCGGGCGCTGCCTTGACAGATATCAGCGAGTCGTAACGAGTTGCTTTCACTAGTGATTGAACCTTCGTTGGGCCTTAAGGCCAACATTTAAATGCGCCCACCGCCTCACTCATAGGCAAAAGCCACCGATACGCCTCCTGAGCCCATAAACTTCGTGGGTGGTGTCACAGGATGGTTTAGCTGTTGAGTGAAGCGACGAAAAAATTACCAGAGCGCCTTGGTCCTTATCGCATCGTCGAAGAGGTCGGGGTCGGTGGGCTCGGGCGGGTGTTTCGCGCCATCGATGAACGCACCGGCAACACCGTGGCGGTCAAGGTGTTGCATGATAAGTACACGCACAACCGTAAATTTCTCGGAATCTTTCATCGCGAACTGCTGATCATGGCGGGGATGCATCATAAACACATCGTCGGCTATCTCGATAGCTACTTTGAACCGCCCAACTGCTACATCGTCACCGAGTTTGTCGAGGGGTGGTCTGGACACTACTTCTTAAAGCAGGTCGGTCGGGTGCCTCCGCTCGTGGCGCTCAGCATCGTCATTGACATGATGAAGGGCATCGACCATCTGCATTTGCACGACACCATCCACTCGGATTTGTCGGCATCGAATATTCTCATCGACCGCAGTGGACGCGTGATGGTGACCGACTTTGGCCTGTCCTGTCAGATGGATGTCGAGGATTACAAGAATTATATGATCGGGACGCCGGGGTACTACTCGCCTGAGCATATTTCCGAGGCGGCCATTTGTCCGCAGACCGATATCTACTGTGCCGGCTTGATCCTTTACGAGATGATTACCGGGCGCAAGGCCGTTCCGGCCTCGACCGACCGTAACAAGACACTGACCGCGATGAAACGGATCAGCTTTGACAAGCTGCACATCAGCGACAAGGCGATGAACGGCATGGTCGCCAAGCTGCTCAGGCAGTGTTTGCAGTTCCAAGCGTCAAAGCGCTTGCAGACCGCCGAGCACCTGATGTTTGGCTGCTACGAGATCCTGCGTCGCTTCCATATCCGCTATGCGCGCCACGCGATCAAGAAGTTCCTCATCGACAAGAACGTCGTCAAGGGACCCTTTAGCGGGAACGACCAAGAAATTTACCTCGGCGCTGGCGAGTGACACGGCCGCGCTGCATCTCGCGCAGCGCCATCGCAAAGGCCAGTGCCATGGCTAACACCTTGGCTACGGTTACGCTTCCCATGGTTGCCCCTCGCGATCGGAGAACAGCGCCTGATACAGGCGGACGTTGTTTCTCGCAGTATTATACAGGGTCATCGGAATCTGCAGGCTCAGCTCTTCGGTGGTCAGCAGCTTGATGCCGGCGCCGTGCAAAAGTCCCAGCACCTTGGACTCGAAGCCTGTGACATCTTCCCTGCCGGCATGGATGAAGTCGCTGCTGGCAACCTTAGCCTTGAGCCGGATGAACAAGCCAAACGGTCCCACGACCGATAGATCGAGACGCCACAGCGAGCTTTGACCCTTGAGTAGGAAGCTAAAGCAAACGTCGTCCTCAGCCTCGATCAACTCCTCGACGACGCTGTAGTCGCGCAGGCGCTTGATCAGCGGGTCGTAGGGTCTGGCGTTGAATACTTTTTTGACAAAGGAGAAATCCGGCTGCGCCAGCGATTTATAGGCGCCTTCGATGACGTCGCGGTACGGTTTTAGATCTCGGGATTCCAACATGTGATGATTCACTCGGGGCTCGGCTCGGTCTCGTAACGGACCAGAAACCATTCGTGGATCGGATGCGGGCAACGCGAGGTGTCGTCGCGCGCGGTAGTCGTGCTGATTACCTGAAGCCCATGGTCCTTGCAATCCCTAAGCTGCGTCATATCGGCACCGCGAAAGCCGGCAAAGTGTGGCGGCTGGCTGCTGCTAACTAACCAGAACCCTGGACCTTGTTGCAGCCCGGCTGCGGTAAAGGCATCGGTCGGGTTGCGCACAAACTCGGAATCTCTTGTCATTCTCGGCCACTGCGCCACCTGGCGACCGTCGCCGTAAAACCGCAGCATGGCCGTCAGCTGGTAATTATCGGCGAAGACCGGCCCCTTCAGCTGGGCCACATAGCGGCCTAACTCCTCATAACCATGAGTTTCTTTTAGGATCCGGTCACGTGCGGGTCGAAGCGGTATCAGGCTGGTGCGGGCATGTCCGACGACGACGATTAGGACGGCGATGTTGCCAGCGAGGCCCCACCACAACAGGCGCCGATTGGACTCAAGCAGTGGAGCCAGCAAGGCCGCGGCCGCAAACAGGTACATCGCCGACCAATTGGCTTCGATACCGGTCACCAGACTCAAGGCGCCAAAGAACCCGAGGGGCACCGCTGCCCCAGCGCAGACCAAGGGCCACGAGTCCGGATGCAGGGCCGATTGGCTCGTTCTGAACCAAGTGAACCAGCTGAGCCCATCGCTGCGACCTGGCTCTTTGCGACGCTGGTGCCACGTCCAGGCAAAGGCAGCGAGCATCGCCCCCCAAAAGGATAGCTGGCTGCCAAAAAAGCCGATGCAGCGATTGAGCGCCTTCACATACGGGTCAAACACCGTCGGTACGCGACGCGGCTTCGGCTCTTCAGGCGGTCCTTGGAAGGCCTGCGCTAACTGCCACTCGCGACTACCGGGGGCGGCATCGTCGGGCCACGGCAACACGTCGCTGCGGGGCAGGTTCATATAGCTGCTAGCGAAGCCGTGGCGCAGCTGAAAGCGCATGGTGATCCAGTCGTGGTCAGCATTCCATGCCAAGTGTGGCAGGACGACCAGCAGGGCCACCAAGCCGCCAGCGTAGGGCCACGGTGTGCGCAGCGCGGCTTGTTGAGTCCGGGGCGTGCGCCTGGCCTCGGCGATCAGCGCCCACAAAAACACCGGTCCAATGAGCACCATGGTGTATTTCGCGAGAAAGCCCAGACCGGTCGCAAGTCCTGCCGTGAGCCAGCGGCGGTGCGAGCCTTGAAGCGCCAGAGCGGCTTCGGTCAAGGCGAGGGTCCAGGCCAGCATCAGGCCGGTGTCTGGCGTCGTGATGACGCCTAGAATGAGCCCCATGATGTTGCCAAAAGCCAGGAGCAGCGCGGTCGCCTGCGCTTCGCGGGTGCGCAGGCCAAGGACGCGAAACAAGCGCGCCGCCAGCGCGAAGGTCAAGCTGGCGCTGAGCACGGTGCCAAGTCTAGCGATCAGCGGTACGCCGTGCGCGAAGGTCGCACTCCAGCCGATCAGGGCGACGATCGGCGGGTGATCAAAATAACCGAAGGCCAGGTGCTGCGCCCAGGCAAAGTAGTAGGCCTCGTCTTGGACCAGGGGCATGAACCAGGCCGCAAGCAACCAGCACAGAGAGATGGCGACGAACACGGCGCGAGGCGAACGCATGCGGCGGAGGGCTCCTATGGGGTGCGCAGTTTAGCGACGAGGCCGGTCTGCCTGGCGCTGCTGGTCTTATTGTTGATGGCGAATTGGAGCGCGCGCTTGGCGCCGACGAAAAAGGCCAATTTACGGGCCCGCGTCAACGCAGTGTACATCAGATTGCGTTGCAGCATGACATAGTGCTGCATCGAGCAGGGAATCACGACGACGGGAAACTCACTGCCCTGGGACTTGTGGATGGTGATCGCATAGGCCAGGCGGAGGTCAAGCGTCGCCTCGTCCTCATAGGTCACCAAGCGGTCGTCGCCAAAGGCGACCAGTAGTTTGCCGCCCTCCACCTTGGCATCGCGGACGAAGCCGATATCGCCGTTGAACACGCCCAGGTCGTAATTGTTGACGCTCTGAATCACCTTGTCGCCCTGGCGCAGCATCAGGGTGCCGCGCTTCATCTCGCGCTTGTGACTCGCGGGCGGGTTTAGGGCACGTTGCAGTTCGTCATTGATCGCCGCGGTACCAAGCTCGCCGCGGTTCATCGGCGTCAACACTTGGACGTCGCTGGCCGCATCAAAGCCGAACTCCTGGGGGATCCGCCGCTGCACTAGGTCTAGGACCGTGCGGCGAATGTCGTCACCGCTGTCGACTTCGATAAACTGGCAGTCGCTGCTGGCGTCCGCGTCGGCAAAGGCGACGGTGGCACCGTTGTTGATGCCGTGAGCGGTTTGAATGATGCGCGAATAGCTGGCCTGACGAAAGATCTGCGTCAGGCGGGTAAAGGGCACGACGCCGGAATCGATCAGATCGCGCAGGACATTGCCAGGACCGACCGACGGCAATTGATCGATATCGCCGATGAGGATCAGTTGGGCGTTAGGCGGGACGGCCCGGATCAAGGCATCGGCCAGGCGAATATCCAGCATCGACGCTTCATCGACGATGACCACTTGGACCGGGAGCGGGTTGGTTTCGTCGCGAGCGAAGGAATGCAGGTGCGGTAGCCATTCCAGCGTGCGGTGGATGGTCTTGGCTGGGGCCGCCGCGACCTCGGTCAAGCGCTGCGCCGCGCGTCCAGTCGGTGCCGCCAAAGCGACGGTTTTACCCATGGCCTTGAGCAGGCGAATGATGGTGTTAGCCGTCGTGGTCTTGCCGACACCCGGTCCACCGGTCAAGACAAAGAGGCGATGGGTCGCGGCTTTCCGCACGGCTTCAAGTTGTTCCGGTGCGAGGATAGTGCCGGAGGCTTCGCCGTATTTGGCGAGCCAAGCGTCGATGCGTTCGGTCTCGGCCACGAGTGGTTTGGCCAGGAGCTTTTGTGCACAGCGAGCGACATTCCATTCCGCCATCAGGATGTCCGTACGGGCATGGACGCGAATCTGGCCTGATTCTGGCGTATCGGGATGGTCGATCAGCGTCGTCGCAATCGCGCCGATCTCGTTTAGATGGCTCAAGCAATCGGCTAATCTCGGGGTGATGCGGTCGCCGTCTAGGCTAAGGCTACCGGCCAGCGCGCTGATCAGCTGCGGCGTGGTCACATAGCAATGACCACGCTCTTCGGCTTGCTGGATCTGATAGAGGGTCGCCGCCCGCATGCGTTCGATCGAGTCGGCGGCAATGCCCATGCTGCGTGCGATCTTGTCGGCGGACAGAAAGCCTATCCCCTGAATGTCATTCGCCAGTCGATACGGGTCCGCCGAGACGTGTTTGATCGCATCGGGCCCGTAGTGACGCAGGATGCGGGCGGCAAAGAGCGGCGAGATGCCGTGGGTGTTGAGAAACATCATGACGTCCGAGGCCACGCGTTGGTCGAGCCAGGACTTGATGATCACGCCGGCCTTCTTTTTGCCGATCGACGGGACTTCGTGCAGCCGCTTTGGCTCGGCATCGAGGATGTCGAGGGTGGTCGCGCCAAAGTGCGCGACGATCCGCGCGGCGGTCTTGGGTCCGATGCCATCGACGAGTCCAGACGCTAAGTAGCGCTCGATCGCCGGCTTGGTCGAGGGGCGAATCGGCACCAGTCTGTCGATCTTGAACTGTTGGCCATAGGTGGGATGCTTGGCCCAGGCGCCGAAGAATTCAAACTGGGCACCCGCATGCACGGCGGCGAAAAACCCCGTGGCGGTCAGCACGCTGTCGTCATCGCAATTACGCGCCTTCAGCACCGTCCAACCGTTGTCGTCGTTGCGAAAGGAGATGTGTTCGACCTCGGCACGGATCTGCGCGTTGTCGCTGGCTAACGTCGTCAGAGGGCCTCCCATGATCTGGCCGCTACGGCCATGTGTCGAGGCGCAATCCTAGCAAAATCAATACGGTCGGGACACCGACATTGTCCAGGTCCGGGCGGGATGCGGTTGCCGGCTGGTAGGTGGGATATCTTCAAGAGATCGGTGTGAAATCGGCGGGTACCTTGATATAGCGCGGGGAGCGGCCATCCCTCCGCCTCGCGGGCAGCGACGAAGGTACCGAGATGCACCAGGAAGATCCGGTAGCTGGGGCCCCGCGAAGGAAATTGACGGAAACAACCCGTTAATATAGCATTGTACTTGCTAAAACAGGGGGTTATTTTTGCAAAGGCGCATCCTAACTTACCTAAAATACTGGATTTCATCCAAAACTCGCAAGCCGCTCGTGCTACGCGGGGCGAGGCAGGTAGGTAAGTCGACCGCAGTGAGGCTGTTCGCTGCGGCGCAACGGTTAACCCTGTATGAGGTCAACCTCGAGCGACATCCGCACCTCGACGCGATTTTTGCCTCCTTGGACATGGAACTCATCCGTAGCAACTTGGAGAGCGTGCTTAAGACGTCCATTGATGACAAAGGTGGCCTACTGTTCCTCGATGAGGTTCAGGCCACGCCGCGCGCCTTGGCGGCTTTACGTTATTTTTACGAGGATTGGCCGAGCCTCCCTGTGATTGCCGCAGGGTCACTCCTGGAGTTCGAGCTAGCTGATCACTCGTATTCCATGCCGGTAGGACGCATCCAGTACGGATTCATGCAACCATTGACCTTCGCGGAATTCCTAACTGCGAAGGGCGAAGATTGGCTTTTGCAGCAGATTGAACGCTACCAACTCGGTCAGCCTTGGCCGGCAGCCACTCACGCCCAAGCGATGCGACTGGTGCACACCTACACGATTCTCGGCGGCATGCCCGAGGTGGTTGCCTATCACGCGGAGAATCCGCGCGGGCTGGACTGGGGAGACCTTCAAGATAACATTATTGCCACCTATCGCGATGACTTTGCCAAGTATGGCAAGAAGACGCAGCTGCCTCTACTGCAGCGCGTCTACGATTGTCTACCGCGCGCCATCGGACACAAAACCAAGGCATCGGTGCTGGCGCCTGATCACCGATCAGCCCAGGTGCGCGCCTGCATTGATTTACTCAGACAGGCACGCTTGGTGCGGCTGGCTTTTCATACGCATGGCGATGGTGTTCCCTTGGCCGCCCAGCTTGATGATCGGGTTTTTAAGGCCTACTGGCTGGACATTGGACTACTCAATCGGATGGCAGGACTCCGGCAGTCTCTTACGACTCTGGATGAGTCGCTGTTCTTCAAGGGCAAATTGGCCGAGCAGTTCATCGCGCAGCACCTGGTGGATTTGAGTCCCGCCAGCGATCAACAAACCCTCTACTACTGGCTGCGTGAAGGCAAGTTGGGCAATGCCGAGGTGGATTTCTTATTCCAAAGCGGCTCGCATGTTGTGCCGATCGAGGTTAAGAGTGGCAAATCCGGCTCTATGAAGTCGTTGCTGCAATTCGTGGCGGCCCGCAACAGTCCGCGTGCGATCAAATTTAGTCTCGGGCCGCCGCTAGTAGAGCAGGCACGGCACGATGTCGTGACGCCCGTCGGAGTGGCGCCAGTGACTTTCACCTGCCACCATCTGCCCCTGTATTTTGCCGGCGAACTAGGTCGATTGCTGGAGCAGTCGTCCTGATGTTACAGCTTGTGGGTGACTGAAACAGCGTCCAAGCAAACCAGCCAACGATACGGCAATCAAGGCACTCAAAACCTTCCTGTATAGGCATGAATGCGAGGTACTCATGGATATCGACTTACGAAATTATTTCGGAACAATCGACCATGAAGTTCTCGTAGATATGCTGCGCCAACGGATCAAGGTGTGCCGCAGTGATTGGGGCTCACAGGCCCAGCGTACCGATGGCACCTTGTGGACCTTTGGGCAGGGCAAGGACGGCGCCTTGGGACTTGGGACTTGGGACTATGGCCAATCGTAGTAGCCCCGTGCAAGTCGGCAGCCTTAACACCTGGACCGGACCGATGTCTGGGGGCGCGTTTTTTGGTGATTGCATGATGTCCCTTCGCACTTAACGCCTGCCGCGTCCGCAGGTACTGATGGGTACGCCTAGCAGGTTAATCGCATCGACAGTCAATCGGGCACGGCCGCGATGCTTCCGGCGGACGCTATGAATGTAGGGCATTCAAAGGCCTCCTGGGTGTACTTTTCAGGCGCTATAGCACCCTGCGTGGTGACAAGGCGCCGGCGGCAGCTGGTAAGATCCATTCGGACTTTGAGCGCGGCTTTATTCGGGCCGAGGTGTCTACCATCGCTGACTTGTCAAAGGCTGGGTCCCGCGTGAAGTTGAATGAGCTCGGGCAGCTGCGGTCTGAGAGTAAAGAGTATGTGGTGCAAGATGGCGACGTGATGGAGTTTCGATTCAACGTTTAGACGTAGAAGGCTCGCGTTGTATATCGATGACGATGATTCGCCGGTTAGAGTGGTCATCGTCGTAGTACACTTCCCAACCGCGACTGGTAACATGTCGGTGCCGCTTGGCGAGATGTGGGAAGATTCTGCGACCAATTCGTGGATGGCGTGCAATGATGCTGAGAGCTTGGGCGATGCCGTCAAGATAGGTGAAAGCAGCTTGTTCGCCGTATTGCAGCGCGATATCAAAAGCCGTTTGGTCATGTCGTTCGGACGCGAATCTGGTCCATAGTATTAATCTTCGTCCTATCACCATCACTCGCCTTTTCTAGCTTCTGCTTTAGAGCCTGTTTTCGAGTTGTGCTGGGCACATCTGCTGCCAAGTCGCCAGGCTCAGTGACAGTGCGTTGAGCAAGTTGGCCGAGGAGCTTGAAGTAATGCTCCTGAGTGATAATAACTTTGATTTGCTTGCCGCGATGAACGACTTGTAACGCGTCGTCGCCGGTCAAGTCGCCAAGCAGATCGTTGATCTCACGCTTAAGTTGCGAAAGGTTGAGCGTCTTCTTGAACATAATGGTCAACTCCATTGGCTAAGTAGGGCTGTTTATAGGCCCATTAATATAGCTCTTATCGGCTCTTTTCGCGAACGACTTGAGCTGGTTTAACTAACTGATATATCTAACTATTAAAGAATCTGTGGGCTGAGCTTGCTAACTGTGGCGTTTGAATTAGCGCAGGGGGCCTATAGGCTGGTCGACGACTAGGCGAGTTTGATGCCGGTGCATGGACCGGAGACAAAAGTACCAACACCGGCAACTGCTATCCTTTCAGCATGAACTCCCTCGACGATCAAAAACGCAGTGTGGCGCCAAAAGCGGATCTAACTGTCACCGTTACGGCGACCGTCTTAGAACGAGAAGGCGGAGGAGTAAGTGTAGACACTTCGCGTCCAAGCCATATTCAAGTGTTCAACGACGACAAATGCCAGGGGGCTCCGACGAAATCATTGATCTTGAAGGCTCGAAATACTGTGTTTAAAGGCTGGCTTCAGGATCTAACTCCTGAATATTCATTGGTCATGTTTAGCGCCACAAACTATGTCTCAGGCGGCTTTTCCATCATGGTCAAATGTCAAGGTCCGATAGCGATACCCGGCAGCCCACCCCATATTCGCGAGGCCGTCGTCATCTGGGCGCACGCAGTGGAAGAAGAAGGCATGCGTCGAGTGCGGAAGCTACCGGGCTCACGATAAGCCGTTATTGGGTCCCCGCCGAGGTCAGAGTTCGGTGCGTTTGAATAGAGCATAACGATTGATTTATGAAGAGCACGCTGATGGTAGTATCACCGTCGTGCAAGTTATGGAGGTAAACAGTACATCATCTCTGTACCGGTTTGACTATTCGAGGACACCAGGCGTATACTCATATACGATATAGGCGTATAGAGGTGAGTCGCTTGGCGCGCATTCTCGATCAATTACATCATGTTCACAGTCTTTTAGCCCAGGCTGGAATTGACGCCGCGATCATTGGTGGTCTGGCCCTGGGCGCATATAATGTCCAGCGCTTTACCAACGACATTGATTTTCTAGTCGATGGCAGCCATCGGTTGCAGCTCAAGCATCTGATGCTCTCTAATGGGTTCACGCTTTTTGCTGAGACGAGTGAGGTGATCCAATTTGCCGGGGAGATCGCCGTTGATGTGCTTTGTGCAAATCGCCCGATTAGTCTCGCGCTCCTGCAACAGGCCCAGGTGGACCAACGACTGAACATCAAAGTCATCAGCGCCGAGGGGCTTATCGGGTTGAAAATTCAGGCTTACTGCAACGACCCAAAACGCGAGCTTCGTGACAAAGCTGACATCGCGGCGCTGATTGAGAAGAACAACGCTTTGGACTGGTCGTCCATTAAAAAGTTTGCTGAGATGTTCGATCAATGGCCCGTCATTCAGCAGATTCGCAAGCTGCACTCGAAGTGAGGTCGTCACCAGGTGAATTTAGTCGAATATCTCAATTGGCTGGATGAAAACCGAGCTGCATTCCCAGTCCAAAGATCATCCAAGCCAACGCCTAAGCACCCAGGCCGGGTCTTGCGCGAAGAGTTCGTCGACAAGCGAGGTATCAGCCAATCAGAACTTGCAAGAATGCTTGGCTGTCGATTTGCTAAAATTAACGAAATACTAAACAGCAAGCGTGCGATCACCCCCGAGTTCGCACTGCAACTAGAAACTCTGTTGGGCCTACCAGCAGAAACCTGGGTATCGCTTCAGGTAGAGTATGACCTCTGGAAGGCCCGGCAGCGCGCGGCGGGCTGATGTGGTCGACGCGGTGACAAGCCCAAGTAGTGGCAAGGTCGAGCGCCTTAGAACGGCGCTCGACCTTGGTGGTCATGGTGATGTGCTAATCAATTCATTTTTGGCTGAGGCTGGGGCTGAAATTCGATATGATCGATTCGTGAACTGATATTCACTTCGTACTCGACGTTGGAACTGTCTAGGCCGATCGCAGTGAATCCTGGGAAAAGCCAGCCTATTCTCCCTTTTTGAACATCGGGCCGGTACAACTCTAAAGTAGTGTAGCTAAGGTCGATAGTGCTACCATTTTTTAAAGGCGGTATCGAAAGCGTCGTAAATTGGATAGGGAGCTTATCACGATTTCGACCGATGATTTCGTTGAGGCGATAATCGCGCGTCCGCCCCGAGACTTTTCGCAACCAAAGTCACTTTGAATGCTAAGCCATCAGCATAGACAATCTGACCGACCACGGACCCAGGCGCTTCACCACGGCAAACCATCTTGAAGCCGCCCCCTGCACGCGACAGATGCTTTCGTCATAGTTGCCTGGCGCTATCGTTATCTTGTAAGCACCGCCGCCAATTTCATAGGCTACGGACTTGTCGACTACCTCTTGTCCACTTGGTCTGCCCGAGGTGAAAAAATACCCCTGTGCTAGATTATGGATGGTCACGAAAGGGTTGCCTCCAGACACGCCAGCGCCAGCCATAGCGTGACCACTGACGGCGATGCTGCACCACAACACTAATGTCCGGGCGAGTGTCATCACGTCTCCTTGGATATGTTGACCAATGATGTGGTGAAGAGCTGCATATTGATTTGGATCACGCGTTCGCAGGCGCTGTCGTTGGCGAGACGGTCGTGTAATTTATGGCGGAACTCGGCAACCAACTCCTTGGCCAGCTGAAAGCGTTCGCGGTCGACCGAAATGGCTAGATTGAAGAACTGACGATCGTCCCGGTCCTGCTTCAGCAGGGCCTCCTCCGCCAGCTTCAGCTGGGCCTTGCTGTATTCCTTGTATTTCCGCTGGCGACAAGACGATGGCTTCGGTGCCATCGGACCAGGCGCGCTTAAGCGTATAAACAAGATCACCGTCTGCTTGCTGGGGGTTGGCGAGCGAGAGTCGGTGATTGGCGAACGAGCCTCGAGCACCGTAGGCA
>JAPLFX010000183.1 GCA_026390445.1 Pseudomonadota bacterium
ATCAAAATAAAAACTTTCTCGTTAGTGGCCAGTTTTCGGCCGCCGATTTAACCCTGGCCGCATTGGCTTACCCTGTTCTCATGTGGCCTGAGATGATCTATCGCCGCGACCGGGGCGTGATGACCGATGATCCCATCGACCATGTTCCTTCTGCATTTGCTGACATCGTCCATAAGTTTCGGGCCACGGCAGCCGGCCAGCACTGCCGGCGTGTATACTTGGAATTCCGGCGCCCAAGATAGAGGCGCGATTGACCGTCCATTTGGAGTGTTGCCGCCTGCCTTCTTGGGGCAGGTGGGACTCTGAAATCAACTTCTCTCAGCGATTTGCTTGTTTAGATTCCAAAAGTCGTAGGCCACACCCACCATGAGCAAGCCGCCAGTGAAGAGATAGAGGATGCCGGTCCACACTTTGCCAATGTAAAAGCGGTGGAGCCCAAACACACCAAAATAGGTTAGCAAGAGCCAGGCAACTGCGTAGTTGATCCGTCCTTTAGGAAAGGAATGCATCAATCAGCCAGCCCACGCCGAACAGGCCAAAGGTACACAACCAGATGGTCCCGCTCACTGGTCGACCGTAATAAAAGCGATGAGCGCCGGTGAAACCAAACAGCCAAAGCAAGTAGCCGAGCAAAAGACCATGGGCGCCATCTACGGAAGAGAAGCGGCTGTTTGAGGTTTCGTTAGCGAAAGAGGGACTTGGTAAGGTCATAGATCATAGTCTCCAAGTTTGTGGTGCGCCTCGCCGCTCGAGGAGGGCTGGCCGATGGTATCAAAGCACGTCATTCTGGACATCTGAATTTGGTGTGTACAGATCTGCTCCGAGCATCAGCGAATACGTCCGGGTCACAGAGCTTGCTGTTTTGTCATTTTCCTGTTTAGCATGCGCACCCTGCCAGAATCATTTGCAGTTAGTGGGTGATCGGCGGCGGAATGGTCGACACTCAAGTCGAAGCCGACCGTGCCTGGGCAAGTGCAAGCTGTAAGCCAAGGCGAACGGCACCAACCTCTGAATAACCTAGCTCCTGCAAGCAGCGAAGGATGCGCAGGTCCTGCTGCGTCAACCGAAAGGACTTCAGCGACGTCGGTTCTTTGTCGCGACGTCCGACCCGAGTGATCCACTTTAGGTACTCATCCTTCGGGACGCCGTGATAGGCCACTTCTGCTTCGCCTCTTCTAATGGCTCTTACCAAATGACGCAGGTCACTAGGACACCTTTTGAGGTCCAAAAAATATCCCGGGCATTTCAGTACAAGTGCTGGCAAAAGCTCAAAAAGCCGTGGTTCTAGTTCTGCCGCCCAAAGATAGTCGCTAATTTTGATACGGCCACGGTACGGTGGTACCGGTTCGCTACTGACGAGGATCCCTGCGCCAAGTAGTTTGCCGATGACGCGCTGAAAGCGCGGCAACGCTCGCTCTAAACGAGCTTTCGCTGCGGACGTGCGGGCGCGGGCAAGAAGGTCGGCTGGCGCGCTCATAGGAACTGCTCCAGATTCAGCTTATAGGTCTTAGCCAAGGCGAAGAAGAGAGCGCTTGGCCTCAGTGCTAGGTAGTCTCTGATCAGAGGGCCATTTTTCTTAGTTGATATAAAAGCGCGGGATTTCGGCCATTCCCTCTGCACGACTGCGCCCATTTAGTTCGGTAATTTCCTGGTCTAACATTGTGAAGACACGTTGCAGCATGAAGCCCCCGATTAGCTGTACATACACTTTATCGGAATCTATATATACATGTTTAGTTAAAAATTATTAGGTAATCTATTTATTAAATAAATTGTGAATTTATGGGGTCGCAGCAGCCGAAAAACTGCCGACACCTTGATTGGTTTCGGAAGAGATCGCATGTACTTAGTAAACTTAGTGAGTTAGCGCTTTCATCACTAAAACCACCAGTAGTGGTTTTAAAATTAGTGCAAAGTTCTAATTCAAGTACGCTTGTGCGCGAGAAGCCCGATGACGTTGTTCGAGATCACGTTGCATATCTCCGTCAACGGCAGATGGCTTAGGTTTCTTGGCGAGAAGGGGTTCTGCAACTCCGCGCCAATTTCGTCCAAAGAGAGGAGCGGGTATGACGCCAGCGCTACGACGACCGGCGTGAGAAGACCGATGCGATCGACGAGCGCCAACGGCAGCAAGAGCAAAAAGAATAGTATGAACCTTCGCGTCTTGATCGCAAGGACGTATGGCATCCTTGTGTTCCTGATGCGCTCGCACGCGCCGATCGCGTCAATAAGTTGAGACCTTTCAGTCTCGGCTCTTTGAAATGCGAAGGGGTCAAGCCCTGTCCGGCGTAGCTCGGCAAGCATCGCGGTGATGCGCATCCCGACATACATCGGCATGTGTGAAGCACGACGTATGTTCTCGACTTCATCGAAGCCGACCAAGGTGGTGACTTCGGTTAACGTCCTCTCGTTGCGAAGAGAGTCGCGCATGACGTAGGACCAAGATGCCACCCATTTTAGAAGCTGAGTAACCAAAGCATCTTGGTTTTGGGTGTAGCCGTGAACAATCAGCGCCAGGTTCCTGCTCTGGTTGACGATGCCACCCCAGATTTTACGTGCTTCCCACCAGCGGTCGTGCCCCGCGTTGACCCTCAAGACCAAGATCAGCGCTAGCACAGCGCCCGAATACTCAAAGGGCGTTATGGGAATTGCGATCTCTGGCACAAGCGTTGCCAAGAAATACACCGCCGTGGAGTAAAGAGCGGCGACAGCCACACGCGGAAGCACTCGCGGCGTAACAGATCCTTGCCAAGCAAGTGCTGTCGCCAAAAACGATTTCGACTCGGCTTGGTTCGTCAGGGGTGCGCACTCAGGGTTAGAGGGCCCGACCTGCTTCTTTATCTTTAGAACCGCGGAGCCGTTTCGGCTTAGACCGCCCAACGGCCGTTCATAGAGCGAATCGGGCTGCATCTTCTACGGTCTCCTCTCTGACCTCTGTGGAAAGTACGTAGCGCTTTGCGTCGGGGTCGTAGATTGCAATGGAGCCCGACTCGAAGTTGTAGACCCAGGCAAACACCTGCACACGTCCTCCTCGGATCGCTGCGGACACCGCTGGGTGCGTCTTCAAGTTATCGACCTGCACAAGCACGTTGTCTTCGACGACATCATGCAAGTCGCACTTTCCTGGGAGGTCCGCCATTCTTCGCCGCGTGGACTGGGCGTGATCGAGCCAGCGCTTGACCGAAGGCATCTTATCCAAGTTCACGTCGTTGGCGATTGCCGCCATCGCGCCGCACTGGGAATGCCCACAGACCACGATGTTTGTGACCCCGAGCCCGTCCACGGCAAACTCGATGGCGGCTTCCTCACCGCCGCGAGAGGCGCCGTAAGGCGGGACGACGTTCCCCGCGTTGCGCACGATGAAAATTTCACCTGGCTTCGTTTGTGTTACGAGGTTTGGGTCAATCCGGGAGTCCGAGCAGGTGATAAGAAGCGTGTGCGGCTTCTGACCTTGAGACAAAGCTTCAAAGTGCTTCTGCTGCGTAGGAAACACTTTTTCGCTAAAGTTGCGTAGTCCAGGAAGTAAGTTGTGCATGTCCTAACACCTCTAAGTATGTGGTTAGTGGATATTTCAGGCAACCTGAAGTTTTTTGATCCGCTTTTCAAGTGACGGGTGCGTCGAGATCAGCGCCATAAACCCGCGCTTTTTCGTCGCGGAAATCTTAAACGCTGCCATTGACTGCGGTGCGTCTTCTTCCACTTGCACTGCGTTCTGAAGCGACTTCAAAGCGGCGACCATTTTTGGTTTACCTGCGAGATCTGCACCACCGGCGTCCGCGCGGTATTCGCGGTGCCTAGAGAACGCTGCGACGACCATCATGCCGAGCAGTCCGAAGGCGATGTCGAAGATCAAGACAGCTACGAAGTTGACGACGCCTCTATGTTCCTCCTCGACGAACTGGCTAAGACTCCACGCGACGATGCGGGCAAAGAACATGACGAAGGCGTTTACGATGCCTTGAATCAACGTCATGGTCACCATGTCGCCGTTGGCGACGTGGGCGATCTCATGGGCGAGGACACCTTCAACTTCGGCGCGATTCATGCGCCGCAGTAGACCAGTAGAGACCGCCACCAGCGCCCGAGCCTTAGTCGGACCCGTTGCGAAGGCGTTGGGGTCGTCGCTCTCGTAGACGCCGACCTCGGGGACTTTCGGCAGACCGGCGTGGTTGGAGAACCTGCTTACGGCGTCCAGAAGCCAACGTTCCTCGGCGACTACGGACGAGGGGTCGATGACCTTTACTTTCATCATCCATTTCGCCATGACCCTAGAAAGGGCAAGCGAGATGAAAGCTCCGCCGAAGCCCCAGACCAAGCAGAAGGCAGCAAGCGACTGGTAGTCGATGCCCTTCGCCGTCAGGTAGGGTTGGACACCGAGCAGGTTGAGCACCACCGAGATGCTGACTACGATCAAGGCGTTGGTCAGTAGGAACAAAAGTATTCGTTTACCAATAGCCATACCGGCACTCCCTCCATTTTTCTCTGGCTAGCCGTTTAGAAGCCAACTTGTACAGGCAGCGGGACCGTTGGCGGTCGTCGTGCTCCCGCTCAGGCTCTTATTGAGATCCTGAAGCTGCGTCGTCAACGTTGCGTCAGTGATCGTCCGCTGGACGTAGCCGACGATCTCCGTTGGGCTAGGTCCCCCAAGCGCATCGAAGCAGGAGAGCCCATTCTTCACCTTGGCGACCTTCCCGCTTGCGGCTCCTTGCTGTAACCAGCCACTCGCCACGTTGAGGACGACGCCTTCTACGAACCCTGAGGCTTGAGCAGGCAGCTCGGAGACTCCAGGCTCCAAGGACTTGAGCTTGTCGGCGGCGAAGGAAGCGGTCTTGTACACGGCGTAGCCTGTGCCCACGACACCGAGCATCAACACAGCACCCATCGCCCCCACGGCGACGATGACCGGCTTGCGATAGCGGCGGATGATCTCTTGGACGTTGTTCGAATCCATTGAAGGCTCTCCCCTTTAAGGCGGGAACACCCGCTTGATGGATTTAGTATCGTCAAAACGACTGGTTTGCTAAAATAGATAATAAGTAGCCTCGATTTTGCTTTAAGCAAAGTGGAGGAAGTATAGGACAGAGACCTTGGGTGAATGACCATCACCTGCTGTACTTCAAGACGATTGCGCAAGACGGCGGCATCGCGAAAGCCGCGAAGAAGCTACGGCTTTGGCAGCCAACCCTCTGGTCAGCACGAGCACGCTGGCCTGCACGCCTTGAAGGGGGACTAGCAAGCGCTCTCAGAGCCCTCGACGGGAACGGCACTACGGGGCGGTTCCTGTCCTTTTTATGCGAAAATTAAAGGTACTGGTGCATGGTTCTAGAAAGATGAAGTTACACCTCACTATAAACAATTTGTCTGTATTGCAAATAGCCTGTTAGAAAGATCTTGTTAAAAACACTTCTGTTAAAAAGGTTTACCATTATGAAAAAAATCATCGGATCGATCTTTGCTGTCGTTGCCTTAAGCTCGGCTCCTGCTTTCGCCTACGACATCTTCTGCCCATCCTTTAGCGCTGGCCCAGAATTCTGCAATGCCCAGCTGCAGTGCGCCTGGGACTACTCGACGTCTGAGTGCGTGTTCCAATAACGGCAATCCCGCCAGCTCCTAGCCTCAACCTCGGCTAGGAGCTGGTCGTCCTGCGCGGCGCCTCAGGGTTGCCGCAGCCGTTTGAGCTCGGTCACGAGCTCTTCCCAGCCTTTGCTGCCGCTGCTTGGCGCCTGGGTGCTTTGATGCTTGTCCAAGTGATGAGCCCGGATCTCCCGGTCCGCATTGAAGGCGCGAAAGCACCCTGAGTGATGGATGTCATTCCACAGGGCCACCGGAACCATGGCTGCAGAGCCATCGTCGTGGTGCCACCCATGACGGTAGAGGGCCTCGCAGGCTGCAGCGCGAATGGTGCCCGTGGCTGGCTCGGTGCCGGTGGTCTCGGTGGCCTTGATGATCTTGAGCAGGGATTCAACCAAGGCCGTTGGGTTGATGCCTAGCGAGTCGAGCCACTCTGCGGAGAGCTCGTCGGCTTCCTGCTCCGCTGTAAACCAACCAAGGTTTTGCTGGATCGCTTCGCTATAGAGTGCGTTCATCATCGTCGCCTGCTTTGCCGCCGCTTGCGGAATCGCCAGCTCCGAGAGGGTCAGCAGGAGTCTCGTGAGTGAGGTGGCGCTGGGCATTGGCTGGATAGCTTGGATCAGGCGATGGTCCTCTCTGCCAAGTTCTCGCGTCAGCGCGGTAACAACGCGGTCGTCGTCAGGACTTAGCTGGATGCTGCTAGCGCAACTCAGGGCTAGGGATTCAAAGCGCTCGTAGGCTTCCCGTTCGGCCTGCTGGGTCATCGGTCGGTAAGGAAAGCCGGTGAGCAGCTGTGCTGCGGGTTCTTGCGCAAAGAAGTGGTTGAGGAGCTGGCAGTGGTCGGTACCGACGCTGGCCGTTATGGTGCTCAACAGCGGCGCCATGGCGCGCAGCGGTAGGTATAAGGACGAGTGCAGTCGTTGCTGCGGCATCGGCTGGAATACCGTGAAATAGACCATCCTGTGGATGGCCGCCATCAGGCGCTTGCCTAGCTCAGCGGAGACCGGATCAGACACCGGCTTGTGGTCGGGATTGACGGCGTCGATGTGGTAGAAGATGCCGTATTGCGCCGCTGGGGTCACGCCGTGGGCCATATAATAATGACCAAGCTCGTGCGCTAAGACCGCGGCCATCTCGTGCTCGGACATCAGCTCCAGTGTGGCCGAGAAGATGGTGACTTGGTTCGACACCGCCGACATCACCAGGCGCCTTGGTCGCGTTGATAGCGGTGCTCGTCCAGGCATGCGCGGGCAGCCTGCCGACAGCGTCGCAAGGTCGCCGTCGACGGTGACTTTGCAGTCGGGTAGATCGCGTAGATTCCACCTGAGGTCATCCACTTGCTGCGTGAGGCTCAGACCTGACTTGACACAGTTGAAGCCACCGCTCGCGGCGCCATGCTCCCCGACCTTCATCACCGCAAATTCGCCAGAGTGACGGGAAAAGGCCCATGCCTCATCATCAGTCGATGGGCCAGAGCTCTCATCGCCACCGGCGGAGCCTTCAGCACGCAGGATGATGGCCTTGAGCTCCAAACAAACCGGGACGGTGCTGACGAATGCATTGACGCCGTTGCTGAGAAACACTTTGGCCCTAGGCCGCGGCACCTGCGCCAAGTCGCTACCGTGGGCTTGGCGCAAGGAGGCATCGACCTGGTCGAGCCAAAATTGCATGCGCTGAGTGACCGGGTGATCTGCGGCCAGGAGGTTGCCGCGATTTAGTGGGGCCTTTGGCCGGTCGTCGCGCACGCCGACGAGGGCTGGGTATAGGTCGTCGGGAACGTCCACCCATTGAAAGGCTGAAGGGTTGTTGATGGGGCGGCCCAAATCGTGCTGCAGCTTGCTGCTTGTCGGCTTAGTACCGCAAGCGGCAAGCAAGGCGGTAAGCAGCCATAGTCTCGATGTCGGCATGATGATCTCGCTTGGGTTGCAACG
>JAPLFX010000132.1 GCA_026390445.1 Pseudomonadota bacterium
CTACCGCCAAGGGGGCACCGCCGCAGGAGCCTGCGAAATAGCTCGGTGACCAGAGACTTCCGCCCCAAGAGTGCCTTCTGAATAGTTGGATGTCCCTGCATCTGCACAAAAACCCGGCTACCCCGCCACCCGGTCGGCTTGATCTTTACAGCCTTCGCCAGCAGCCAGAGCCCCATGCTTCATCTGCGCAAGTCCCTGGATCACGCTCTCCTTGGCACGCTAACGCCAGCGGTAGAAGAGCTTTGGCGCGATGCCCTCGCGGCGGCAGATCTCGGCTGCGTTGCCCTTCCGTTCGGCCTCGAAGATCAGCTCGGCGATCCAACGAGCTAGGTGCTAACGGGGGCGCGTCGGGCCACCTGACATCGCGGTTGCTAACATCTTGACCAGTGGCACGGTCAACGTCGCCAAACTTCCCAACCTCGCCGGTACGTACGTCGCCAACCCTAGGGGCGAGCCGCCGCCGGATCTTTGCGACCAGAAGTCAGCGCCGGATCCAAGCGAATATGGACGTCCCGCAACTGCCGCTCCTACACCTCGGCCGGGGCATTCATCAATAGGTCCTGACCCTTTTGGTTGAGCGGGAAGGCGATGATTTCGCGGATCGAGGTCTCTTCAGCGAGCAGCATCACGATCCGATCGATACCCGGGGCGATGCCGGCGTGAGGCGGTGCGCCATATTTGAAGGCCCGGATCATGCCACCGAATTTGTGATCCACAGTCTCCGGCGGGTGACCGGCGATACCGAAGGCTTTGTACATGATCTCCGGCTTGTGATTCCGCACCGCGCCGCTCGACAACTCGACACCGTTACATACCGAGTCGTACTGAAAGGCCTTGATCGTCAGCGGATCTTGGTGCTCCAGCGCGTCCATACCACCTTGAGGCATGGAGAACGGATTGTGGGAGAATTCGATCTGCCCCTCGTCGTTGCGCTCAAACATCGGGAAGTCCACGATCCAGCAGAAGCGATAGTCAATCGCACACCGGTCTTCCCTCGGATTAAGAGTTGTGCTCCTAGGCTGTCTTTTAGTCGACGGACGGCCAAACTCAATGTCGGCTGGGTGACGCCGAGGCGTTCAGCAGCACGCGTTAAATTGAGCGTGCGCGTAACCTCCATAAAATATTCGAGGTCTTGAGGTGATCCAATCATAAATAATATCTACCACAAGGAAACGAAACAATCATTTTAGTCATGGTTCAGATCGTGGCATGGCTTCCTGATATCGGTCTTTCCTGCACTCCTCGTTGAGCGAAGGCTGTCACGATAGTCGATAGACCTCGCTTACTTGGGTTGGGCTTCGCTACTGGAGCCGGGTATGACCGGTCCCCTTTGGTCAGCTTGGAAGGGAGTAGGGACCGATTTGCCCTGTGGCGACCCACTATAAAGGTATGCCAAAGCTTGCTTGTCATAGTTCAGCGTCAGTTTGCCTTCAAGGATTTGCTGTCCCATCTCTACCGTCATGAAAGGAGGCGCGTAGCACATGACAGACGCACACAAAAACCCGAGTTTCCCTCCACCGGTTGAAGGCAGGTTCGCAAAATTGTGTTGCAACCCCAGCACATGGCCAAGTTCATGAGCGGTGACGTAAGCGATCTGACGACTCACTTTCACATCGACAGGGTCATTGTTGTCTGGCCATGGATCATCGGCAAACCCTTTGGGAAACTGCAACTCGTAGCCTGGTTGCAGCAGCTCACCCGTTTTAGGATCACTCTGCATGAGCGACCCAGCCCCAGGGATCCTGCTTTGCTGAACCCTTACGATATTTTGCGAGAAAAAGAACTCTCCGCGCTTTTGTGGCTCCGCAAGCGTAAAAATAGTGCGTCCTGACAATTTATTCCAATAGGCCACCCCGGCGGCAACCCCAGTTTGTACCGCTGCGGACGTGCCTTGCTCTATGTGTAAAACCAAGGGCCGATTTAAGTTCACCAGCTTAGCCAGACCGTCGTCTCCGGTTATAAACCGATCTAAGGCGTTTTGATCTGTGAGAGTCATAGGCTTGATAGGATCTGCTTTTGGGGGGAGCGCAAAACTATATTGAACCCCGCAAACAAAGGCAGCCGGCGCATAAATATCTTGATATTGACTTACCAGCTTAATTTCTTGGTGGATAAAAACAGCATCACTCGCATATTGGGCATGCACATGCTTGCTTCCCGCCACCACATCGTACGCATTGGATATGGTCTTGGTAGGCACTCCATCACTATTTGTCAAAGGGTTGCCTTTTTCATCACGCGCCACATCGTCCTCTTTAACAGTGCTGATCGCCTTGTTGAAGTCGACTTCAATGGACGTCTCGTCGAGGCTTAACACGTCGAATGAAAGTAGCGGCGCCGTGGTCCCTAAGGGAGCCGCCGTTAAAACACGACCCACCAATTGAAAAGAGAGATAGGCAACCTCACCATTGCTCTGGGTGCCCCAATTTGGCGTGATTTCGTCGCCACAAAGCATGTTAGCCTTGCGAAAGATCAGCATTTGTCCACCGGCAAAGGCACGCGGAAAACGTACGGTTTCAACCGTGTCGCTCCCGGCCATAACCTGGGATTCAGCCGTTCTACAACTCACTAAAAATCCTTCTGTCATGCCACAGAGCAGGAGGGACAAAAGCAGCATTTTTCGCTTGAGTCGAAATCGATGTCTACCGTTCATAATCTTTTATGCTCCTTGGCTAAGGGTCTGCGGCCGACGGACGGTCAGACTCAATATCGGCTGGGTGACGCCGAGGCGTTCAGCAGCACGAGTTAAGTTTAGCGTGCGCGTAACTTCCATAAAATATTCGAGGTCTTGTGGTGATCCAATCATAAATCCTTATTAGCAAAAAGAGACGAATTGGTCATTTTAATCATGTATCAGATCGTGGCTTTCCAGTTTTTCGCGATAGTCGAGCGAGTACTTGCCAAAGCGCCTTATTGCATGAGCCAATATGGCAAACCAACCATTGTTCGAATCACAGGATCACACGGTCCACTGCATACAGTGGGACATTGAGTCCGTCTCGCAAAGTCTGGAAGTTATCTACCGAAAACTGCCGGTATTCGTGCATATGGGGCTTTTCGGCTAGGAGTATTTGCACGCTCTTACTTTTGCGCCTGCCGCCACTTTTTACCTCTATTGGTAGGATGCGTCCTTGCTTAGTGCATAAGTAGTCAACCTCGGCGAGGCTGGTAGATTTCTCTCTCACCCAGTAGAAGAGCTCAGCGCGACTGTGCGGGGGGCTTGCTGCCAGGATCTCTTGGCCAACAAAACTCTCCACGATGGGGCCGCGATTGGCGAACTGTGTCGCGGGCTCCAAGATCCAGGAGCCTTGCTGTAAGCCGAGCAATGATTGCGCTAGGGCTACGTCCAAGAAGACCACTTTGAATACGTCTGATTTTGTTTCGGCCCCGAGCGGAATGCCATTCGCATTGCTATGGTGAACTATGTGTGCCACGCCCGCCTTGGACAAAAGCTGCAGTGCCGCTTTGAGGTCACGAGCTTTAATGCTGGGGTCGACGTGGGAGTAAACAAATTTGCGCCCAAGCAGTCGTGGTATCGCTTGAAACACCGTTTCGACATACTTAACCTGTGCGCGACGGGCGTATTTAGGGAAATCCTGCCGGTAGTTGTCGACTAGGGTGCTGTGCACGCGGGCAACAGTTTGCAGGTCCTGGGTCTCCGACCATACCCGCACAGCCTCGGGCATCCCTCCCACAGCGAAGTATTCCGATAAAAGTGCTAATAGTTGTTTGTGAGCCCATTCGCTGACTGGCTGTCCGTCTCCAAGTTCCTCCACAAGCTCATATAATTTGCCGTGACCACGGGCCTCAAGAAACTCACCGAAATTCATCGGATACAGATACAGTGACTCGACCCGACCGACCGGTATGCCGACCTCTTCTATAGCGAATTCCAGGAGGGATCCGGCTGCGATCACGTGTACTTCGGGCATCTTCTCGTAGAAGTAGCGCAGCGCTGTCAGCGCCTGCGGTACGACTTGGATCTCGTCGAAGAATATCAGAGTCGCACCTGGGTGAATCTCCTGCTGGGTAGCGATCTTAATGTCGCGCACCAATCGCTCCGGATCAAGGCTCCCAGCGAAGATGGACGCTAGATCAGGGCGCATCTCGAAGTTGATCTCGACCACATTGCGGAAGTTGTCTTGACCGAAGGCGCGGACTAGGTAGCTCTTTCCAACCTGTCTTGCGCCTCGCACGAGCAGAGGCTTGCGGGACGATCGAATCTTCCAATCCATGAGGTCCTGTAAGCAACGTCGTCTCATTGATTCACCAATAACTAGCAGATTTAATTATATAAAAGATATTTTGGCCCGATTTCAGCCATTTTTATTATAATATATGGCCGGATATTATACTAATTGGATGTAGAATTTGGTCGAAAATTAGGGTTAACTTTTCTGTGGGGCCAGATCGGGGAGTGCTGTCAAGCTCCGTTTGCGGCACATGAAAGCGCCATTTTGATCTCTGGTCTGCGCAAACCCTGTCCCTTTAGGGCCCTATAGCGTGGAGTCCGACAACAGGGCTCCCGTTGCCGCATGTTGCCTAACCTCGAAGCCTATCTAATAGTGATTACAGTGGCTTGCACATTAAGGTTGTATTTTGAATAAATGAAATGGAAAGTATGGTTGTCATTTCAATATAGAGTAGTCAGCCTATGGCGGTGACGCTTCCATGCCGAAAATCACAAGGTCCATTGATCGCACCTTGAAAGCATGGCGGGATTCGCCGCGTCGAAAGCCGCTGGTCATCCGCGGCGCCCGCCAGGTTGGCAAATCGACAGCCGTGCAAACCTTTGCTGCACAGGCCTTTGCGTCAGTCGTGACGATCAATTTTGAGCGTCGTCGTGATTATCGCGAGGTGTTCGAACCCGACCTCAATCCGAAGAGAATTTTAGCCGAGTTAGAGATCAAGGCACGGGCTACCATTAAAGCTGGCTCGACCCTCCTATTCCTCGACGAAATCCAAGACTGTCCGGCGGCCATAGCGAGCCTGCGCTATTTTTATGAAGAGATGCCCGAGCTGCATGTCATCGCTGCGGGTAGTCTCCTGGAGTTCGCGCTCGAAGAAGTTGGCATGCCCGTGGGTCGCGTCGAGTTCGCTTGGCTTTATCCTTTGTCGTTTGCTGAATACCTGAATGCCTCGGGCCGCGCCGCCCTGGCGGAACAGTTGCCGACCTATGATGTGGAACATGGCCTGTCCTTCCGCATGACCCAGGTGATGGTCCAGGAAACCTATAACGCGCTACACGAATATATGATCGTCGGTGGCATGCCAGAAGCCGTAGTCACCTATTTGGCTACAGGATCGTTCGCTCAGTCCGACGACGTTCTTGACCAGATCGCGACATCCTTTCTTGACGATATTCATAAGTATGCACGTGGCGACAAGCAAATTGCCAACGTGGGATTAGTCCTAAGACGTCTCTTTCAGTTTATCGGCCGGGAAGTTACTTACTCGACGTTGGGCGAAGCCGATCTCGGCCAAAGAACCGCAACCTCGGTCAGCTTGCTGGAAAAGGCCATGCTGTGCCACCGGGTCCGCTCGGCATCGCCTGCCAGTTTACCGCTCGCCGGCAGTGCCGCCGACAAGCACTTTAAATGCATCTTGCTAGACATCGGTTTGGCCAGGCGGATGGCCGGAATTGAAAGCACAGCATTGCTGCGCGGCAGCGACTTGATGGCAGCTTATGAGGGACGCGCTGCGGAGCAGTTTGTCGGGCAAAATCTTATCGCCGAAGGATTGGCGGCTGGATCTGAGGGCCGCCAACTATTCTGTTGGATCAGACCACAGAAGAACGCCAAAGCCGAAGTCGACTATCTGCTGGCTAGGCATGGGCAGGTTTTGCCAATTGAAGTGAAGAGCGGCAGTACTGGACGGATGCGCAGTTTGAGAGTGCTGATGGACGAGTTTGCGAATGTGAAGACCATAGGGGGATTCTCGAATTACCCCTGTTTACACGCCTATGAGTCCAGGGTGCTAGGCATTGGCCGTTCTTTTGCTGCCGCTAAGGCGTACGAACGGCATGTTTCCATCTTATCCGATCGCTGCACGAAACCCGGGCAGATCCATTCTGCTGGTGCTCCCTCAATGTGGATTTTGTTTTCCTTAAACATGTAAACGAACCCTATACATGTTCGTCATTCAAGTGGATAATCCCTGCGATTCGGCCGTTATGACTCTCTGTGTGACGCGGCGACGCGTGGGAACTTGCAACTGGATTGACCGTTGGCATTTTGAGGGCTTTGTATGGTTCAGATACAACCCGACTTCATAGTCGGCATCGGCGGATCCGCCGGAGGTCTTAAAGCATATCAGGCACTGCTCGACGCTCTGCCGTCCAATACTGGGATGGCCTTCGTCGTGATCGCGCATATGAGCCCCACGGGCGAAAGTCTATTGGCTGAACTTTTGTCGCAGAAAACGAGCATGCCAGTGTCTCAGGCTGCCGAAGGGATGCCGGTGAACGCCAATCACGTCTATGTGATTCCTCCAAACACCAATCTGCTATTGAAAGGCAATGCATTCAAAGTCGTCTCTCCACGGACCATGAGTCAAGGCCGCCATAAGCAGGTCGATTACTTTTTGATTTCTCTAGCCGACGTTATGGACGCCCGTGCGATTGGTATAATCCTTTCCGGCGGCGATGGTGATGGCACCGAAGGATGCAAGCATATCAAGGCCCAGGGAGGAATAACTTTCGCCCAAGACCTGTCGGCCGAAGTCGACAGTATGCCTCTGCATGCGCAGGCTTCAGGATGCGTCGACTTTGTTCTGCCTCCTAAGAAAATCTCGGAGGAGCTTGTAAAAATTGGCGCACGCTTGAGCCGACAAAAGGATATCGATGCCGTGCAGACTAGGTAGGATTCGTCCCCGCGCGGGCTCGCGGCGGCGGTAGGTGTTGGATTTGGAGAAAGCCCAGCAGTGTGCGGACAAACAGGTCTGGCTTGTCATAGTGCAGGTAGTGACCACAGTGCTCAAATACAATCAGTTGAACGCCTTCAAATGCCGCCGCGATGTCTTTGCCATGCGTCGCCGGGATGATGGCATCATGAGAGCCCCAAAGCACCAACATTGGCGGTAGCTCAGAAATCTCGTGAATCCTTTGATGGTAAGTATGGCGCTGGCCGCGCCAGTCGATAATGTCGCGGACAGTTCGAGCAAACGCCCGAGCGGAACCCTTTTGGGCATTCAGGGCGCTAAGCGCAGCGATGTCTTCCCGAGTGCGACCGTCGCGGGCGAGTCTAAGAGCGAGTTGGGTCCCCACTGCCATGAAGGGTTGGCCAAAGCGCTCAACCACGCGCGGGATCGAAGCCAGTCGCAACGCCATGGAGATCTCGCGGCCCAAGCCTCCCGACGAAACCAGAACCAGCCGCCGGATTAGAGCACGACACTCCAGAAGCATCATTTGCGCTACGCCACCACCGAACGAGTGACCGATCAGGTCAACCTCCAGATGTCCCAGATGCTGCAGCCAAATAGACATGACATGAGCATACCAAGCTAATTTATAGCTTGCGTCGGGACGCTCCGATCGGCCATGGCCCGGCAAATCCGGTAGTAGGACCAGACGATCGCGAGCCAATTCCGACGCTATTCGGCGCCAGGTTTGCGAGCTGTCGTTGAGCCCGTGTAACATGACGATCGGAGGTAGCGCAGACGAGTTACCAATCGCGATCCAATGTAGGCGTATGCCGTCAATCAAAGAGGATGCATCGCGCACCTCGGGGGCGTTCCAACGCGGGATCTTCCTCATAGCACTTGCTAGCTTCAATGCGCTAGCCTGTGTCCCGGAAACATCGGCATAACGCCGAGCAGGGTCAATACTATGACAACCGCTAAGATCACACCGAGCACGCCGGTCGGGCCGTAGCCCCAGTTTCGACTGTGTGGCCAAGCCGGCACGGAGCCGACCAACATCAGTACGAGTACGATCAAGAGGATAGTTCCGAGTGTCATAAGAACTCCTTGCTATGACGATATACTCAGCTGTCTAAGTCCCTGCAAGCTCCCTAGCAATAATTGTGCCGATCGGTGCTACTTTCCGTTCAAGCGGATTCCGCGGTCAGGATGATTCTAAGGAAAGCGGCCGGACTGTTGGGACCGGAGAGGCCGCGTGCTGTGATGGCTGAAGGAGGCGCATCTTATCGGATTTAAAGAACTGCCTCACCACCCGCGCCGCGTTAAGGCGCCAAACGGGATGTTCGTCGTGAAGTTGGTACTCGCCGCGTTGTTGCAGGCGTCCTTCACCGTAACCGTGATCGTGACCGCATTAGCCGCGTTGGTGAAGGCATTGGCCTTGGGAGTGAGGGTTAGGGTTCCGGTCGGATTTGGACTGGTGTAAGTGACCGTTGGATTCGGCAGCAGAGCGGGATTAGACGATGTCGCCGTCACGGTAATCGGCGGGCCGATAAATCCAGCCGCGACACCCGAGACGTTGACCGTCGTGGGCACATACCACAGCATGCCGTTGATGTTGGCGATGCCGGCAATCGACGGCACGCCCGGGTTGACGGTAATGGACACGGTGACGGTCCCCGAAGGCTGGCCCAGGACATTCTCGGTAACATAATAGTTGAAACTGTCGGCACCTGCATAGCAGCCACTTGGCGTGTAATTGAAGCTAGTGCCGCTCCACGCCAAACCACCGTGACTAGGCCCAGCCGTCACATGCGGCGTCATCGACGCGCCCTGCGGGTCCGAAACATTGGATAGTAGGGCAATCAAGCCCCCTTGGGGGCTGCTGTCAAAGGGCCCGGACAGCCCGTCGAACGACAAAGCCGGCGGTTATAGCCCGGCGAAGCCGGTCATTTCCATGCGCATAAGCGGGTAAAGGCCGGCACGGCATTAG
>JAPLFX010000199.1 GCA_026390445.1 Pseudomonadota bacterium
ATAGGGCATCGGCACCCACTTGCCGTCAAAGTCGAGAAACTCGGTCTTCTTACGACTACGCACGACGTCGTTAAAGCCATCGATGCTGCGAGCACCGACGGCACGCATCTGACGGTAGCGTTCGTCCATTTCCACGACCAAACGCTGCAGCACGCTGCGAGCTTCCAGGGCGGGATCGGTGACCACTGGGCAAGCCATATGCGGCAGGCTGTTGTAGGCGGCCAGCTCGACCATTTTTGGATCGATCATAACCAAGCGAAGCGTGGTCGCCGTGTGGCGTGCGATCAAGCTACCGATCAGGGTATTCATAAATACCGATTTACCAGCTCCGGTCGACCCAGCAACCAAAAGATGCGGCATGTCAGCCAGGTCTTCGATCACCGGCTGGCCGAAGATATCGACGCCCATGGCGATGGGCAACTTACGCTTTTGCGCGGCGAAGTCGCTGCTACCGATGAGTTCATTGAAGCCGATGATGGTCGGGGCCGAGTTCGGCACTTCAAAACCAACGGTGTCTTTGCCAGGAATCGGGGCAAGAACGCGCAGGCTTTGCGCCTTCAGCATCCGCGCCAAGTCCTCGCCAAGCGCCGAGATCTTGCTAAGCTTGGTCCCCGGGGCCGGTTTGAATTCATAGGTGGTCACGACCGGGCCCTGAGTCACTTCGCCAATCTCTCCAGCGATCTTGAACTCGGCAAGTTGGGCGACCAGAAGTTCGCTCATCGATTTAAAGTGTGCCGATTGGTCGGCGGCTTTGGCTGTTTTTGTAAACAAGGCTGCGCTAGGCTTGCCGTGAGCTGGGCCATCGTAGATAAAGTCCAAATGGACCTGAGACCCTGGCTCTTGCAAGGCCACAGCGCCAGAGGCGCGAGCTTTCGCCGGCGGCGTTGCCGCCTCGGCGTCTGCTGCGCTAGGAACAACGGCTTTAGCGCTGGCTGAGCGCCAAGGTTTACGCGAGACCAAGCGGCGCAGCGACCGGCGCAGATAATAGACGCCGTCGTTGCACAGCTCCGCGGTTCTAAACATCGATATATTGCCGGTCAGCACCAAGAGGATCACACCGCCGACGGTGAGGCAGGTCAAGCCACCACCGTAACCGAGCTGCGGCACGAACGAAGCGTAGAGCTTATGGCCGATCAAGCCGCCAAAGCCAAAGCTGGGTTCCGACAGATGGGTTTTGCCAAGCAGCAGCTGGGCAAAGCCTGACAGGTCCGCGGCGATGATCAAAAAGCCAAGAAAACGTCGCGGTGCTGGCAGCAGTACGAAGCCAGTCGCTGTCAACAGTCCCCAAGCGCCAAAAGCGATCGGCCAGGCCATGCCAATGACGCCAAAGCGCCCCAGGATATGCGCCGCAGCTACGGCACCAGCCGGTCCGGCCAGGTTGCGGACACCGTAGGCACTGACGCCTGCTGGTGTGTAATCGTAGGGGTTAAACGTGTAGCAGGCGAGCGCGAGATAAAACCCGACGCCCATGAGTAAAAAACCCCAAGCCTCAAGCCATGCCGACTTGGTCGGGACCGCTGCCTTCAACCTTTTGTCCACCAGGGTGTGTAAACCAATCATGAACGACTCCGTCAACGTCAACGCAACTGCATCTCAAGTCCGCCGCCACGGCCTAGCGACCGGTTCTGCGGCTATTCCTATTCAAGTCGTGGGCCAACTTGCCCGAGTCTCAATGGGCTGATATAATTGGCTTGATTTTGGGGTAGAGCGAAGGGCATGACTAAAACTTAGTCAAATCGTCTATCTAGCAGAGCGCCCTAGACGGTTGCTGTCATTCGAGAACTTGGGAACACCATGCCCGCCACCAGCGCGAACATCACCAACATCCTTTTGATCGACGATGATGAATCATTCAATGAGCTGCTGCGGGAATACCTCAGGTTGCAGCACGGTAAAGCATCGATCGATAGTGCTAGCAGCGGCAAGGAGGCATGGGCCAAGCTCAGCAAGAACACCTATAGCCTGGTCATCCTCGATTGGCGCTTGCCCGGTGTCAGTGGCATGGCCTTATTCAACCGCCTACGCTCCTTGCCAGACTATGAAAAGATCCCCGTGCTGGTCAGCTCAGGCCTGCTGCAACAAGCGGACTTTCGCCTGCTCGATGAATTTGCCTGCACCATTTGTCTGGCCAAGCCATACAGCGAAAGAGCCCTGAACGACACCATCGCCAAGCTGATGGCCGATAGCCAATGGTGCGTTGCCAACCAAATCATCGTAACAAAGCTGATGAGTGGAGTGCTGCAAGGACATCGACCAGCACTGACGGCTCTGCAGGAGCTGCTGCATCACTCCGTCGCCAACACCCTGCCGATCACCATCATGGCGGCACGCCAGGCCAGGCACGGCGGGGACCTTAAGACCGCCGAAATCCTGCTGCGAACGCTACTGAAGAAACAACCTGAAGCGGTGCCAGCTTTGTTCGAGTTGGCCAAGGTGCTGTTTCAAGACAAGCAGCCGCACGATGCTATGGACCTGCTTGCCACCGCGCAAAAGCTGAGCCCAAAGAACCTCAGCAGGGCGCATATGATGGGCGAAGTGGCCCTCAATCAAGCCCAACCAAAGGCGGCTGAAGGCTTCTTCACGCAGGCGCTGCAGATCGATCCGGAACATCAACCGTCGCAACGCGGCCAAGCCCTCAGCGTCGTGTTGCAGCAGCACCTGGCTGAGAATGCAGGCGCGAGCAAAGTCGAGCAATCGTTTGCCTCGATGATCAACATGATGGGCATCAGCCTGGTGCGTCACGGTAGATACCAAGAGGGAATCAAGCGCTATCAAGAGGCCATGGAGTTTATCCAAGACCCGATGGACAAGGCGCGTCTTTCCTACAACCTCGGCCTCGGTTTGCAGCGCGCGGGGCGACCGGAAGATGCCCGAAAATGGTACGTTGAGGCCGACCGGATCGCCGGTGGCACCTTGGTGAAAGCACGTCGGGCACTGGGCCATGCCGTGCCGGGTGATGAGCACGGCGACGATGATCTCGAAGAGACCTTCGCGCCGACGCCGGGCATTCGCGTCGCGCTTGCACCGCCATCACCCGAACCCAAACCCAAACCGGCGGAGGTTGCCTCGCCGCAACCGAAGCCTAAGGCCGAGGCGGCCAAGCCAGCAGCCAAGCCGGCCAAGGCTCCTGCGCCGAACGTCACCGCCAAGACTGATGCACCAGATGCCGCCAAGTCAAAGGCCAGCGCTCAGATCAAGGCCACCGCGCCAGCCAAAGCGCCTGCCAAGGCCGCTGCCGATAAGGTAGAGGCCAGCATCGATCCGCCGCCCTTGCCACCGCCAACTGATGAAACCCTACAGATCCCCGACAGGGCGATGGCCGTTCCCGCGACCCTGACGCGGATCAAAAACGCCTTGGACGAGTACCTCACAAGGGTCGAGGTCATGGCGAAGGGGACGACCAAATTTAGCAAAATAAGCTTCCTACTTTATCACGACCAAGACCAGGGCTGGATCAGAGCGGAGAAGCAGCTGCAACAGCTCGGTGCCGTCGCAACCACCGGCTTTTCGCAGGTCCAACCGCTCCTCGATACGCTGCGCATCACGCCTCATCCGATGCTGGTCCTGTGGAACAATGGCGAGGCCAAGTCTGAGACCTTCAAGATCGTCGAGGCGGTGCAGGAGTGCGACTTCACCCCACGCGTCGGTGTCTTGGTACAATGCGGCGGCGACAAAGCCATCCTCGATGCCCGCGTGCAAAAGCCGTTTCTGCTGGTGGTGGACCGTCTCGTTCTGGTCAACTGGACCCGCGCCAGATTTGATGAACAGATCAACTCAGCGGTTGCTGCCATGGAGTCGTCTGAGGCCATGCTGTCGCAGCTGCATCAATTCAAACGTCAAACCATCTCTCTACAGCCCGCTAGCCCCATACCGTTAGAATTGCTGGCCGACCTCGACGAGGCCAAAAGCAAGGCGAGCAGCGCAGAACTTCAAGTCTGGTTTGACCTCGTCAAGGTCGGCTGGCTGGCGCGCGTCGATCAACTAGATCAGGCCGACGCACTTGTGTCGCAGGTGCTCAAGAAGACTCCCGACCTGTTTGCCGGCCGACTAGCCAAAGCCGCAGTCGCAGCACAGCAGGGCAAAACCAAAGCCGCGCTAGAGCTAGCGGATTGGCTGACGAAGAACGACCTGGCGTCGCCCGCACGCGTGGAACTGCTGGTGGCCATGCTTGCCAACCTGCAGAAAAACGCGGCGGCGCGTCAGGTGCTGCAGGTCGTTGCCTTTAAGGGCGACTTCGCCAAGGACTACCGCTACAGCTATCTAGCAGCGCGCCTATTGTTTAGCGAAGGCCGAACGGACCAGGCCGGCGTTTGCTGCGAGGCGGCCATCCGCCTCTACCCGCTGCGCTGGGAACTCCTTGAGCTTTACGCTGCGTGCCTACGCAAATTGAACGATCCAGGTAGCGCCGTGCAGGTCTTAGACACGGCGCTGAAATGCCCTCACGCCAATGAACAAAGCCTGCTCCTGCTGAAAGGCCGCTGTTTAGGCTCAGCAGGCAAGTGGCGCGAGGCAGAGCTATGCGTCAATAAGGTTTTGGAAGTGACGCCTAGCTTCGCCGCAGCTTTGGCACTGCAAGCGGCCATCGGCCGCCGCAAGGTGGCCTAAGCAGCTTATTCCTTTTCCATCGCCGCAGTATACTTACCAAAGCGCGCAGCGCTGTTGAGCTGCGCCCGCTTGGCAAAAGCCTTGCGGCCGGCATCGACTTGGCTGGGTTTACCGGCCCATGCTTTAATCGCTGGTGCCTGCAGCGCCCGGCCATAGGAGAAGCTGAGTGGCCAAGGCAGGCTCTTGAATTGGACATGCATGGCATTCAGATGCGCCGTCGCCAACTCATCCGACTGTCCTCCCGAAAGAAAGACGATGCCAGCGACGGCCGCTGGCACCGTGCGCAGAAATAAGCGAATCGTCCGATCAGCCACGGTCTGCACATCGGCCTGCTCCTTGCAGAGTTTGCCGCTGATCACCATATTGGGCTTTAGCAAGATGCCTTCGAGCTGGACGCGTGCCTCGCGCAGTTTGTTAAACAGATGCGTCAGAGCGCGTTCCGTCACCTCTTCGCAGCGCTCGATGCTATGCGCGCCGTCCATGAGCACTTCCGGCTCGACGATCGGCACGATGCCCTGCTCTTGGCACAGGGCTGCGTAACGCGCTAGGGCTTCGGTATTGGCGATCAGACAGGTCTCGCTTGGCAGCGTCGCGCTGACGTTGATCACGGCGCGCCACTTCGCAAAGCGCGCCCCGAGTGCATAATAGTCCTTCAAGCGATCACGCAGGCCGTCTAGCCCCTCGGTGATCTGCTCCCCTGGACAAGCCGCGAGGTCCTTGGCGCCCAGATCGACCTTGATTCCGGGAATCACACCGGCCTTTTGCATCTTCGTCACAAAGGGCACACCATCAGCACCCTTTTGCCGCAGCGTCTCATCGTAGAGGATCACGCCACTGATATATTCAGACGCCCCTGGCGTCGTAAAGAGCATCTCGCGGTAATCACGCCGCGCAGTTTCGGAGTTGGCGAGCCCGATTGTATCGAAGCGTTTACCAATCGTCGCATGGCTTTCGTCGGCGGCCAACAGGCCTTTACCTGGGGCTACTAGGGACAACGCCGTGGCTGCCAGTTCTGATGCGTTCATGGTCAGGGGTCCTTTGCGCAAGCAGGGTCGATCGCTGTTAGAGAGCACTGCCTACTTACCGTAAAGATTGGCCTGCCACGAGCAAAAAAAACCACCCAGAGGGTGGTCTATGACTCGATCCCGAAGGTCCACTGGCTTATCTTGCGCAGTTGACAGTATTGAGCAACGTCTTGGTCTCGGTGATAGTCCACGTGTCTGTCAGACCGCAGCTTGCGGCGATGACGTTGGTCGAAGTAGCGGCGGCCTGGGCGGTAAAGGCAGCTGCGCTAGACGCCGGTGTTGTATAAGTATAGCGGTTGGTGTTATTGCGACCACCGCCTTGGGTGACAAAGCCAAGATTGGCGAGGGCTGTAAAGGTATCCCAGTCACCAAAGTAGGTCTGTTCCAGGGTGTAGATGTGCGACAGGTTGTTTTTGGCTTCGCTCTGCTTGGCTTTGGCCTGGAACACCTGAAACTTTGGCACCGCGAGAGAAGCTAACACACCGATGATCGCGACGACGACCATTAGCTCGACCAAGCTGAAACCCTTCTGAGCCGCATTTTTTGTCATCCGCTTAAAAAAAGACATAAACAACCCCCAATGTTTAATTAAATCGAATAAGCTGCGCTCACAGGTGGCCGGCTCACCTCAGGTAGCCCCCTCACTCATAAGCAACTGTTCGGAAGTCGGCACAAAGAACTTTAGGTTAATTTAATCGACGCTCCGCGGGCACTGCCAAAGAACGGAGTTTATATCATATATATCGGATGGTTACGGCATTTTGGCGAGCTGCGTCGGACGGCTCAATATGGGATAGCGACACCAGGTTTTCGGGTCGAGGCTGAGTTCATCGACATGGAAGCCCGGAGCGTAGCGCTCCCTTTTCCACTGGCTGGAGGCCCAGAGGCGGTGGAACTTATCGATGTAGGCACCCAACTTCTCTGGACTTTCCTCGGGAAAATCGCAGGCCAGGCTGGCCTGGATATCGGCCGCGCCGAGCCGGTCGCGAAGCATATAGCGCTCGATGCGCTCTAAGACTGCGTAAGGCATAAGGTCGTC
>JAPLFX010000009.1 GCA_026390445.1 Pseudomonadota bacterium
AATTTTGTACCGGTATTACCGTTCTTTACTCGACTCCGTTCCATGCAAGGCCGACCGACGTTTTGGATCCGATTGGATTTGCCTGGGTTGACGTCCCGGCTTCTAAGAGATCGCGAACTTCATCGTCGGTTGTTTGGGAAAAGTCTTCGTACCACATCCCTACCCCGACAAATGGCTCCGGCGTATGCAGACAGATGACCTCGTCTGACTCGGTACTAACTTTGGCACAGGCTGAATGCGGCGAAACGGGGACGGCGACTGCGATTCCTTTGGGATCTTGGCGCCTTAACGTGCGAATGGCGGCGAGCATGGTAGATCCTGTTGCCAGTCCGTCGTCGACGAGGATGATGTATTAACCTATGATCTCGACGGTCTGCTTTCCACCACGGTAAACAGCGCTACGCCGCGTAATCTCTCGCTCTTCTTTGATGCACACTCGCTCGATTTGTTCGGTTGGAATGCCCAGCTTGGTAATGACGTCTTGGTTTAAAACTCTGAGTCCTCCGGACGCAACAGCTCCCATTGCTAACTCTTCATGACCTGGAACTCCAAGCTTACGTACAATAAAGACGTCAAGCGGGGCGTCAAGATTCTTCGCCACCTCATAGGCAACTGGCACACCACCACGCGGCAATGCCAATATCAAGAGGTCACTGCGCCCCTTGAATCTCGCCATGGCATTACCCAGACGCTTCCCTGCGTCACTCCGGTCTTTAAAGATCATGCCCTTCACCTTTGCGATCTCTTGCAACCACCTCGAGACCAGAACCTGATATTTATAGGGTTCTTAACGCGTGATTAGACCTTGCAGAAATGGTGCCAAGTATTCTTTTTTTGCCTAGCGTTCCGATAAATAAGTGCTCGTTGGATTAAAAATTGCTTCACTAGCTTCGTGTATATGCGTCTTCATCATGCTTGAGCTGCGAGGCATAGTATGCCCTGAAGGTAGGAGCCATGAGTGTCCGACCTAAAATTGGTGAATCAGTAATCGATAATGAGACGATCGCGAAACTTTTCGACGAGACTGCCGACCTTCTTGAGATCACAAGCTCTGACAGGGCGAATCCATTTCGAGTGCGAGCATACCGCAACGGCGCACGGTCGGTCCGATCCTTAAGTCAGCAGCTGGCGAGTTCAATACGCGACGCAAATTTCAATCTGACGGATATACCTGGTATCGGCAAAGATCTTGCTGGTAAGATTTTGGCCATTCTGGAAACCGGACATTTTAGCCTCCTTGATGACCTAAGGCGCCAGGTTCCGGCCAGTACCCGCGACCTTCTCAACGTTCCAAATATTGGGCCAAAAAGAGCCCGAGTGCTGCAGCATGATCTTCATATCCATTCGCTCGATGCTTTGTATGCAGCAGCTAGCGAGCATAAGCTATCGGCTTGCAAAGGATTTGGACCGACGAGCGAGCAAAAAATATTAGCTGGACTTGCCCATATTCAGCTGACGTCAGGTCGTATGTTGGTCTCAGAGGCTAAGGCATTGGCGGCGGCAGTTACGAAACACATGAAATCGAAGGCAGCTGTGCCAGGGCTAGGCGACCTGGTGATAGCCGGAAGCTATCGACGTTGCAAAGAAACTATTGGTGATCTCGACTTGGTCGTTACCTGTTCCAATGCGAAGCCAGTCATGGACCGTCTGGCGACGTTTGACTCTGGCTCGATGATCTTGGGCAGAGGTGAAACCAAAATGGCAATCCGTTTGAAAAGTGGTCGTCAGATTGATTTACGAGTTGTTCCCGAGCGCTCATTGGGTGCAGCATTGATTTACTTTACTGGCTCAAAGGCGCACAATATCGTCCTGCGCAAAATTGCCGCGGATCGAGGTTTGAAGCTTAATGAATACGGGCTTTACAAAAATGATGAGTGGATCGCTGGCTCGACAGAGCATCAGGTATACCGGGCGCTTGGACTCGCATGGATACCTCCGGAGCTCCGGGAAGCCACCGGCGAGATTGAGCTTGCAGCAACGAACCGCCTGCCTCACTTAATTGAGTCATGTGATATTTTTGGCGATCTACATCTGCATACAAACGTTACGGATGGGCGAGGGTCGCTGGCTGAAATGGTTGTCGCAGCACAGCGGCGACATTACAAGTTTATCGCCATAACGGATCACTCGCGGCGAGTCACCATGGCCAATGGCCTAGATGAGACTAGGCTACGGCGCCATTGGCACGCTATTGATCAGATGCAGCAAAAAGTTAGCGACATCGTTCTACTCAAAGGGATTGAGATCGACATTTTGGAAGGTGGTAAGCTCGATTTGTCCAAAGGCGTATTTGCAGAGGCCGACTGGGTCGTTGGCGCCATTCATTACGGCCAACGGCAATCACGCATGCAGATGACCAAGCGCATCGTCAACGCCATGCGGACCGGCCTTCTCAATGCTATCGCCCATCCAACGGGCAGGCTCATTGGTCAAAGGCCGCCTTATGAACTGGACCTTGAGGAGGTTTTTAGAGTTGCCTCTGACTGTCATTGTGCCCTTGAGATCAATGGCCAACCAACTCGCCTTGACCTTGGCGAGGCAGCACTTAACTTAGCAGCGAAGTATCCTGTTCGCTTTGTCGTCAACTCCGATGCTCATGCACCTGAGGAGTTGGCATTCATGGATTTTGCGGTAGCGCAGGCCCGTCGTGGAGGGCTGGAAAAGCACAGAGTCCTCAACGCATGCGCCTTAACTGAGCTGCGATCCATTCTGAAGTATACAAGCTCGCGCGCTCAAAGCGCTTGAGGGGCCTGGCTTGATATATTGGATGTATGCTGCCCTAAATGGACAGTACCCCAGGCTCCATCGTCGGACACACAAATATACAGACGCCCAGCGTGCCTTGGCACTTTTTTGGGTCTGATGATCGAATGTGCAGGCTTCATAGGTGGCCGCGTCCTGGGAGGCTAAGGATAGGACTTTGCAGTCTTTGGCGTAGTTGCAATAAAGCCGCGGGTGTGAGTACTGCAAGACGTTGGGGTTACAGAGAAGAAAGACACGTCCGTTACTGCCAGATGCCGTTCTGGCTGACGCACGAAGCGCGCATCGATGCCACGTTTGTAATGCCATAATAGGTGACACTGATCCCGGATCCGCCCAGGACGAGCGTGCAATTGCCAACGGCGTTGCTGCTTGGGCAGGCGCCAGGAGCGCCGAAGGTGCCTTGCTGTTGGCCGCAACTAGCCTGGTACCTGCTTGCTGCCGTCGGGTCCGATTGCGGCAGAAAGTACTCCAGACACGTCAACCGAGTCTTCACGCTGTCGCAGGTGCCAACGCTGACACCACCCCCGGGTGTAAGGGTGTTGGGAGTGTTTTGCGTCACCGTCACGGTGCCATTGGGTCCGGTCGTCACGGTGATTCCGGTGCTACTCCCGCCGGCGTTGGCGGTCGCGGTGTTAACAACGGTACTGTTCCCCGTGCTAGTTGTGGGGATTGCACTCTGAGCGGTAGCGCTGCTTCCGGTTGCGTTGCTGCCTGTTCCTCCTGACCCTCCTGAATTGGCGGTGGCGACGCTCCCGGTGGTGTTGGCCGACTGGGGGGCTGGGGCGCTGCTGGAGCCTCCTGCAGGGGCAGCCGGCGCCTTGCTGCTGCTTCCAGCGCTGCAGGACAGCATGCAGAATGCGCATGCTGCTGCTATATGCAACATCAGGAAAGTAGGGATAAATTTCATAGTAATCAAATAGGTTTTAAGCAAGTGCTCCATCTTAATGGTCTTATCGGCACAATGTGCCAGAACTTTAGTTTTTTCTTCGCGGTGCAGTTGCCGGTCCACTAGGACCTGGGGATGGCCAGTAACCTTCCGCTCAGTCTCTCGAAAGACAATAAGACTTCCGGATTCTTTGCCGACCAAGCCTGCGCGAATCCGATCCCCGAGGTCACCATTGCAGCAGGTAGCGACGACCTAGTCGTCTGCTTAGTGACTTTTAACCGTTAATTTTTGGCCGTCGTCGATAAACTCCCGGACCGAGTCAAAAAGCGTGTGCTGGGCAATCTCGCCGAGAGCAAGGTTTCGCAACGAGCGGTCGACTTCTTCAAATGAGGTTTTAAGGATACGGGCTACTTGGAGTTGCACGTCGGCATCCGTGCTCGAGCGTGCAACCATTGCGAGTCGATGTACATCCATGGCGTCGCGACTTAAAACCCGTAGCGAACGCACGGCCTCCGCCTTGACGTCATCGCTTGTATCTGCTGCCGCGGTCACTGATAGCCAGTCCCTCAACTCTGCGCTTGGAAGGAAGCGCAGAGCGTATAGAGCAGCTCCACGGATTTGTGGACTCGGGTTAGCGGCGGCTTTGCGGATGTATGGAAGATACGCCGTCGACCCATGATTTCCCATGGCGGCCAGTATTTCGATTTTGGCTTGAGGTCCATTGCTGGGAGAAAGCAAGCTCAGGAGCCGCGTGGTAGCATCACCAGGGTTGCTATCTAGGTGATGCGCCACACTCCCAAAGGCTAGTAAGGAAACGTTGCGACTTGCTGCGCTCAGTGGTTGCTGCACCTCCTGCCAAAGGGCATCAAGAGCTGCTTTCGGCGGGTGGATCTGATCGCCAAGAGCTGCGGCCGCTTGTATCACGGCCGACTCCGAGAGACGCTGGCCTAAGAGCTTGACCAGGGCTAGTCCTGCCTCAGGGTTGGTGGATTCGGCCAGTGTGCCGTACAGTAGCGACATGCGGCGCCTTGTATCATCGTCTTCGCCGCGAGTATGCTTAAGCATGTTTTCGACTTGGACTAGCGCGTCTGGATCTTTTTGCAACCAGGTCTTGATCTGGCCAAACAGGGTGTATACCTCGCCAGAAGCCGTTGCCATGGTGATAGTCTGGACGCGTACCAAAGCAGTTGGCGCTACCAAACTGGGGGTGATGGCTTGCTTCGGCGTATAGGTGCTGATTACGAGTCCGATGATCGATGCCAGAACACCTAAAAGACCAAGAGATAATCCGTAAAACGTTATTTGATGTTTCATCAAAACGGCATCCTCGTGCTGATAATGCGATCGAGATCTAAATAGGTTACACTTTTATACGATTCGCGTGTAGAGCCGCGACTAAAGGTGAGGTTGATCATGTTTACCCGTCGGTTGGTCCAAGGCGCTCTACTGTTGTCGACTTCGACGGTAGTCGCTGGCTGTAAATCTGTGACCAGTAACGTCGCAAGTAGCAACGGTCCAGGAACGGACCTTTCTGAAGCTGGTTTGCATTTCAATCTGACAAGCTACGCGCGCGCGAAGCCATCGCTTGCAGCGCTGGCGAGTATGGCGGTGCCTGGAGATGCCTACCTCGCAATCGGCAGCAAGGATCGCTTTGAGGTTGATACCAATATGACGGCGGACACCGTCCTGCAGGAGCACGCGGCCCCGTCGTTTAGAGCCGATTTTTGGATCGATGCTTATGTTTTCGGCAAGCAAATTGGTGGTGCTGGTAGTGGTGGTCACGGTCAGGTGATTGAGATCCTGGTTCAGGCAAGTCCGGATCCAGCCAGTGTCCAGGCGATCATTCGTTATTTGGGCCAGGAAAAGTATCATGGCGATATAAAGGGTAAGTGGAAGCAGTCGTTTACCAGGTCCCTTGGAGACAACGCCACCTTCTATCCTGTGCCGCTGCTCGGCGTGACCGTTACCGGAAATATCGGCGGTGAATTTGGTGGTAGGTCAGAAGTTGTGTACCAGGAAGCTCAGGCTGTCGCGGTTTCTTTTATCCCTGGGATAAGTCTTCATGGAGGCATTGGCGGGGGAGTTAAGCCTTTAAGGTTTACCTCAGCAATTGCAGAGGGCCAGGTTACCCTGGTGGATACGAACATCGCCACAGTGGCCAGTCTTGGGTATCATCCAAAGCTAGGCATGGTGGTCGGTGACCTTGGAGTTGAAGATGGGCAGTTTCGAACCATCGACGGCAAGATCGTCGTCAAAGCTAATGCTGATTTAACCCTTGGTAATAAATTACCAGGTGGCGTTCCGGAAAAATTATGGCATTCCGTGACAACTAAAGTCACGGGCTCAGACAAGCAACAATATGCGTGGGAGCATACGGTTTGGCAGCCGGCCAAGGTGCCACCCCATAAGTTGCCACCTTATGGCAAATATTTGCATCGATTCATCCAGCCGCCGGCTTCGGTAGGCGAATGCAACGACCGCTTTCAGCAATTTGAGCCGGACGTTCGTCGCTACAGCGAAAAAGTCAACGCGTCGGTGGAGGCATTAGCAGCAGGACAGAGTGATCCGCCCGATGCGACGGTCGAGGATCAAATGCGGGCGCAGGCGACTTTGAAGACAAACTTCAACTTGCTTCTCGCCGAGGTTCAGTCCGCTTGCGCCAAGATGTAACGCATACATGGTCGTCCAACATTGGAGTCGAGTTTACAGCGCCATCCAGAGGACGGCCTCCTCACCTAATGGGCCATGCTGCCCGGTTATTGCATGATTCGCAGGGCGTTCGTAGTCATATCGAGGAAGGCCGTAGCTTTTTCTATGCCCATCCATTCGCAGGATATTTGATTGTCAAAGAGCCTACCCTCAAGCGCCGACGTGGGCACATTTGGAGCAGCGATCATAGCAGCCCTCCCGCGTCTTCGCTATCGCGTATGAAGCATCCAATCTTGTCGACCAGCTCGCCCAGCCCACCTGACTTGACTGACTCAATGGCATCCATGACAGACCTCTCCCCTGTTACGTGGTCGTCCGCCTGATGGGTAGGACTCTTGCCGGGATGTGTCGCCGCGGTTGCTGTGACCGTGGGCTATTCTTGTGCTGCTTATGTTGCGTCAAATTTTAGTGTTGAGGAGTGCCTTTCTGATGCATGTGTTGCATCTGGGGTGCTGGTGTTGTGCATGTTTAGTCCTGGTTGGTGTGTCGTTTTGTTGAGGTTGGTTTGTAGGGGGTTTTGGCTTTCGCAAGCATGGACTCTGCTAGCGTCCGGTCGATTTTCGACTTGGTGACGTTGTCCCCAACCCCCTTTGCGGCAGTCGGCCGCGGCCGACCGAGAGTCCCGTTGGGGCTCCTGGTGCCTCGCACCCTTTGCGATGGTGAGCTGCATAAGACCCCCTCTCACAACAGCGCCACTGTCGTGCCGGCAGCCCTAGCACCTTGGTTAGTCACATCACCGGCGTCGCGCAGGAATTCCGGCGCCCGGTCCTGGTCGGATATAAGCAGCTTGTATGCCAGGTGTGTCGAAAGCGAGTGCCAGATCATTACCGCACCGAAATTAACCGGCTAAATTGACCACAAGGCCAGGTGTCTGATCACAAAAGTCCCGCCTAATATTTTTCGAATTTCCGAAATCGGAAAGCCCGTTTTTCTAAATCGGAATAAACTTTGGCGCCCCGTATTGCCAGTATCGCTCTCTTGGCATGAGTCTCTTTAGAGCCTCCCAGTGTTCACCGTCTCTTGCGGCCGCGCCGACCATGCCCCATCGCCGACGCGTGGAGGACGGCGAACTCGCCAACATCCTCTAGGAGCAGTTCGGTTTCCTTGCCGTTCTTCGCCCCTAGGATCGCTACTGTCACCGCAAAATTTAATACCAGAGATTATTCGCCCCCGGAGACCAGCCACTATGTTAGCAGCAGCATATAAGGTCGCTAGCGACCCTGCCGGATGTCCGAGTGCACTATGGTCATTTTTTTTAGGAGGTCGTGTCGATGAGTCGCGGGGCCAATCCCAGACAATTTTGGTACGAGGCTAGCAATTGTTGATAGAGCAGAGGATCTGGAGCAGGGTATTTCACGGAGACAAGTTCACGCGTCAGAGGTTGGCACGAAAATCGCTTAAATTTAAAAATTAACACAAATAACTGCCGCGACGACCACTCAAGCGGCCCCGGCACTCACTTCACACAAACGAAGTAGTAGCTAAACGTCTTATTGTTGTAGCGCGTTAAGCCGGAGGCCAAGGACACGTACCATAAATAGGCCGTGCTGACATTTGAGTTGGTCGTCGACGACATAAAATTCTGTGCTTGCATATTCGCAAGCGTGATAAAATTAGCGTTTGCTAAAGCAGCAATCCCATGCTCATAGAGGGACATCAACTCTTTTTGTGTCGGTAATCGCCAGGTTCCAGCAGCATAGCCGCCGTACGTAGAACCGGCGCAAGCCTGAATCGCCGCATTCCAAGCGATCGATGATTCGGGAGAGGCGGTGCTGGTCTGATTGTAGTTGCCTGACTGGGATGGTGCCAGTGGCAGTGGACGTGTTCGGGAGACTCGCAAGTGCACCGTCATAATTAAAAGTCGCGCTAGTGATCGAGTTACGGCAATTGGTCTTCAGCGCGCCGCTGATGCCCCCCATCGTTCGACCAGCCCGCAGGTCCCAGATGCCGATGCCAGTGACGTTCGCGGCCTTGAATACACCACTCACCGAGCAGTTCTGCTGCCCGTCGGTGGTGCAGGATCCGATCGGCGCAGAGCCCACCACGCCAGCCACGGTATAACCGCTTTGGATATTACTCCCAGCAAACGTCGCTGTGTTCGCCGCGGGGTAGCCGGCGACCGCGACGCAGTTGGTACTGCCATCAGCGGCGCAGTTACCGAGCGTTGGGGTGACACTGTTGCCGCCGGCACCATAAGCGCCGTTGGTCGCCCGAACGTTCGCCGCAGTTGGCAGGGTCAGGGAGCCAGTGGCCGCTGTCCCGCCGGCTCCGTAGTTTACGGTAGTCAGAACATTGCTGGCAGCTGGTAAGGTCACAGATCCGGCGACACCAGCAACAGTATTGCCGCTCAGCACTTTGCTTGCTAGACCGGTGGTCAGTGCCGCCACATAGGGAGACGCGGCGAGACAGGCAGTCGCGCCGTCACTGGCGCAGGCGTTGGCGGAGGGCGTGGAGGCGGTCCCCGATATGCCGGCCAGTGTCTTGCCTGCGAGAATCTTCGCAGCCGCACCTGTGGTCAAAGCCGCAGCGTAGGTGGTC
>JAPLFX010000247.1 GCA_026390445.1 Pseudomonadota bacterium
CTACAGTCTTTTGATATTGTATTTTTGGTGATTCCCTATGCCAACGATATCTATCTCGACATGGCAGTCAATCTGAATATCTACAATATCGGTCTGAATGGTCCGATCGACAAAAATATCAATTCGATTTTTGGCACGGCATTGAAGACCTTGATGGACACCATCATTAAGGTGGGAGTCAAATCATGAACCTGCGCCTTAGTCAGTCATTGTGTTTGATCATCGGCCTTAACGTTGGCTGCTACAGCACCGATGAGTCCGTGGTTGGAAAGTCGGGAAATCTGCAACGGAAGCCCATGGTGCAAGCGGCGACCGCCAACGTCGCTGCGGTGACGTCCACGCAGGATGCGACCGCCAAGAAGTTGGTGGCGTCGGCAACTTACTTCTTGGATATCGTCACCGCCTCGGGTGCAAAGCCCTGTGCCGGTGAGATCAATTTGAATATCATGGAAGACTTCAGCATTTCACTGGCCAACTCAAAGGCCGTATGTGGCAACTTGACCATCGATTTGGAAAAATTGCTGGGCGCGCAGCTTCAAAGTGGCGGTGGCATCAATTTGAACAAATTTTCCAGCGATGGTCAGATCTTATCCACCAGTGAGATCGCCGGCGGGACCTTTGTTCCGCCGCGGCCGTTTATCGTTGGGCCATTGGTCCAGGACGTCACTAAGTTCATCGGCTTAAAGCGCACGACTGCGAGCACGATCACGGTGGCCAAGCCTGATACAGGGCCGGCGCTGACAGCACCCGGAACCTTCGTTACCACAGTTCTTGAGGTCAACCAGGCCTACACCAATAAATACCTTAAGCAGGGTTTTGATAAAGTTATTCACTGGACGCTGGAAACCCAGGGGTTTCAGGGAGTCCCGGCAAAATATGGCCTGTTGTTTAAACGCTGGGAATGGCTGTGGAACACGCGCCCAATCATGATCCCCAAGATCATCATCACCCTTGAAGGACTCGATGCCTTTATCGAGAGTAAATCTGGTGAAGCTCTGTCGGAGATCGTCGGTGAAGTGACCGTGACTCTGACGGTCAAGGACTACAATTTAAGCGGTACCTGATCGCGAATATAGAAATTGCTCAGGAACCAGCCAAGCGGCCGCCCACGCTTGAGTAGCAAGACATGTGCTAGTGGCACGCCAATCCCGAGACCGGTGACGTAGCCAAGCAGGATGTTGTCTAAGGCGGCGAGCACACTTCTCTCCGGCGAGTTCGCGGCACGAAGCGGCCGCGTACGTGGCACCGAAGGCATAGGACCAGATGACGTCGGCTTGGACCATGGCATGACTTTCCTACGGATGGTTGAACGGAGGCCAACCAGTGCCGATCAGTGCCGATCAGTGCCAATCAGGCAGTCGCTTGAATGGGATCTTCGCACAAAGCTAGCGTCAAACCCGCTTGGCGCCAGTGCATACGACTGAAGCGAAAGTCACCAAAGCTGTCGTAAATTCCGTCAAAGAAGGCCGCATCGATCCCTGACTGTGGCTGAGCTTGTGCCTTAGCATCGTGGTGATCACCATGCGGGTTCTGGTCGCTGGAGTTGGACTTAAACAGCGGTTTAAGCGCAGCGGACAATAGGTGGCGGGCGTTGAAGAGGTCGAGGGTAAACAGTAAACCTTCAACTCCTGGGCGTTCGTTGAACTGGCCGATCATCGTGACTTGCTTAAAGTGCTGTTTAAGCTTTGCACGCAGCTCCGTCGCTCTAAAATTATTGATGTGAAAGTCGGGGACTGGCACACCGCTTTTCATCACGACATCGTGGTTTGGCGTCGAGATGAGTGCTTTGCCACCAGGCGCCAGGAGTCGGCCAATGCCGGATAAAAAATGGTCGGTCGCCGCCGGTGGTAGATGTTCGATGATCTCAAAGGCCGTGATGACATCGAAGGTCTTGCCTAGCGTCGCGACCTTCAATGCATCGCCAACGCGGTAGCTCAGGTGAGCGCCACGAAAATGCGCCCGCGCGACGTCAATCGAGGCGGTATTCATGTCGATGCCTTCGGCCGACTTGGCGAATTTTGCCAGGTAGTAGGTGCCGTAGCCTTTGCCGCAGCCAATATCGAGGGCGTGTCCGCCGGCGGCTAGCTTGCTGGCGTAGACATACCGGCTGACGTGCTCACGAAACATCTTGCCATTGGGATTCCAGTCGACCGATCCTTGATCATGCGGATGGTAGTTCGGGTCGTTGACCGACGACCCATCGCTATGGGTTTGTGCCTTTGCCATAAGCTTTGCCTCGCCGGATCAGGTCGGTGTTCAACTTTAACAGTCTGTTACTGAGGGGTCAATGCGGGTGCCAGCCCGGGATTAGCGCGTTGATTCGTCCAATTGCCACGACCGTCGAGCATGCTGCTCAGCCAGTCCCCGAGATTGACGTCGTCGGCAACCACCTCGGCGGGAGCTAGTTCGTGAAAGGTGTGGCGGTTACCCGTCAGGTAAAAGACCTTCTGTCGTCCGCCGAGATCATGATCGGCAAAGTCGTTGATATTGGAATGCACGGTAAAAAAGCCGTAGTGACTGCCAACCAAGATGGCGAAGCTGTTCATCGTCAGATCGTCATACGATGAGATGAGCGCGTAGTTGTGGTCCGGGTAGCGCTTCGCGTTATACTTGACGATTCCCGACAGATTCATGGGCCCTGGCACAAGCAGTGGGTAGTCGCTCGGGATGTTGTCGCGCAGCGACCAGGAGTTCACCAGTCGGTCCATACCATCTTGGTGGACATATGGTGCTTTAAACGGAGTCCCAGAGTCTGCGATCAGACTGAGCGGAGTCGCCGGGTACTCCCGGCGCACCTGATGTAAGTTAAATGCCGCGCCAATTCCTCCCGCGCTGCTCCCCATTAAGACGATGCTTTCGGGACTCGGAAAGCGCCTTTTGACCTCGCCGAGCGCAATGCTTATATTGCGGTAGCCGAATTGGCGCAGCCCGTGACCTCTTCCGCCAAAGGTTTGAAGTTTATGCCCCATAAACAAATCACCACTACAATAGGGTATTTCGACGATATTGTAGTCGGCGCCAATCGGGTTGCCCGAAACATTCGGATCATGCCATCCGGAGCGCACCTGATTCGCAGGGGGACGCGTCAAGGTCGCTGCGGTCCCACCAGCGCAGTTGCCGTCCCACCCGCAGGCACAGGTCACGCTATCCCAACACGCTCCGCCACCTTGCAAATAAACATAGAGTCGACTCGCCCCCGCACGCGCCGTGACGTTCATAAACATTTGCGTGCCATCGCCGCAGACCGCTCCCGGCAATTCCACGACGCAAGTGTCCCCTTCGGCGCATTCCTCAGCCAATAATGCGGTGGCGGGTCCAGCTAAAGTTAGCAACGCAACGACGACCATAAACATGGGTTGACGACGCATGACGTGCTCCGATGATTGGCGATGGTAGTGAAGAGGAGTGCAGCTGACGGTAGGTTTCTATGATATCACGGGGTCAGTCACTTCATGTAACACGCTGAATTTACAGTATTATAGGCTGTGGTGGAGGTTGTGGAGGTCCGGCCGTCGTGCGTTTTTGCCGCCCGGGGAGTGACTGGAGGAAAGGTCGCCTTGTCGGCACACGACTTCGTGGATCCGACCCCACTCTTTGCAGAGTCCCTGCCTCTTTCCCAATGGCCCTTATCGCAAATGTCAAGGACCTCATTTGTGCTATGCTAGATGTAAACCCTCTTATCTGGTGATTCTTGGTTAACGTCATACCTGCATGTTTTATCAAAGAGTATAGTTGTGGTGTTGTTATTCACCGGCTGCCGCAGTACCGGCAGCCGCCTCGACGCCGCTGCCGCCGGCCAGCAGTTGCCGCAAAAATTGCATAGCTGGGGCAGTCAACTTAGCGCCGCTAAGTACCGAGAACTTCTGACCCTCTCCGACATCACGGGCTTTGATGACTTCCTCGA
>JAPLFX010000087.1 GCA_026390445.1 Pseudomonadota bacterium
TTTTGCCGCGACTGCTTTCCTTCGCCTCTGCCAAGATCCAAAGCTGCCAGCAGAAGCGCTCGCTACGGTACGCGCCATCTTCTTCAAAACACAGAGCAGCGACTGCGCCACGGCCAACGAGCGCCTGCTATCGATGCAGACCCTGACGCTGAATAGCCGTCACCTCAGCGACCTAACGCCACTCGCCGATTTGCAACAGATCACGGCTTTGAATCTAAGCGGTAATGAACAGTTAAGCGATGTGTCACCGCTGGCCGGACTCGAACGACTTGAGACGCTGGATCTGACGGGGACCAAGGTCGTGGATGTGAGCCCTCTAGCAGCGCTCACATCCCGCGGCTTGATCATCACCGGTCCTTAAGACACGCGTTCCACTGCGTCTGTGAGGCCCATCGTCGGCTGCCGCAGGCGCAGGTAAAAGACAAGCGGAAGCATCAACCAGATGATTATCATCAGCGCTTGATACGCTGCAGTCAGCAACAAGCCCACACCGAGAAATGGCCCCGGGACCCGGGCAAACAACGGCTCAATAAACAAGCACGGCAGGTAGCCGAGGAGCCAAAGCAAGCCACATTGGCAAGCAATCCACTGCCGCCTAAAGGACATATGGCGGGCGCTAGCACGCCAGGATCCGACGGCCCGGGTCGATTCAAAGGTGGCGATGGGCTGCACCAGAAAGGTGAGCGACCATGCCAGAATGCCCGGGACAAGAAGCATCACGCCGCCACATAGGATGGCCAAACTGACTAGGAGCGTCGCTGTCGCATAGGTCCCAAATTTATGACTAGCCCAGCGGCAGGCGAAAGCCAAACGCGGCTGACGCCCGGATTCACGCTCCATCACCACGGCACTAAGGGTGGCGGGCTCGGCAAAGAGTAGCAGCGTCATGCTCAACAGTAAAAACACCATAAAAGCCCAAGGCCATGGCTGCTGCAGCCACAGTAGCAGCTGTTGCTGCAGCTCGAAAAGGTCGGCTTTAGGCGCATGTTCAAACCCATGCAAGGAATCCGCTAGCTTCGCCCACAGTAAAGAGCGGATAGCCGTCGTCGCCATGGTCAGGACAAATAGCGGAGTCAAACACCGCCGGTGGCGATAGGCGAGCTGCACCGTCGCCGTCATGGCCGCCACTCCAGTCCACTGGAAGGATAGCGCGGGTGCGCGCAGGACGACAGTAGCAGGCGTGGTGACCATGGGACTCCTCGTAGGTTCCTAGGTTCGCAGAGTTTGACGGATGCGCCCATGATATCTGATTTGCGAGCTTCATGTGGCGCCTTTGTCTAGGTCAACAACGCCATGTTAGAATGAGCGCAACTCGCTCTCACCCCAGGAAGGTCAAGCATGGCTGCGTCCAGCGTACAAGTCGAGACCACTAGGTCCGCCGCGGCTATACAGCAATCTTGTTTGGTCGCCATGCAAGGCTTTCAGACGGCGCTCAAAGCTACGGACTTGCCGACCAGGCTCAAGGGCAAGCTGTGGGAGCGGCTGATGTACTTTCTGCATTACCTCGTCGCTTGCAAAGACGAGTCTCCGGAGACGGCAAGCCGCGACGACGTCTTGGAGTTTCTCGCGCCGGTGCGGGGACTCTACGAGTATGATCTACGCTGCCAGATGCTAGACATGTTGGCCACCGTAGGTAACCACGCCAACTTCAAATCCTGGCACCAAGACGGCAGTAGCAGATGGCGCAAAGCCCTGGAATTCGCCTTTTGGTTTCGCCACCACGACGAAGTTCACCGGCGCTCACAAGCCTTCTTTACCGCCATAACCCAGGCCGACATCAACGCCCATGAGTTCCAAGCGCTGCCCTTTTACCGGGCGATGTGGCAAACACTGCCGGAGATCGGCGACGAGGTCCTGGACACCGACGATGAAGTGCTGCGCCACCTCAAAGAATTATGTCCAGACGTCGCCAGCCGCCTCAGCGTGTTGGATATCGGCTGCGGCCGCGGGCGGCTACTACAGCGCGTCGCCAAGGACTACCCAAACGCTGAGCTGATCGGCACGGAGCTGGTCGAATGGTACCACCCCTTACTTAGGGAGCGCGGCATTCGCCCCATTCAGTGCGATGCGGGACACCTAACGCTACCGGATCACTCCCTAGATATCGTCATTTCGACGGATGTCATTGAGCATCTGCGCGAGCCTCGACTGATGGTCGAGGAAATCCGTCGCGTGCTCAAGCCAGGTGGTATTTTTTGCATCGGAGCGCCATCGAGCAATGCGCACTTCTACAGCCGCAATCCCTTTGCCTTTCTGCGCATCGCCTGCAGTGACCTACTGCCTGGGGCCGTCCCGTCGTTTCATAATCTTTATGCCCCGCTGACGCCGCTTAAGATCGTGCACTACGGCTTTAGCCGCAGGCAAATGCACCAGCTCTTCGCGCCGACCCTACCCGGCGTCACCGTCGTCATGAAGCGCTTCTATCCGCTGCGACGGCTCCGTCTTACCAAGCTTGCGCCCAAGTTGCCGCTGCTGCGCGGCATGGGACTTTACTGCATGGCGTTTGGCCGGAAATAGCCGCTTGGTTTTGGGCTATTACCTTTACCTCGGCAGCGCTTGACGCCCCGCTAACCGGTACTTTTGCATAGTTTCCAGAGCGTTAAGCCGGTGAATCGAGGTGGACAGCAGGGCGCTAAGTCTGCTAGCTAGGCGTACCACGTGCGAGAGGCCTGGCCCGATGACCCAGCTGCAATCCGAAACGCCCCAAGGGCCCTTCATGATGTCCCCGAAGACGCTCCTTTATAAATCTTTTTTGATTTATGGAAGCATGGGCTCGATCGGTTTGGCGGTGATCGCCTTTGGCCATAAAACATTGACGCCCGCCTTGGGCATTCCGGCCCAGCCAAAGGACCTGCTGCACCTCGTGTCCATCGGCGTGCTCGGTGCTGGCGTTTTACTGATCCTAAGCTATTTCTTTGAAGACTGGTTTCCCTCCTTTCGCGCCCTCAAAGCGCTGGTGATGCACCTGCTCGGCCCCTGCTCGGTGCCCGTTGGCTTGCTCTTGGCGGTGCTGACCGTCTATGGCGAGGAGCTGCTCTTTCGCGGGGCGATGCAGCCGTTTTGCGGCCTGGTTATTACCAGCGTGCTGTTCGGGCTCTTGCATATGGGCAAAGATGGGCTGCTGTCCGCCTGGAGCCTGTGGGCGTTCGTGGCTGGGCTGTTGATCGGCTGGATGTACATAGCCACCGGTAGCCTGTGGCCATGCCTGATCACCCACTTTGGCGTGAACGCGGTATCAACGCTCAACCTTCGGCGTTCCTATCTACGCTGGCTGCAGCTCAATCGGCCGGCGGATCGACCTACGGACAAAGGCGACGTGCCGTGATCAAAGGCCACCCACACATCGGCCTGTTTCAGCCGGAAATTCCGCAAAATACCGGCAGCATCGCCCGACTCGCCGCCGGCAGCGGTTGCCGTTTGCATCTGGTGCGACCCTTCGGTTTTTCTGCCGCTGACCGCAACCTGCGGCGGGCTGGACTCGACTACTGGCCTTTTCTCGACTTGGAGATCCATGATCACATCGAGGATCTCCTGCAGCAATTCCCAGGCCGTTGCGTGTTTTTATCAAAAAAGGCCAAGCAGCCCTACTGGGCCATTCCCGATAGCGCCGAGCTGTTCGTCTTCGGCAGAGAAACCAGCGGCCTACCTGACACTTTGTTCGAGACCCACAGCGAACACTTCTATCAGATTCCGATGTTTCACCCAGGCGTGCGCAGTCAGAACCTGTCCAATGCTGTATCCATCGTCATCTACGACCGGCTACGCCGCATGCATAGCCAAGGCACGACGCTCCTAGCTAACTCGCTCACTCGCTAAAAGGCCAAGCCCATGACCGCCATGCAGCCAACACCAGTCACTCCCAAGATGCCCGCAGCAGACTGGTTGAGCACCTATGTCACGCCGTCGCTGACCGCGGCGGCCTCGTACAAGATCGATACACCTCCGGTGAGCATCAAGCTGGACCAAAACGAAAGCCCCTGGGACCTGCCGACGGCGATCAAAGAAAAAGTCGTCGCCAGACTGCTGGAGCGCCCTTGGAACCGCTACCCCTCGCCCTTTAGCGACGACCTCGCCGACCAGATCGCCCGCCATGCCGGCGTCACCCCAGGCACCGTGCTGCTCGGACCAGGCTCCAACTACCTCATCGCCCTGCTGCTGAGCGTTTTTGGCAAAGGCTATGGCCGCCAAAACAGCGGCCGCGTCGTCATCGCCAGACCGTCTTTTCCCCTCTATGAATCACAATGCCAGTACGAAGGGATTCCCTACACGCCCTGGGAACTCGACGCCGACCTGGAATATGATGTCGCCAAGTTGCCCCCTCTCAGCCGCGGCTCGATGGTCCTCTTTGCCTCGCCCAACAATCCGGTCGGCAACACCCTGCCCAAGGCCGTCCTAGAAGAGCTGCTGACCAAGCATCCAGACACCCTGTTTGTCGCCGACGAAGCCTATTTCGAGTATGCCGCCGAGCCCTATACCAGCCTTCTGGCAGCGCATGCCAACTTGATCCTGCTGCGCACCTTTTCGAAGACCATGGGTAGTGCCGGCGTCCGCATCGGCTACCTGCTTGGCCACGCCAACTACCTGAACCTGCTGCGCAAGGTACGGGTGCCATACCTCCTCAATCACTTCGCCACCGCCTGCATCGAGGTGCTGCTCAACGACCCCGACACCAAGGCTCATCTGCGCCAGATTCAAAGCAGTGCCGTGGCACAGCGTCAAGTGATGTTCGAGCGGCTGCAGACGCTGCAAGGCCGACTTGGCATGAAGGTCAAGAATTCCGCGGCAAACTTTCTGCTCCTGAGGTGGCCAACCACGGCTGCGGCCGAAGTCGTCTACGCGGCGCTGATCAAGGCCGGCATCCTCGTTCGCAATGTCTCCGGTGGACCTGGTCTGGCTGGATGTTTGCGCCTAACTCTTGGCAATGAGCAAGAAAATTCCGCTCTGATAGCCGCTCTCGAGCGCCTTTAGGTCGTCTTGAGGCGCCAGGCGCATGCTCGCAAGTCGCTGCGGGAGTGGAGATTCAGGCCGTGGCGTCGGCGAAAGTTCTTTACAAAGAAAAACTATTACGTTGTAATGACCGCAACAAAGCAAACAGGCTAGACACCTGACATTGTGATGGAGTGTGCGGTGGCCAAGGTTTTAAGCTTCATACTTGTACCTGTCTGGCTCGGACTTTGTAGCTGTGCGCCTAGCTCTAGCAGTCAACTGACCACGGCCAGCAAACGCGCTGAGACCAAGTCGACAAAATACCCGGTGGTCCTGCAGCACGGCTTCCTGGGCTTCGATAAGATCGTCTTTTTTGACTACTTCTACGGCGTTCCCGACAAGCTACGCGCCGAGGGCTACAAGGTCTATACGCCCAAAGTAGCTGCCATCAATAGCATCGCCGTGCGGGCCCAAGAGCTAGCCAGCCAGATCGATCAACTTCTGCAAGAAACCGGCGCCGCCAAGGTTAACATCATCGGCCATTCGATGGGCGGGCTGGATGCCCGTTACTTGGTCTCCACCCTAGGCTACGGGGACCGTGTCGCCTCGATCAGCAGCATCTCGACACCGCACCAAGGCACCCACTTGGCCGATACCGTATTGGCGGCTCTTGGAATGCATAACCCCCTCGAAGAGGCGATGGCAGCCATGATGGGCGTCAGCGGCGACGCCACCACGGTGGACAACCCGAAGTACCGCAACTTCGGCTCCATCGATCTGCGCGCAAGCATGTACAGCCTGTCCTCTGGCTATATGAACAAGCATTTCAATCCAGAGAATCCCGACGACGACCGGGTTTTTTATCAGTCATGGAGCGGCGAGGTGTCCTTCCAAGACATGGTCAACCCAGACTGGCTCTCCGAGTTCCTCCACGTCACCCATGATTACCTAGCGCTGAGCGAAGGCCCTAGCGATGGCATCGTCTCGGTCCAGAGCGCACGCTACGGCCACGATAACGGCACCTTCAAGGCGCACCACCTGGACGAAATCGGCCAGCTCTTCGGCCACCAAGCCTACAACTTCAGCTACCAGCAGTTCTACTCCGACATGGTGGCCGGCCTGGCGAAGCGCGGATTCTAGGGTCAGCTGGCGATTTTGACGGCCTTAGGCACCTCTGAACGCTTGACCTCAAAGGTCTGGCCTTCGCTCGGCGCGACGCACACAACCGGAGCGCCACGGTCAGCGACCAACTTAGCTGCGTCCTGGTGCTTGCGGTCGATGTCATCGTCGGACTGGCTCGGATCATGATGAAACAGATGCACGGAGTGAGCCTCAGCGCGTATCGCAAGCTCCACCACTTCACTGACCCGCGAATGCCCCCAACCGACAAAGCGGGGATATTCGGCATCGGTATAAGTGGTGTCGGTGATCAAAACATCCGTCCCATGAGCAAAGGCGGCGAGTCGCTCCATGTACTCCTCCGACTCCCGGGACCCTTCGCGGTCAAACAATTCATTGTCGGTCACATAGCATACCGAGATGCCGTCAAACTCGACGCGGTAGCCAAGACAAAGGCCCGGATGCGATAGCGCCATCGTCGAAACCTTGAGTCCCCTCCGTTCGAAGGAACCGGTGCTCAGGCCGCGAATGGTCAGCTGCGCGGCAAACTCGCGGCTCGTGATCGGGAAGTGAATGTCGCCCATCTGCGAGAACAATGCCGACTCAGCATCGACGTCAGTACTACCCGGAGCATACATCTCGATGCGATTTCCCGCCTGATATAGCGGCGCAAAAAACGGCAGGGCGTTGACGTGGTCCCAATGCGGATGCGACACCAGCAGCAAGGCTTCGAGGCGCTGCGATTTCGCCGCCGCCAGACTGCGCGACAATTCGTAGATTCCCGAACCAGCGTCGAAGATCACCAGACGCCCATCGGGAATCGATAGCGTCACGCACGGCGTGTTGCCACCGTAGCGGAGGCTGCGTTGACCAGTGACCGGCAAGGTGCCACGCACGCCCCAATAGGTCAGCTTGACGACCCCATGCATGGTCTCATCCACGCGCCGCACCAGTTCGGCTGGGGTGATGGGTTTCGTTAAATAGGCATTAGCGCCAAGACGCAAAGCACGGTCGCGCTCCTGATCGAAACGCTTGCCAGAGAGGACAAAGATCTTCATCGAGGCTAGCTGCGAATTTAGGCGCAGCCGCCGGCACGCCTCGAGACCATCCACACCCGGCATCGCGATATCAAGCAGGACCCCATCCGGCGGATTCTGCGCGATCGCCTGCAGCCCGGGTTGCATCGCTGAAAAGGTACTGACTTCGTAGCCGGCTTGAACCAATACCTGCCGAGTGACCTCGAGCGTGGAGGCGTTGTCGTCGATAATGATGATGCGTTTAGCCATGTTGACCTTTGCATACCCGAGTACCCTAGAAGTCTCGGCAGATTCCTCGCGAAGCTAAAGTCAAAAGCTGAGACGATTCCTTGAATCTTGATTTAAACATCTATTTTTATTATATTAAAATACGCCTTTTAGAAGGACGCAAGGGACCTGACTGAGCGCGCCAAAGCCCTCACCAGGCAGGGCGGACCGCCTGTCCGGCGGGATAGCGACTTCTCATCACCCAGCCGGCATGGCCCGACCTTAACCTTTGGCGCCAAATGACGGAGAATAAACCAACGGCAATGGATCAAGCACCCATAAGGCGAGGCCAATACCATGAGCAATGACAAACACGATTCAAGCTTTATGCGCTCGCTTTGCTTTGGCCGCATCGACGAAGAGCAGATCTTTCCCTTTCCCGAGATGAAAACGGAAGAAAAGGCCACTCTCAACCAGCTACGCGACGCCTTTGCGACCTGGTTAAAAGGGCGCGACGCCGACTTTCGCGCCTGGGACGTCAGCGGCGAGATGCCGGCCGCATTTCTCCAAGAGATGCGCGACATGGGTCTGTTTAGCCTGGTCATCCCGGAGGAGCATGGTGGCCTAGGCTTTTCGTCCACGGCCTATTCGCGTACCCTGCAAGAGCTGGTCACCTATGACTCCTCCCTGACCATCACCGCCGGAGCGCACAGCTCGATCGGTATGCGCGGTCTGCTGCTGTTTGGCACCGACGCCCAAAAGGCCCGCTACTATCCGCGCCTGGCGACGGGCGAGGTCATAGCGGCATTTTGTTTAACCGAGTCTGGGGCCGGCTCGGACGCCGCAGCACTGAAGACACGCGCCGTCAAAGACGGCAACGACTGGCTGCTGACGGGCGAAAAGATCTGGATCACCAACGGCGGCATCGCCGACTTCTTTACCGTCTTTGCCCGAACCGGCGGCGAGCAGGGACAGATGACGGCGTTTATCGTCACTCGCGACATGCCAGGTGTGAGCACCAGTCCACACGAGGACAAGATGGGGCTACGCGCGAGTTCGACGACGTCGGTGCGCTTTGACAACGTGCGGCTCACGCCTGAGCAGGTGCTCGGCGAGCCCGGCAAGGGCTTCAAGCTGGCGATGAAGATCCTCAACAGCGGCCGCACCGGACTCGGCGGTGGCTGCATCGGCATGATGAAAAAAGCCATCGCGCTCAGTTCGCGCCAGGCCCAGGACCGTCAACAGTTTGGTAAGCCGATCGCAGAATATGGCCTGATCAAACAAAAGCTCGGCCACATGGTCGTGGATTGCTACGCCGCCGAAGCGACGGTGGCGATGGTCGCGGGACTGATCGACCGCGGCGTCGAGGACTACGCCGTCGAGGCTGCCATCAGCAAGGTGTTCGCCTCAGAGTGCCTCTGGCGCACCGCCGATGAGGCGCTGCAGGTCGCCGGTGGCAACGGCTATATGCGCGAGTTTCCCTACGAGCGCATGGTCCGCGACGCGCGCATCAACCGCATCTTCGAAGGCACCAACGAGATCCTCCGCCTGTTTATCGCCCTTACCGCCATGAACGAAGTTGGGCGCGAGCTCAAGGAAGTCAGCAAGTCGATCGGCAACGTCCTGAATGATCCGATCAAAGGCTTTGGCGTCTTGTCTGATTATGCTCGGCGCCGCGTCAACTACGCCACCGGCTATGGCAAAGCGCTGTTTACCCTGGCGCATGCCGATTTAAAGCCCTACACCACGGTCTTTGAGGCCTGCACATCGACCTGTTTGCCCTGGCCTCTGTCATCAGCCGGGTCAGTACGTCGCTGCATACCAAAGACGCCGCCGAATCCAAACAAGAAGTCGATATCTTGGCGGTCTTTTGTGGCCAGGTCTCACGGCGCGTGCGCGGCAACTTCAACAAGATCGACGATAACGATGATGAGTTGATCAAGAGCCTGGCCGACCATGCTTTTGCCCAAGGCGGGTACAGCTGGGACAACCTGTAAATCGGCGCACTCCGAGGGGGGCGACATTGCCTAGTCCGGCCCGAGGCTGAGGCCGCAAGTGATGGTCGCAGCGTTGCGGGCCGATTTTCTCATAAAACATTTACATTATTTATTTCAGGCAGTTAAACCTGAAACCCCCGCGTTGGGGCCGATTCGTTCGGTCCCTTACGACAAATAAAACTAAGCAAAGCTTAATAATTCCTCCGAACCAGCCGATAGCCTTTAGAGCTACAACGGAGGTGCTTTATTAAACCTGTACAAACAACATTGCTGCGCATTTCCTTGCCGCGCTGTTTGGCTGTTTACACCTTCGTCTGCTGCTTGCTAGCCCTGGTGACCAGCTGCAACAAAGCCCTCGATAGCAGCGGCGGATCATTCAATAAGAGCAAACTTGAACAACAAGCTGCCACTGCGCCCATCGCTGGTACTGGACCGAATGTTGGTAAAGAAGTCACCGATGCCTTGGGCGGTGATTTCGTTCAGGCGCAGTCCACTGGATCCTTCCGCCTGACGATCAAAAGCGAACTGACCGCCGGCATGACGACCGTCAGGGTGGTGTCAAAGGACGGAAAAACAACCTATCTAACCGCTGATTTGAAATCTGGAACCGGAAACGGCTACAGCATCGTGATGAATGATGATGGTGGCGCTACGCTGACGATGTATCCCGGCTACGACAAGCAGTCTCTACCTTTTGTGCCCGGGATCAATGAGGTCGTGGTCAGCACCGCCAACCCTAGCACCCGTCAGGTCGAGCACGCCGATCAGACCCTGGTGTTGGATGATTTTGCTGCTTTTGGGCCAGCCATACTCAGCACTGGCACGGGCAAAGTGGCGCAGGCAAGTGATGCCTCGATCGCCTGGGGTGCCGTGCTGAGACAACCGGTCGTCAGTGGTAGCGGCGGCGTCGCCGGCACTGTCAGCACCGATATCAATAATATTTTATTTCAACATGATCCAGCGAACTGAATGAGGACCCTATGAGTTACCTTCAAGCCGCTACTTTATTCGCGCTGACTGCCCTCGTATCGGCAGTTGAAGTGGCACAAGCAGCGGTACCGACTGAGCTGACTTATATGGGTCGCTTGATCGATGCCACGGGTAAGCCAATCGCGGGGCCGGTTGATCTTGAAGCAGCATTCTACCGCTCAGCGGACGGCGGTGACGCTGTTGGGGGAACGGTTTTGCAGTTTCCTGGGGTCACCTTAAACAAAGGTGTTTTTCAGATTGGTCTGAAGCTGACCGATAGTGAAATGAACATTATTTTTGACAATTCGAGCGATGTCTACGTGCAAATTGTCGACAAGACGAACCGCAAGACCTACGCGCGGCAAAAATACGGCGTCGTTCCCTATGCGCTAAAAGTCCCAACCGATAACAGCACGATCGTCTATGATTCCAGCGGCCGCTTGACCTTGGGTAAGCGCCCTTCCATCGGCTTTTCGACGTCGACCTCCGGGACTGTCTACTTAAAGCCTGGAACCGGTTCGGCGGACGGACTGACCTACACCTTGCCTGCCAGTCCCGTCGCCGGACAATTCCTGACCACCGACGCAACCGGTACCTTGAGCTGGACGCCAATGGCAAGCGTTTCAATCTCCACCCTCCCAACTGGTGTCAACGCTAACCAAATCCCACTGCTCGGCACCGGGGGCACGCTTCCTGCTGTTGACGGTAGCCTGTTAACTAATCTAAACGGTAGCCGCCTCAGCGCTTCTTCGCTCAATCTCAGTACGTCTACTGCCGTAGCTGGAACTCTGCCGATCGCTTTGGGCGGCACCGGCTTGGCTAGTACGCCTGCCAATGGTCAATTGTTGATCGGCAACGGGACTGGATTCACACTTGCTGCACTTACCGGCGGCACCGGCATCAACGTTGCCAGTGCCGCCGGCTCGATTACACTCAATGCAACAGCTGATGCATCCCTCAAGTTGACTAAAGCCGGTGACACGATGACCGGTGTGTTGAACCTACCGGCTAATGGCCTTGTGGCAGGGACGAATCAGCTTGTGCTGTCGGGCGGTGGGAATGTCGGTATAGGCAGCGCAACGCCCGCTGGCACGCTAGACGTCCAAGGCGGCACGAATGGCGCTGGCACTAGCGGCATTAACATTATTTTGACGGCGCAGAACGGCGGTTCTGGTACCGCCAGTGGTGGCAATATCATTCTCACGCCAGGAACAGCGAACGGGACCGGAACAGTCGGCCGCGTCGGTATAGGGAGTGCCTCCCCTACAGCGACTCTTGATGTGAATGGCACTGCCAGGGCACTAGGGTTTGCCAATCAATCAGGGACTTTCTTGGCCGTGGCAGGCAGTACGGCAGGTACCATTGCTTCAAGCGTTCCTGCGGCTGGCTTGATCTTGCTGACGAGCACTGGGGCAGGCACCATAACTACGGTTGCCGGTTGCAACAGCGGGACGATCGCACAGGGCCAAATCGTAAACATCGTGGCCGCGTCTTGGGTGACGCCCGGATTTACAATATTGACCGATACTGGAATCGCAACCGCGACTGCCGACAGCATGGCGCTAGCCGGTAACTCGCCCGGAACCCTAGTCACTTCCGCGACTACTGTGGGTTCATCGATCTCGTTGCTATGCACTACCATAGCCGGTATTAAAAAATGGATAGAAATGGCCAGGTCCTTGAACGCTAACTAAAGGCCGCAGGGTCAGGCCGCAGGGTCAGTCACTTCCGCCAACCTAGCGATCCCTCGTTCGCTAAGGAGGCCGCAGGGCCGCAGGGTCAGTCACTTCCGCCAACCTAGCGATCCCTCGTTCGCTAAGGAATCATTCACGAGTGGCACCTCTTTAAAAAGGTAAACATTTCTTCCACATCTTGTGCGACTTCGCTTTTTCGACTTTTCTTGGTGCAAAGCTCACTCCTTTAGCCGGGGGCGCCGCAGCGTAGCTAGCAGGCTTAGCGCTCTGGAGTTGGCGGGCTGCTGGGCCAGAGCCGCCTCCAGGTCCTGAAGTGCCGAGTCATCTCGGCCCAGCCGGTGCAACGCCTCTGATCTGTTGATGCGCGCCTCCACTTCGTGAGCATCGAGGCGCACGGCTTCGTCCAACGCTGCAAGCGCATCTGTCGGCCGCGCCTGACTAAGAAGCGTAAACCCCAGGTGATTCCAGGCCGATTGGAAGCCAGGTGCGAGGTCCACCGCCGTGCGGAATGCCGCCTCGGCCTCGGGCATGCGCCCAAGCTTGATATAGGCAGCTCCCAGAAGGTTTCGGATAGCAGCATCTGACGGCGCCAGCTGCACAGCCGCGCTCAGGTGCGGCAGCCCTTTCTCCGGGATTCCAGCGTCCGCAAGCAGAAAACCGAGATTGCTCCGCGCGCGCGCATTGGCAGGATTGGCTTTGACGCTCAGCTCCAAAAGCCTGATGGCCTCGTCGCGCCCGCCGCGGCGGACTTCGGCCACGGCGAGCTCGGCAAGCGCCGCCGCTTCGTCGCCGACGCCGGCGCGTGGTACGACGTCACCCAAGGCGCCGTCCATGTTTACTCTACGCCCTCTGAGCACCCCCAGTGCCTCTTCGTCACGCCCGCCGCGAACGAGCAAGCTCGCCAGACTGAGACGGGCAAGATTGAAACGCTGTTCGACTCGGAGCGATTGCCGCAGATGATCGACTGCCTCGGCGTCGCGCCCCGCGCCGAGGAGAGCGTCGGCAAATAGGTAATGCCCCACCCCTTCGGCTGTGCTGTTCGCCTGCGCGGCAGGGGACGCATGGGCGAACGCCTGCTGCCAGAGGGCCAGAGAATCATGCCATGTCCGCGTCTGCTTCCAGCTAAGCCCGGCGCTGACGATGATAAGCCCACCTGCAAGAACCGCCCCGAAGCGCCTGTAGTCGCACGCGCCAGACCTTAACCTTAGCGACTGCGTACCGCTCACGAGCAACGATACCAGACCGATCGTGGGCATGTATGCGTACCGATCCGTAACGATCATTAGTCCGGCTTGCACAAGGCCGAGGTGCGGAGCGAGCATCACTAGATACGTCAGCCCAAATGCAAGCCAGGCCCTGCGGCCGGTCCACCCGGCAATGACGAGCGATGCTCCGAAGATAACGGCTAGCACGATCAGTCCAAGTACCGCCGGATCCGTGAAGGCGGCATCGTCCGGCAACGGATTCAAGATCGACAGTCGAAGCGGATAAATAGTCTTCCACAAATAGAATCCTACAGCATACAAAGCTCCGAACAGTCTATGCCCAAGGCCATGGACGGAAAGTGACACGAGCGCCCCATGGGCACTCCTCACCTGCGATGCCACCACCGAAAAAAAGACGCTCACCGCTACAAAAGGCAGCTTTTCTAAAAATGGCGCGTAGCGCGCCCGACCCAGGCGGCGGAGCGGGTACCAGTCGAGGATAAGAAAGACGGCAGGTAGGCTGAGTGCGATTGCCTTAAACATCAGCGCGGCGACAAAAAGCAGCCAGCACAGTACCAAAGCCCAAATCCGTCGCGCAGGCGACGACTCAGCCTGCGCTTTCAAATAGCAGGATGCCGACGACAGCGCGCAAGCTATGCACCATAAATATGGTTGGCAGGAAGCCCAAGCGACTGCTTCGACCCTGAGTGGACTCACCATGAAAAGGATCGTTGCTATAGCGATGGCACGTGCTCGACCGACCTCGGCTGGTGCCCCAAGAAGCTGATTCGTCAATCGGCAGATAAGCCAAGCAATAAGCCCATGCAGCCCGAGGCTCACCGCGTGGTAGCCAACTGGATTCAGCTGCCAGACCCAGTACTGAAGCGAGAACGCCAGCCATGCGAACGGCTGATACACAGCATAATGCTGCGTTGTAAATGCCCAGATCAGCTGGGTTGCGCCGATTCCCCGGAAATTATAATTTTCAAGAAAATTGCCGGGATCGTCCCAATTGACCCAGCCGGCGCCGAGTACGCCGACGAACGGCAGCATTGCAGCAACAGCGACGCAAAGCGCCACGCCCGGCCGAACATTTTTTGGCCACGCAGCAATCTCCCAGCGCGACGACAATGCGTGACCCCCTAGGTGACGGGAAGATGATTTCACGGGCGTTGGTGTGCCATAAGTTTAGCACTGCAGGTCTTTAGGTGTCACCGAAGCCATGAGTGTCAGCGCCTTCGGAGCCAACCGACCGGGACTCATCTTCCCATACCTGACTAAAAGATGCGCCAAGACCCAACCCAACACCCCAAATACATTAATAAATAAAAAAGGACCCTAAGGCTCTCCTCCGACCTGCCGATAGCAGGATTGACGAACCACCCTACGCAACGCACCTGGCAGTTGCGTCCCCCACCACGGAGGCGACCTCTTATCCAATGACACGGCTCATAAGCACCGCTCCCTGGTTTCAAAGCGCCCGTGTGGCTCTCGCCTACGCCGTGCCGCTCACGTTGGCTTTTTCTTTTGGATTTTTGTTTAAAGCGCCCCCACCATCCGCAACTATCGAAGTCGCACCCGCCGACCTAGCCGAACGCATGCCCGTCGCAGAAACCGGCCTCCACGTCGGCGACGCTGTTGCCTTGACCACCGTCCTCGGCAAGGACATGGCCGGCATTCGCGCCACCCGGGTACCCTACGAGAGCTCCGCCATCGGCGTCGTCTCGACCCGTCCGGGGACCTTGCTGGGAGCTAAAAGTGCCGGCGTCGCGGTCGCCTTGGCCGGCAGAGTTCCGGTCAACGTGACAATGGAAGGTGGTCCGATTGCCATCGGTGATTATCTCGTCGCCTCGACGACTCGCGGCCGCGTCATGCATGCTCGCGACCTCAATCGCGGCGGAGTTTTGGGCATCGCGCTGACGGCTTACCACGGCTATCCGGTCGGCGGACACGACGACCTGAATGACGGCGTCGCCTATGAAAAAGGCCACCAGGTCTTGATGCTGATGCACCCCGGGGTCATGCCGCGCGAAGGCCTCATCGAATGGGAGAAGAAGCTGGAATTTCTCGCCAAGCACAGCATGCTCAACGCAACGGCTGCTTCAGATACGAAGATTGATGCGCTGACGGCAAGAAAGATGGCGGAGACAGCGGTGACTGATGTTACGGCGAATAAGCTTGCCGCGGACCAAACTAAGGCTTCGCTAGAAGCAGCGCTGGCTGATCTGGTGCAGAAGAATAATGCTTTGGATT
>JAPLFX010000067.1 GCA_026390445.1 Pseudomonadota bacterium
GAGAGCAAAGCCGCCGACCAGTCTCATTGAGGCTCCATACAAAGCGCGTTACAATGGCGGTTACGGCTTAAAGCCGAGGATGCCCAAACGATTCGGTCCCGGTTGGAAAGCACATGCCCTTGAAGTTGCCGCGTTCCAGCCTGAGCCCTGCAGTCTTTGTCGGCCTATTCGTACTCATCGCTGCGACGGCGGGTCAAGGGATTCCAGGCGGAGACGCCGGGGAGCTCGCAGTCGCCGCCTGCACTCGCTCGGTCGCCCACGCCCCCGGCTATCCGCTGTGGACGCTACTGAGCAAGGTCGCGTTGCTGGTTCCCTTCGGAACACCAACTTGGCGGCTCGGGCTCGCTTCAGCTGCGGCCACCGCCGGGGCTGCCGCCTTGGTGGTCGCGATCCTGCGCCGTGCCGGAGTCAACAGTGCCGCAGCGGTCTTTGGCGCGGCAGTCTTCGTCTGTGCAGCGCCAGTCTGGCAGTTCGCCACGACCCCTGAGGTGTTTGCCCTCAACTCACTTTTGGTGGCGGCCGGACTCTATGCCGCGCAGCGGATGTGGCCCCTGCTCGTCGGCCTGGCACTCGGCCTCGGTCTTGCCAACCATCTCACCTGCCTTGCTCTCCTCGGACCCGTCGCGCTTTACGTCATGATCGCCAAACGCTCGCCCCTCGTGGTGCTCGGCGCAGTGCTGGGACTTGTACCCTATCTGTACTTACCCTGGGCATCAGCTGCAGGCTCTCCGTACAGCTGGGGCGATCAGACGACCCTTGCCGGCTTGGTCGATCACGTGCTGCGTCGCGACTATGGGACGTTTCAGCTCATGCAGAGTGGGAACGCCAGCCCTTATGTCGACAAACTTCTTCTATATGCACGTTCGGAGATCGTCCCGTTGGTCGTCGGCCTCATCGGTGCAGTGGTCGTGGCGCGACGGCGGCCGCCGCATACCTTGCTGTTAACGATCGTCGGCGCGTTTGCGCTGGCCTATGTCTTGTTGTTCCATGCGGCGGCCAATGTCACGCTCGATATGGCCACCCACCGGGAGGTCTTGTCCCGATTCTGGATCATGCCGGCCTTGGTCATCGGACTCTTCGCTGGATTCGCGGCGGCTTGGGTCCCTAATCGCCTCATTCCTGTCGCCCTCACGTCCGCCCTGCTGATCTTGGGCGCTCGCGCCAACGATCGTCGGGAGGAATCCCTCGTCGCCCGCTATGCTCGAGCGGCGCTCACCACAATGCCACCCAATGCCCTGGCGCTGGTGCGCGGTGATCTGTCGTTCCCGCTCATTTATTTGCAAGCGTGCGAAGGACAGCGCCCCGATGTCTGGATCCTCAATCGACCTTTCTTAGAATTCCCCTGGAGTCGCTCACGCTACCTCGCCGCCTTCCCTGGCCTCGAACTCCCCGAAGGGCTTTACGATCCCTTCCCGACCGGCTTTCCTGGCACCTATGCCTTGACCGACCTCATGCAGCTAAACATCGATCGACGACCGATCCTCTTTCAGTACTTCGACGCCATGCTCCTAGAGTACAAGCAGGTCGCGCAGTGGGCGGGACGCTTCGAGATTCTTCCGGTCGGCTTTTTGATGCAGGCTTTTCGCACGAGCCCCCGCGATTGGCCCGCTTATGCGACCATAAGCCGCGGCGCACTCGACCTGTACGCCGGTGCCAAAGCGCGTGGCGACGCTTGGGACGATCTCGTTCAGCAGGAGTATGTCGATGCCGAATTCTTGCGCGGCGCTTATCTCGCCGTCGCGGCGCATGCCGATCCCCAGGTGATTCCGGTCGCGCTGCTGGCTTTAGACGAAGCCAAAAACGTCCCCGATCAGCGCCTCGACCGCATATTTAAGGTGCGCGGCTGGGCCTTGGCGGTTGCGGCGCAGACCGATCCAGGCGCTAGGGCCGAAGCCTTAGCAAATTGGCGAGAATATCTACGGCTAGCGCCACCAACTGACGAAGAACGAGCCAGGATTGAAGCGTCCGTGGCAATGCTTGAGGGTCTCAAGCCGTAAAGGCAATTGTGTCAGGAGACAGGACTATGGCCATGCCCACTAAAAAGCCGCGCAAAGAAGTCGTTAAAACCCGTTGCGAATGGGCCTCAGACCCCGACAACGCGGCCTATCACGATGCTGAGTGGGGAGTGCCCGTTCACGATGATCGCATGTTCTTTGAGTTTCTGACGTTAGAAGGCGCCCAGGCGGGACTGAGTTGGCTGACGGTGCTGCGTCGGCGCGAAGGCTACCGCCGCGCCTTCGCTGACTTTGACCCGGTCCAAGTCAGCCGTTTTACCGCCGCCGATGTGCGCCGTTTGCTGCAGGACCCGGGGATCATCCGCCACCGCCTCAAAGTCGAATCCACGATCAGCAATGCCGCTGCTTTCCTGGCTGTGCAAGGCGAATTTGGCTCGTTTGACGCGTTCATTTGGTCGTTTGTCGGCGGTCAACAGATCGTGACTAGGCGACGCACCCTAAAAGACGTTCCGGCGACCACGCCAGAATCGGATGCCATGGCTAAAGCCTTAAAAAAGCGCGGTTTTCGCTTTGTCGGCAGCACGATATGCTATGCCTTTATGCAGGCCTGCGGCCTCGTCAATGACCATACCGACTGCTGCTTTAAGCGCCCGGGCCTACAAACAAACAAGTATCGCCGCTAAGCCCGTCAAAGGCCGTATCGTCGCAACCGTCTCGGCTTTTTGTTGGCGGCCGATTTGTCTTTAAAATAGGTCGAATTAATCTAGTCATGACGGCTGGATAGATGCGTACATCAAATTGCTTAAAGTTTGCCACCAGACGATAGGTAGGGCAGGAACGAACATTCTCTCCCCATGCTTCTCACAATTGGTGAACTGGCTATCGCAATTGGAGTGTCTGTCGTGACCCTTCGTCGCTGGGACAAAGCAAACGTGGTCACGCCTCAGCTGCGAACTGCTGGCGGACACCGACGCTACTTACTTGCCGACGTCTTGCACAAACTTGGTGCCGCCCCGAATGCGGACCAGAGTGCAGAGACTGCTAGGGTGGTGGTCGGGGATGCTCGTGTGTCTTATTTTGATCAAAAACAGGATTTGGTGCGGCAGAAGGAGCGGATTTGGTGCGGCAGAAGGAGCGACTTGAAGCGTATTTGGATGGTGAGCCGCGGGCGTTGATCATCACGGACCTTGGTAGCGGTCTAAATTTCAAAAAGCGAGGGCTGTCACGACTTATTAGCCTGATCCTGTCTGGCCGCGTTGAGCGGCTTGTCGTGACGCATAAGGATCGGTTATTACGCTTTGGCTTTGAACTCATCGAGCAGCTAGTCGTAGAAAATGGCGGCAGGATCGAAATTCTTGAAGATGTCCGTGGTAACGAAGAGGTCGAGTTTGCTAAAGATGTGTTGACCATCATCACGGTCTTCTCGGCCAAGCTATATGGACGTCGAGCACATCAAAAAAAGCAGCGGGCAGCTTAACACCCGGGTCATGCGGAGAGCAGAGCAGGTTGGTAAAAGAGGCAAAAATGACTGACCTTGCGGAAAAGGCTCCGACCAAATTCGCAAATATCGCATTCAAGACGGCTTTTATCCCTGCTTCAAACGAGCAGCGACAGAAGTTAGAGCAAGGTTTTGGCACTGCCCGCTTCGCTTTCAATTGGGCACTAAGTACATGGGAAGCAAACCGCGCGAGCGACCAGAAGAATTCCTTTATGGGCCTACGCAACACTTTGAATAGCATCAAAAGGGAGCAGTTCCCTTGGATGACCGAAGTCCCTAAAGACATCCCGGCCGAGGCCATTCGCGATCTCTCCACGGCCTTTAAAAACTTCTTCGATAAAGGAACCAAGGCGAAGTACCCTAAGCGCAAGAAAAAGGGCAAGGCCAAGTTCTCGTTTCGCTTACCGGGGGACCGTTTGCGATACCGCGAAGCCATCCGTGACGACGGCACCGCGGTGACTGAAGTGTATCTCTCCACCATCGGCTGGGTCCAACTGCGTGAACCGCTGATCGCAGTCGGACGCATCATCTATGTCACGGTGTCGCGACGGGCGGACCAATACTTCGCCTCCTTTTGTATGGAGTATGAGCCGATCAAGCGTACGCGCCGAGTCACCAAGCCCATGTCCGTGGGGATCGATTTGGGATTGGTCCATACGCTGACGCTGTCGAGCGGCGTTAAAATCGAGAGCCCGCGTAGCTTGTCCCGCTTTGCGACGCAGCTGGCCAAGGCTAACCGCCTCTTACACCGCAAGGTTAAAGGCTCAAACAATCGCCGCCGCGCCGCTCGCAACGTGGCCAGGCTGCATCGGAGGATCGCCAATATCCGCCGCGACTTCACCGAGAAGGCGACGACCAATCTGCTACGAGCCTACGACGTCATCGGTGTCGAGGACCTAAACGTTGCTGGACTGCTGAAGAGTGGTCGCTTCAGCAAATCTCTTAGCGACTCGGCGCTTGGTGGTATCACCGCCGCTCTGCACCGCAAAGCGACCAAGTACGGATGCTTAGTGACCGAGATCGACCGATTTTTCCCGTCTTCTAAGAAGTGCCGCAAGTGCCAGGTCAAAAACCACGACCTGACCCTGGCGGACCGTATGTTTCACTGCTCATCTCCAACCTGCGATCACAAGGAAGATCGCGATATACACGCGGCGAAGAATATTCATCATGAAGCTCTAAGCCAACTACCCAGAGCCACTGGGGAAGCCACGCCTGTGGAGATTTGGTCCATACCTACGGAGCTCTCGGGCCCCGGAGGCAAACCGAGTCGGCGAAGCAGGAAGCGGATGCCGCGAGGCGCCGTGACGTCAAATACAGTGCAACGACAAAACCCTAGCGAGTCGGCTCAGCATGTCTGAGCAGATTTGTCAGTGTTGCCTGTAGCGGGATGTGGTCAAGACGCTTCTTGGAGAAAAGGATTCTACCATCGAGGAACTAGTTCGTTACATTACAGACAGTCCGATGGTGATGCAGGCTCAAGGTGCGACCCGGTACACTACGCCACCACAGGCTAGTCTATAATTAGAATCATGTCGGATGCCTACTTGGTCTCACCCTTCAGGCTCGCTGCTGTAACCAGATAGATCCAGTAGACGCAAAATTGAGACGGCTCAAGCTTGCGGCAAAAGCCCTGGACCATTCTTTTTCGCCGCTTGGATGGGCGCCTCTTTGATACCCTCGTCGCGCAGAATCGCGTTCGCGCACTCGCGGCCGGTGGACACCGCTCGCTCCATGAGGGCGGTTGGATAGCCGGTTGACACCCAATCGCCGGCCAAGCCCAGGTTTTCTAGCCCTACCGAGCGTGCGAAATCGCTTTGC
>JAPLFX010000042.1 GCA_026390445.1 Pseudomonadota bacterium
ATCAACGGTGAATTGGTCGAAGCCCTGACTTCTGGTGCGGCACCGTGGCAGGAGCGCTGGCCGCCAGATATCACGCATATTTGTTTGCAATTAAGGCAGGAATCACCGCAACTCTATAGCGCAACGATTGCGCATCGTAGCGCCGCAGCGACCGCCACCTGGCATATTCATATCCATGATGCCGCGACGACCGAGGTCCCGCCTCCACCAGACGCAAGCGGTTACACCCACGTCTGGCAAGATCCGTTCTCTCCAGAGAAAAATCCGCCCTTATGGGAAGCAGCCTGGTTCAGTCGCGTTCGGGCCACCGCTGCGCCCAGCTGCGTGCTGATGACCTACAGCGTCGCGGGCCCGGTGCGTCGCGCCCTGGCTGCTGCGGGTTGGAGCTGGAAGAGACTTCCCGCACTGCTTCCAGGCAAGCGAGAATGGTTGACGGCTACGCCCAGTACGGCGGCAACCTAAAGCCTCAGCGTCGTCTCCAGATTCGGCGCTGGACGCAGCTGGCGCCTCTGTGGGATTTTAAGGACACGAAGAAACGAGGCTCACCATGGACGCACACTCTACCGCCACCGAACCGACCTCTGACGACGCTACGGCCGTCGCCCCCGAGGCCGTGATCTATGACGTCCTGATTGCTGGTGGCGGCACGGCCGGAGTTCTGACGGCGGCTCGCCTGGCGGCAGCGCATCCAGGTCTGAGGATCGCTTTGCTGGACCAGGGACGCACCCTCGGCGGCCGCATGCGCAGCAGCTCGCCTGAAGACCAGGTTCATGGCTACGGCTTGAGTGCTGGTTCCGATGACTTGTTTGGGGTCTGGCAACAAGCGCTGAGGGACCTTGGGGCCAGCGCTGAAGATCTCACCGCACTACCCATCCAACGGCAACAGCATCTCGGGATCTTGGCTAGCGGTCGCATCGTGCAGCAAGAGATCCAAGAATGGTTCACGCCTAAAGGCGCCCGTCTGCTCGGAGGCCTTACCGCGTCGCGGCAATGGGGAGAGGTAGAGGACATTTTGCGGCAAGGCGCAAGCGCTGCTGGTCTGGCCAAACCCGTTTCGGAAACGAGCGCGCGAAGCGGTGCCGTGAAGGGCAGCCCGCCTGATGGCAATGCAAATTCCGACGACGATCAAGACGATGACCCCGAAGAGGTCGTCGCCGCTCGCTCACACGCCTTTTCGCACTATTGGAAGCAGCAGCGCAAGGCGCCGGCGGCGATCGTGCTGGAGCACTTTGCCAGTGCAGTCGGAATTCCCGATGTTTGGGGGGCAGCAACAGCGGCTTTAGCGGATCGCGCGGCTTTTCATGGCAGCAGATTGCACAGTGGTAGCTGGGCGGAGATGATGGCGATCCTCGTGGCTCAGCCGGCCTTTGCCGAGGCCGTCCATATAGAGATGTCCAATCGCCTGCTCCATGCCGACTTCGAGGGCGGACTCTGGACGATTGCCGCTGAGAAGGGTGCCTACCGCGCCCGCTCGCTGGTTGTCGCGCAGTCGCCTTGGCAAGCAGCGCAGTGGCTCAAACGCAGTCTCTGGCCTACCCAGTTGCTGCAGCTAGCGAGTAAGACCAAGCCGGTGAGCATGGTGGTGTTGACCGAGAGGCTACTGTTTGCTGAGGACGTCGCCCACGATCTTCCAGATGTGACGATTGTTCCTGCGGAACGAGTGCAGATCATCCGCAGCGGCGAGCGCGAACTGTGCTTTCAAGCGACCATCGACTATGAGCTGTCGCTCCAAGCTCCGGCCGTCATCAAAGCCGTCAAAGCCTTGAAACGGGCGCGCAAGAAGTTGCAGCAAATCTATCCCGAGACGGTGAGTGAAAGCGGTCATGTCGCTTTGCTGCCGGTCGCTTGGGCCCAATCACCGGTGCATAGCGACCGCCGCTATCTCGAGCGATTGGACAAGAAGTCCTATCAGTCGCCGACGCTGGCATTCTGTGGCGATGCCTACGGTGCGCGCTATGACGGCGACGCCAATTTGATTCAGTCGGTGTTTTTGGCTAGCGCCGCCATCGGTTCGAGCATCGAGTCGGGCGCTAGGCCTGAATCAAGGTCTTCAAGCGTTGATGCAGCGCCCGACGTCGCTCCTTGACGCCGCTTAGGTGGCGTCTTGCGGACTTTTTCGCTTCGGCCTTGAAGTCCGGGTCGATGACGTACTTCAGGTTGATCCAGACGTTGTAGCGGGAAGCCTGTAAAGCGGCGACGACGAGCTGCAAGGCAATTCCAGTATCGCTGGCAACCGAGGCCTTGGCCGTCATTGACACGGTGTCCACGACGTCTAGGAGCGCAGCCAGTTCCGCCATACCTTGCAGAGGGACTCGCGTCGCCTCTTTAAATGCTTTCTGTACCGCTTCGCCCCGAGCTTTTTTCGCGGCCTCGTCACTCTTGGATAATTTATAGGCGGCAAGGACCGCGGTAAATGCCTTAGCATCGTCATCGGCCAAGCGCAAAAAGACGGCGCGCCGATCGTCGAGCAGCGTCAGGAGTGCGCTATGCTCGCCCTTTTTGACACCGTTATTGGTGGTCTCGCCGCTGACTCGCAAGGTCATGGCCAAAAGCGCGCAGGCCTGAGCGCCAAGGAGCGCCACGACCGCGCCACCGCCTGGTGCCGGGGCCTCGCTCGCTAGCTGCTCGAGGTAAGCCTCTAGCGATAGGGAACTCAAGCTGCGAAGGGCGTTAGGCATGGTAGTTCTCATACAGACGTAGGGTGTTGCGTAAAGCCATGGCGACGGTCATGGGACCGACGCGTGGAATAAACACGCCGGCGACGTCGCCGATCTCCGCGACGAAGTTGCGCAGCGTCGAAAAGTTTAAGCACACGGCCCCGGGGCGAATCTCATCGGTACGCACCAAGGGAAACTGTCGACTCGGGACCCCCGTGATGACGATATCGGCCTGGCGCAGGGCGTCGGCGCGTTGGACCTTGGTCTCACTGACCTGGCCGTTATGGAACAGCTGCGGCCCATCGATATCAAACGAGTAGACGCTGGCCCCGTCGTTTGCCAGCATGCTTGCCAGCGGCCGCCCGACCACCTCGCTGCGGTTGAAGATAACCACGGTCTGCCCCTCCAGGGCCGACGCGTGGTCGGTCCCTGTACGGCGCAAGGCCCCGGCAGCTTCGAGTAGTTTGATGACGGCCAGTGGGGTGCATGGCAGCAGTGCTTGCTTGGTTTTGGCTGCGTCGACGTAGCGCTGATTGTGATAAAGCATGCGGGCCCAGTAGGTGTTTAGGCCTTCGATGTCTTTGCGGTGGTCGACCAGGTCCTTGATGTAGGCATCTTGTTCCGTCGCGAAGATCGGGTAGTAAACCATGATTCCGTGGACGCTGGGATCGGCATTTGCGGCATCAACCGCAGCGGCTAGGGCTAATTTGTTGACGTGGCGCAATTCATATTCGATGCCGACATCATCACAGCCGGCCTTGGTGTAGCTGGCGTAAGTCATGGACGGAGCATTATCGGACGAAAGCAAGCCAACCAGCTTCAGCGGGACCCCGAGCTGGGCCACCCGCTGCCTGATTAGTTTGCGAAATTCCGTAGCAATCTCAGCAGGATCAATAACGCGGGCCACACCTTACCCCTTGTTGCACGAGGACAGATGGAGTTTGATAGCACGAAGGTTCGCTTCGAGCTAGCATGCGCTCGGCTGGGCCGGGACCAGACTTAAGCTCATGACAAGCCCCCCGACGCCACGACTGACGAGGAGCGCTGTGTATCCTATCACCACGACCATTGCTGCCCGTGCTCGCGGCACGGAGCTAGGGGCCGCCGAGAAGGCCCGCTACAGCCGGCATTTGTTGCTCCCAGAGATCGGCCTGGACGGACAGCTGCGCTTAAAGTCAGCGCGGGTGCTCATCGTCGGCCTTGGCGGGTTGGGATCTCCGGCAAGTCTATACTTGGCGGCGGCGGGAGTCGGCACCTTGGGTTTGGTCGAGTTTGATCAAGTCGAGGCCAGCAATCTGCAGCGCCAGGTCCTCTATACCGAAGCCGATATTGGTGCGCCGAAGTTGGCAACGGCTGCAGCCAGACTTCGTCAGCTCAACAGTGCGATCGTCGTGGAGCAACACCCAGGGCGGATCGACGCATCGAGTGTTGCAAAGCTCGTGGCCGGATATGACCTGGTGCTCGATGGAACCGACAACTTTGCCACGCGCTTCTTGCTGAGCGACACCTGCACCCAGCTTGCCAAACCCTACATCTACGGGTCGATCCTTCGTTTTGCCGGTCAGGCATCGGTGTTTTATCCACCACACGGTCCCTGTTACCGATGCCTGTTTCCGAGGTCTCCGGGCCCTGGCGAGGTGCCAAGCTGTGGCGAGGGCGGCGTGCTTGGGGTGTTGCCGGCGCAGATCGGTGCGATCCAGGCGACTGAGGCGATCAAGGTGCTGCTTGGGATCGGTACACCGCTGATTGGTCGTCTGTTAACACTTGATGCGTTGACGATGCAGTTTAGCGAGTATCGCTTAGAGCGCGATCCAGAATGTGCGGGGTGTGGTGCTGGATTGAATAACCCTGGAGCCAGATCCTTTGAGATGGATGCTGTCGTCAGCGCACCGGCTTGTCCTTCGCTCCCACCGGCTGACCTCGAGATTGGTCTGGCAGAATTCTATGCGATGCGCGTCCATGGCGTCGCCCATGTGCTAATCGATGTGCGCAGCGCAGCAGAATTTGCGATCTGCCATATCCAAGGCAGTCGGTTGATCCCGCTTGGTGAGCTGCCGCAGCGTCTCGCCGAGCTGCCTGAAGATTGTCCGGTCATTGTGCATTGTAAGGCGGGATCGCGCAGTCTCACGGCTGTGCAATTGATGCATCGCGCTGGGCTGCACCAGGCGCGTAGCCTGCACGGTGGGATCCTTGCTTGGGCCGACGCCTATGCGCCTGACCTGGCCAAGTACTAGCGCCCTAGGTCGGGTGTCGCCTCAGCTGGATAAACGGGACCCACCGCAGCTCGAGCACGGTGGTCCGCGTCAGGAAGGGGCAGACTGAGTCTATAGGCTTAGATCATAGGTCCTTGATGCAGTTGGCCTTCATCACCTCGATGGCCTTCTTCGGCCCTTTGCACAACGGGTTGTCTTTGCCAAGGGCTGCTGCTTTTGCGCAGGGAGTGCCGGCAACTGCGGTTTGCTCCTTTTCGACATTGTGGTTCATGACAGGTTTGGGTGTGTGCACAAGGGTTGTGACGGACTTGATCTCGTTTGTACACTTCAACATATAGGCGGCGCCGTTTTTCTTTTTACAGTTGTCTTGCTCAGCCTTGGCTGCGTCGATCTTCTTGGTCACTTCCGCCTGAACTAAATCAGTGCAGGCTTTGGTGTCGTTCGCATACTCGGTGCAAGCTGCTTCGGTGGCGGCCGCCGATTTGCATCCAACTTTAGTGTCAGCACGTAGTGGAGTGTTTACAAACAGAGCCGCAATGACGAGGGTAAGTAGCGAAGAAAGCTTGGTGAAAGTCATTTGTGTTTCCTTTTTCCATGGGTGTTGTGAGGACGTACTCATATTATAGGCGACCTACCGATGGAAAAGTAGCCGCATGGAGGTGAGCTTGTTGGCATGATATACTCTAAACAGTCCCGAGCTGTGATCGATAAATAAACTATCTATCTTCGTTATAACAGTTTGTTGCAGGAGGTGACTGACCCCCCTGCCCGCCTGGAGTTGCAATGTCGTATCGGTCGCACATGATATCCGTATTGTTGCGCTTTGCCCTCGTACTCTTGCCTGCCTGCGTCCACGGTAAGGGTGACTCCCAAGCGCAAGTCGATGCGGTTACGCCAGTCTCTGAGCTGGACATCACCGATCCCGACCCAGCCGAACACGACGACAAGACACCTCCGTTTTGTAACCCAAACAGTAAGCAAGGCGATGAGCTGCGCAAGTGCTACGAGCACAATGACTCGCTCTACAAGGGCTTCGAAGACGAGGCGAAAAAGCGCGAGCCGTGGTTCAATTTTGCCTCCGACAGCTGGTTGCAGGCCAAAGAGGTCGAAGGCCAGTTTGTGCTTCCAGTCATTAAGGAAGATGAGGCGGTGGCAAAGTTGGCCAATGAAGCTGTCGTTGAGCTCAGCCCTGCCGAGGCTCAGACGTACTCCGGCAAGGCTGCGACCTTCCCCGGACGCAAGCCCTACCTTGTCAGGGCACTCCTGTACTTCCGAGACACTGGCAGCTTTTCGGTCTTCGAAAAGGACCAGGCGATCTTTATTCGCCATGATTCGATCGGAACCAGTAATCCCGGTGAAAAGCGCACGGCTGTGGTAGCTTACCTGACCTTTAAGCCTAAGCAGGTGTACGTGGACTGCCAGATGACCGAGTAGCTATGGATTTCGATGCACCAAATATCATCGCCGCGCTGGTCTTTTCTGCAGTTGGGTTTGTATATTTCTCTTATGGAAAAAAGCAGACCCAGTTGCCGCTGGTCATCACCGGCGGCCTGCTGATGGGCTACAGCTATTTCACGCCGACTCTGGCGTGGAATATTGGCGTCGGCGTGCTTCTTTCATTGCTGCCTCTTGTTTGGCGTGCGTAGGGTCATCTCATTCAGATGAGTCTGGCTGGTTTGTTGCGGTCGATAACCACCAGCATTTTGTCATCCTCGACCTCCATGTTTGCTAGAGCGGATTCGCCATGAGCCGACAGTTCATGCAATAAATGCTGAACGTGCTTGGTCTTAATGCGGGAGATTCGGGGGAACACCCCGTCCGTTCCCAGTAGAATGGATTCGACCGCTAGTTCATCGAAATTGAGTGTCACGGGTTCGAGATCTAAATCTGCGGTCATGCCAACGATACTGCCCTTAGCCATCATGGTCTTGAATTTTAGGCCACTACTTGTTTGATAGGTCACCAGGGCAGGGATGTGGCCGCAGGAATAATAGGTCATGGAGAGGTTAGAAATGACTAATATGCCTAGGGTTGCTGTGTGTGAAGCCGAGTAACTCATGGCCTTGAGTGTTTTGTTGACTTCGTCTAGCCACTGACGCGCCTCAAATTGGGAATGATCGAGCATGCGCGCCCATAGTCCATGGATCGTCTGGGCGACCATGGCTGCGGGCAGGCCCTTGCCCGTGACGTCCGCAACCGCTACGACGAGTTCACCTGATGGCAACTCGCGAAAGGCGATCCAGTCCCCGCTGGTGACTCCATGCCGATTTTGAAAGTAGCGAAGATTGCCTTGGCTGCAAGCAAGGAACGTTATCGGAGGAGCTAAGGATTCCTGCAATTGCCTAGCTAAGGTCAGCTCCTCTTCCATCGACTGACGCCTGAGACTTTCATTTTGCTGTAGGAGAATCATCTTTGCATAATCGGCTAAATTCTTAAGGCGTGTCATCCGGTGAATGCTCGCATTGACGGCTACGGCGTAGAGGGAAAATAGAGATATAATGAGGAACCATGCTAGGCCTTTGCTTGACACGATGCTGGGTCCCCAACCGGCCATCCCAAAAACAATGAATTCGCAGCAAAAAAGTAGCATCCAGCCATTAGAAATTGGCATCCGGATCAGTGCCAGCACGCCAAAGACTACGTAGACTACACATGTCATTAAAAAGTAATCAGGGTCACTGTGTAGTCGAAGCGCCGACATGGATATGGCATTGCCGATGAAGAGGCACTGGATATAGGCACCAATGAGAGGCATATTGAGCCATTGCGCCAAGATCGGTCGTTTGAGGTGGATTAAGGCAACCATGGTATAGACCAGAGCGCAGGAAAGGACCGGTAGCGTTGTGTACGCTTGGTACCCTTTGGGTGTTAGAAACCAAAAGGCAATCGAACCGATAAGCATCCCAACAATAGATGGGAGCATGACCGTCAGCACATAGCGACTCCAATGGTCGCGGCTCAAACTTGCAAGGTGGGCTTGCTCAGCGTGACTCAAGTGGTCGTCGCTGCCGTAGATCGATTTAATCAGTTTAGATAGCATGATCACCAGAGGTGTGGGGTCGCCTTGTAGTCTATCGGCGACCCTTGGCCTGATGGTTAGAATTGATGGTTGGTCCTTTGCGTGTAGTGATGAAAAGACCCAGTCATGCCGATGATTAAAGTCTATTTACTAGCCCTCGCCGGGGGGCGCAGGCGCGGGCCAACTGTAAGGCTGTTGCCATCGCATGTTATGATCACTCGTACAGCGGGTTGGCATGACAAGGAGAGCGGCGTGAGTATCATGGCAAAAGTACGTGGTATCAGCGGTCTGATCTGTGCCTTTAGCGCACTCACCTGCCTTAGCTCATGCCAGACTACGGCGTCGCGGGTAAAAGGCGGTGACGGCAGCCCTGTTGACTCGCAAGGAGCCGCGGCCAAAGCGCCCAATCCGGCACCCTTGCTGGACCAGCCGGCGGTGTTTGATTGCGCCGCCCTCGACTTTGGCATCTATTGGTACGGTCCCGGCAATTCCGCGCAGAAGGCAACCACTGGCACCACTTCGGTCTTTTTCGATCCGACTAAGCCTACGGTGATCTATGCGCACGGCTGGCAAAGGGATTCCACCAAAGCACGTCGGCGTGAGGATTTTTTATTTAAGCAGGCCGCGGACGACAGCGTCAAGAATGTCGCCGATGCCTGGCTCACTGCCGGCTGGAATGTCGGCATCTTCTATTGGAACCAGTTCGCCGACGAAGATGATGTACGCAACGCCGAAAGCAAGATTTGGGCGCTCTCTGATCCCACCGTTGCGCCGACTGGTATGCGGTGGCGCCAATGCGATGGCAGTTTCTCGTCGGTCTCCTCGCCGGAAGTCCCGGTCGGTGAACTCTTTTTAGAGTCATACCGTAACGCGCTTGCTGGTTACCAAGGGTCAAATATCCGTCTCGTTGGCCATAGCCTCGGCAATCAGGTAGTGACACGCTTGGCTGGCCTGATCGCCGATCAGGTAGCGAGCGGTCAACTATCTCGCAATCTCCTGCCGACGCGCGTAGCCCTCATGGATCCGTGGTGGTCGATGGCTCCGGCATCCGGTGATAAGATGCCGGCGCCAGCGCCCCAAGGTGGTCAACCACCAAGACTGCCGCCATTGGTTCCTTGGCATGGACCTGAGGCCGCGGAGATCGTTCGCCGACTGATTGCCGGAGGGATGATTTTCGAACGCTATCAAACCTCGGATATTCTGGCTCTCGGCAGCGGAGATCCAAACCAGACACTGACAGATCTCATCGGCATCGTGATCCGGGTGCCGACCTTTATCAGTAGCAGCGACTTGGGTACGCAAACTGGACTAAGGCATGTGGTGGCACCTCGTCTCTATTTTCAGGACTTCGCCTTTCCTCCGCCGACGGCGTGTGACGATAGCGGCTGTGGTGGCCTGGCTTTGTCGTCATCCGTCAGCGACGAACGGGCTCGTGAACTGATGCAGAGGCACGCGCGCTTGCAGCAAAATGCTGGGGAAGCGACCGTGACCCCTGTGGACGATCGTTACCAAACGATCGTTCCCTGACGCGACGATCGTTTCAGTCCGCTACAACTGGCTACTTGATGACGGCCGCTCCAGCCTTGTTGGTCGGAGTGCGTAGCGAAGTGTTCACCGCCTGGCCCTTCCCGATGACGAGTACAGCAAGTTGGTCATCATCGATCGCTCGTGAGGCGATACCCACGATATTGGCATCTTTGTTTAGCAAGAGCTGGCGGTGCCGAGGCGAGTTCCAGAGCAACCAGGCCATGCTGGCAATATCATGCGCGCGGACTCGGTCCTCACCAAGCAGCTCGATGTTCTTGGTTTTGACGGCGGCCGTGGCCTGCTGCAGCAGTTGGCGGTTATGCACCAAGCTACCGTCAGCAGCCAGATTTGCTGCTGCTTCATTCAGCGCTTCACTTGCGGCCATGGGAGGCAGCCCCTGGCTGGCGCGCAGGCGCTGCAGCCAAGGTACCAGTGCCGTAGTAGAGGTTGCAGTGGCGACACCGTCACTGTCGGGCGGCGTTGTCTCAGGACCCTTGCCGACCGGAGCCAGGTACCACAGCACTGGTCCCTGCCAACGCGGTGCGCGCGGTTGACAGGTTAGGCTAACGGTGCCGTCGCCAAGGTCTTTGGTGCTTACGGTGCTGCCGAAGGTGACGAGCTGCTTCAGGCCTCTGACAGCATCGACATGACGAGAAGCGAAGTCGACGCGGTAGGATGAGCATAGACGCTCTAGGTCCGCTTGCGGCAGCGTCCATTGGTCTTGACCAAGCTTTAGTGCGGTTGGAGCCGGTACGACGGCAATCCAGCCACGTTGGCCACCCTCACACAAGCCGTAACTATAGCCAGCCAGAGACCTTAGCGAGGCAAGCCCACGGGCCCTTTTAGCCAGGTCCTCGGTGGCGACCGGTTGGCCATGACGAGAGGCAACGAGGTGCGCTTCGATCTGCGCATCGTATGCTTGGGCGGCCCATGCCGCGAGTGGCTTGTCGCCGATTTCGCCGGCACATACGGCTTTACCAAATGCGGTGCTAAGGTCTCGGCGCCACAGTGGCTCGGCGCTCTGCGGTGCGGCGCCGGCTCCGAAGAGTATCACCGGTAGGCTGCCGCAAAACAGGATTCTCAAAAGCACTTTTTTCATTGTCTAGGTCCTTTTGCTCAGTTTGTATCATCTGACTCGAGCTAGTTTTTATGGGCATCGAGTAGTTTAAAAATAGTCGTGAGCTGCATGTTCGAGGTGCCTTCGTAGAGCTTGCCGATTTTGGCATCGCGGTAGTACTTCTCGGCGGGAAATTCCTTGATGAAACCATAGCCGCCATAGATCTCAAGGGCCCGCGACGCGACTTCCTCGGCGAACTGCGACACCAGATACTTGGCCATCGCCGCCTCTTTGATGAAAGGCTGGCCAGCATCCTTGAGACGCGCGGCGTTATAGACCAACAGTTTGGCCGCTTCGACCTTGGTGGCAAGTTCTGCCAACTGCATCTGGATCCCCTGGAAGTCACGCAGCGGCTTGCCGAACTGCTCACGCTCACCTGCATACTGCAGGGCTCCGGCGAGAGCGCCTTCGGCTAGCCCAAGCATCTGCGCGGCGATGCCGATGCGGCCTTCGTTGAGGGTTTCAATGGCAATCTTATAGCCCTTGCCGATCTCGCCGACGACGTTGGCTTTTGGGACACGGACTTTTTCGAGGATGACTTCGCAGGTGCTTGAGGCACGAATACCGAGCTTTTTTTCCTTTTTGCCGAGGGACAATCCAGGCGTGCCACGCTCGACGAGAAAGCAGGTGATCCCTTTGTAGCCAAGCTCCGGGTTGACGTTGGCAAAGACGACAAAGATGCTGGCCTCTTTGGCGTTGGTGATGAACACCTTTTTGCCTGTAAGCACGTAGTCGGCGCCGTCGGCGACGGCTTTAGTTTGCAGGGCAAAGGCGTCGGAACCGCTGTTCGCCTCGGTCAGGCAGTAGGAGCCGACCTCGCCCGAGCATAGGCGCGGCGAATACTTCTTGCGTTGTTCCGGCGTGGCATAGGAGGCGAAAATATTGTTCACGAGGGTGTTCTGGACGTCGCAGATGACCGACACCGAAGGGTCGACCTTGGCCAGTGCCTGGATGGCAAGGATCGCCATCATAAAGGTGCCGCCAGCACCGCCCAGCTCCACCGGGACTTCGATACCCATGAGGCCAAGCTCAAACAGCTGGGCCAGCACCTCGGGGTCGAGCTGCTCCGCTTCGTCCATGGCCATGATCTTTGGCCCAATGACGGTGCGGGCGAATTTTTCGACTTCGTTGAAAAATAATTGCTCGTCGCTCGACAGCGTGGTCAGTGGCGCGTGAGTCATGGCGCAGGGCTCCTGGCTTACAAGTTAGGGAATGCCGATTCAGGCTGAGGCAAACAATCTCTTGCTTTTAGCCTTTCTACGCTCCTTGCGCCAGGCTAGAACGGCGATGCTATCGCCTGCCGGCGGCTCATGTTAGGATTCCAATGCCTCACAAGGAGACTGCGACGATATGAGTAAACACCAAGAAAAACCGCTAATTGCCGCCGCCCTGGGGCGCCGTCCGAGCCGCTATCCAGCGTGGTTCATGCGCCAGGCCGGGCGTTACTTGCCGGAGTACCGGGCGGTCCGCGCCAAGGTCGATTTCACCACCCTGTGCCAAAGCCCTGACCTCGCCGCCGAGGTCACGCTGCAACCCCTGCGTCGCTTCGATCTCGATGCGGCGATCATCTTTTCGGACATCTTGATCCCTTGCGTGGCGATGGGCCAGTCTCTCACCTTCGACAAAGGCGAGGGACCGGTGTTGTCGCGGCCGGTGCGCTCGGGCGCTGACCTAAAGGCCCTGAAGCGGCCGGTCGCTGCCAAGGATCTTGGCTATGTGGGTGAGGCCATCGCCAAGACCAAGGCCTCGCTCCAGGCGAGTCAGACGATGATTGGCTTTGCCGGGGCCCCATTCACCGTAGCCAGCTATATGATCGAGGGGGCGGGTAGCAAAACCTTCACCGAGGTTAAAAAATTACTGTTTACAGATGCGGCGACGTTGACCGGTCTGCTTGAGTTGATCGGCGATGTGACCATCGACTATCTGCAGATGCAGGTGGCCAGCGGCGCCGACATTCTGATGCTGTTTGACACCTGGGCCGGCCAACTGACTGGGCCTGATTATCGCCAGTATGTCTTTCCAGTGACTAAGCGGGTGCTCAGCACCGTGCGCCAGACGACTGGTGTGCCGGTCATTTACTTTCCTGGCCAGGGCATCGACAAGATGCATGAACTCAGGGATCTAGAGGTCGACGTCATCTCGGTCGACTGGCGCACGCGTCTAAGTCTAGCGCAGGGCGTATTGAAGAGTGTCGGGCTCAACGTCAGCCTACAGGGCAACCTGGATCCGCAGACCTTGATCGCACCCGAGGCTTTACTCCGCAGCAAAGTGCGTTCCTTACTGGAGGAAGTCCGGACGATCGCGCCGCGTGGCCACATCTTTAACGTCGGGCACGGGCTGCTGCCGCACACTCCGCCGGAATCCTTGACGACGGTTCTCGACGAGCTGCGCCGCTTCCAGTTTTAATCGGTGCTTGGAACCTGCTTCTCACCCAGTTTGACGGCTTGCCACAGTGCCTCTAGTTGTTCTCTCGAGGCCTTGGCAAGGTCGATTCCCTGACCGCTGGCAATGATCTCCAGCGCGGCGAACCGACGCAAAAACTTGCGGTTGGCATCCAGCGACACGATCTCCGGATCAAGACCCAGGTGGCGGCTGAGTTGCGCTAGGGAAAAATAAAGGTCGCCAAGCTCTTCAGCGACTTTCAAGCCATCGGGTTGGGGGTGTTCTAGCTCGACAGCAAGCTCATCGACTTCGGAGCAGACTTGGCGCCAAACCTCGGCCGTGTTGTCCCAGTCAAAGCGGATCTTGGCCGCGATTTTGCCGATCGTCACGGCCTGCGCCATAGCTGGTTGTTTGCCCCTAGCGGCCGCGAATAAACCTTCAGATGTTTTGGTCGTGGCTTTCGGGGATGCAGCCTTTTCCGCGGCTTTAATTTGGTCCCATTTAGCATGCACCGACTGAACGGTGGCCCCACCTTCGGCACCAGGTGCGAAGACATGAGGGTGCCTGCGTCGCATCTTGCTGTTGATTCCCTTGATCACGTCGACGATCGAGAAGCTTTGGTCATCAAGGGCCACCTGGGCGTTGAGCACGACCTGCAGGAGCACATCACCGAGTTCCTCACACAGTTCGGTGGGCTTACCTTCGCCCATGACTTCCACGGCTTCATACGCCTCTTCGACCATATAGCGGCGTAGCGAGGCGTGGTTCTGCTGGAGGTCCCAGGGACAACCGCTGGTTGGATCGCGCAAGGCGGCAATGGTCTGACAAAATTCAGCGAAGGCCTGCGCAGCGGCGGCGGTATTTGGCACCCTTGGGACGGTTGCATCGAACGGTGTCGTTGACATGGATCAGGAACCTTTTTTGCGGATCAGGCTAGGCAAGTAAAGCTTGTTTAAGGGCAAACCGAGCAGTTCGATGACGGTGTTGGCGATATTGCCGAGACCACGCGGTGTGGTGCCGGCGAGTTCAAAGGAACCGGAGTTTTTGCCGTAGATTGCCAGCGGCACCTCCGCTAGGGTGTGCGCCGTCTTGGCCTTGGGTAGGTGATCCGTGGCGCCAGGACGCCAATGTGGAAAATCCTTTTCCTTGGCATCAAACATCTCGTCGGCGTTGCCATGGTCAGCCGTGACGATCAGCGTCGTACCGGTTTCGTCTGCAGCCTGCAGCAACCGCGCCAGTTGCTGATCGACGGCCTCGACCGCCTTAATCGTGGCTTCAAGGCTGCCGGTGTGGCCAACCATATCGCCGTTAGCGAGGTTGATACTGCCAAAGGCAAAGGTCCTGCGGCGCATCCGGTCGATGGCGACGTCGGTGATCTCCTTGGCCTTCATCTGTGGCTTCGCTTCAAACTCGGCGGCCGGGTCTGAGGGCACCTCGACGTATTCCTCCATCTTGGAGTCAAGGTAGCCGCTGCGGTTGCCATTCCAAAAGTAAGTGACATGGCCAAACTTCTGGGTTTCGCTGCAAGCAAATTGGCGAATGTGGTGCTGAAGCAGGTATTCGCTGAGCGGGTGGTCGATTAAAGGCGGACTGACCAAAAACCGTGGCGGCAAGTGGAGGTCGCCATCGTATTGCATCATCCCGGCGTAAGCTACGGTCGGGAAACGCTCGCGATCAAAGTGGTGAAAGTCTGCTTCGGTAAATGCGCGGGTGATCTCGATGGCGCGGTCACCGCGAAAATTAAAGAAAATGACGCTATCACCGTCTTGGATCCTGCCCACGGGCTGACCCTGCGCGGTAAGCACAAAGGCCGGGATATTTTGATCCGTCAGCTTGTCGTCCTGACGGAAATGGGCCAAGGCAGCGCTTAGGCTGGTGAAGCTGAAGTCGGCTTTGCCAAGGACATGGGCCAGCCAACCACGGTGGACCATCTCCCAGTCGGCATCGTAACGGTCCATGGTGATCGCCATCCGCCCCCCGCCAGAGGCCGCTTGGACATCAAAGGCACTGCTGCGCAGCTCCTCCATCACGGCCTCCAGCCGGGCAATATAAATCTCAGCCGATTTAGCGCTGACGTCGCGCCCATCGAGCAAGGCATGGACCCTGACATGTTTGACACCTGCCGATTTGGCGGCTCGCAGCATGGCATAGAGGTGTTTTTCATGCGAATGCACATTGCCGTCCGACAGCAGGCCGATAAAGTGCAGCGTCTGACCGGAACTGGTTAGCGGGGCTACGACCTCTTTCCAGGCTTGTCCGGCGAAGAGCGAGCCTGTGGCGATCGCTGCGTTGACCAGCTTGGCTCCCTGATCAAAGATGCGGCCGGCGCCGATGGCGTTGTGACCGACTTCGCTGTTGCCGATATCGTCGTTTGTGGGCAAGCCCACGGCGGTGCCGTGCGCCTGCAGGGTCGTGTACAAGGGGAGCGAGCAGAGTCGTTTTAAGGCTGGGGCATTGGCCAAGGCGACGGCGTTGCCAAACTGGCTAGCGCGAATGCCCACACCATCCATCACCACACACAGGACTTGCTCGGCTGGTACCATGTTCGTCTCCAAAATAAGGGCTCTCACCTGGTGATGAGTGGTTCTTTATACCTGAATCCATCACATCACCATATACTGGAGCCATCCGAGTCTATTTCCGTGCCCTCGAGCCCTCGGGCCCAGGTGTTTGCAAAGGAGTCTTTCATGCGCTCTCCCTACCGGACCCTTCTGGTTGTTGGCACTGTCCTCTTCGCGTTGAGCTGTAGGACTACCAAGCCCCAAGACACTGCGACCACGTCTGAGTCAAAGGAGTCTGATGCGGACGACGACAAGAATACTGCTGGCCCCGAGGGCAAAGCAGCGACGAGCAAAGGGGGGGCTGCGGGAGTCCATTTTAGTAGCGATGATGAGCAGGCACTTTACCTGAAGATGCTGACCGTCGAGACGAACGCTGGAGTCAAAGTCCCCAAGGATCAGCTGCACACCTCGCGTGGCCTAGTCGAGTGTCGCCGCACGGGTGGCCAAGCGCCGTGTACCTTTCGGGTTCGGCTGGAGGGTTTGGAGCTATCGGCGACCCAGCCTATCGCCAGTGGCTTGGCTCCAACCCTTTGGGCTTTTGCCCAGGCCAACCGACCCGAACTCAAGGGTGAGGCGGTGGTGTTCATGAACCTGCTTTGCGACTATATCGGCACAAAATCGCCACCCTATAAGGTCACCTCGGTGCATTGCGACGTCAACACGCCGCGCTCGGAGGATGAGGCGATTTTTCTCGCTAAGGCAGCAGAGGAGCTGAGCGAAGGCATCCGCGGCGGTAAACCCTACGGTCCCAAAATAGTCACCCTCACTGGCCTCGTTTCCTGCCAGTGGCTCAAGGCTTCGCCGCGAACTCCGTGCATTGTCAGGGCCCAGGTCGGTGGCGTGCTCGATGAAAAAATCACCGAGATGAGTGCTGGCGTGGCGACGGAGGTGGCTCGTGGCCTCAAGCAGGCGGTGTCCGACCATGCTAAAGTCACATCGCCGCCAGGTCCGAACGGCAAGGTCTCGGTAGAGGAGGGTCAAAACATCGTTGGCGTCCTCACCTGCCTCGTGGACAACACCAGTAGCGAGGTAGACGGCAAACGCAGCTATGCTTGCAGAGCAAAAATTTGATTTTTTGCAGTGCCGCAGCCACGACAAAAGGCGCTAAATAGCGCCTTGAGATCGAACTCGGCTTGGAGAGCGAGCTCCCAAGCCGACGGGCTTACTTCTTCTTTGCCTTGGTCGTGGTCTTGGCAGCAGCAGGAGCTGCGGCGCCAGGAATGACCTTTTTCGCGGCAATGGCCTTCTTCGCGGCGGTCTTCGTCGCGGCTTCGCTTGCAGCTAAGGTCGCGGCTTGGTTTGCTTCGGCGCGACGCACAGCGGCCGACTTTTTCGCCGACTTGACGTTGGCCTGGGCGACTTCGCCGGCTTCTGCCGAACGCAGCATCGCGGACAGACGGCCGATCTTGCGGGAGACGTTATTGCGGTGCAAGATCCCTTTGGTTGCGGCCTTGGCCAGCATCGACTGCGCGCTCACGAAAAGCGGCCGCACTTGCTCTTTTTCGCCTTTGCCTTCGCCTGCGGCGATGACAGCCAAGCGGAACTTCTTCACTGCCGTCCGTACGGAGGACAGGTATTGGCTGTTGCGGACATTGGCGCTGTTGTTTCTACGGATACGCTTAATCGCTGACTTATGATGTGCCACGGAGGTCCTCTCGGATACACTTTAATCGCCGGCCCTGGTGGTACCCAGTATGCACACCTACTGCCGACGGCGAAGGGTTTGCTTCTAGCAAGAAGGCCCTAGGGCGTCAAGCCAAAGGTCGCGTTTACAGGCTGAGGCGAAGGGCTGCTTCCATGCCATGGGAGAGGCCAGCGTTGAGGACGTGACTGGCAGCGACCACTGGACCACTGAGCGCCGCCGTAGGAACGACGTCGCCACGATGGTAGGTGACGAAACCACCCCAGGCGACACTGACTCGCGGGGCCATCTGCCAACTCTTTTCCCACCCCACCATGAGCTCTTGGCCTCTGGATTGATAAGCCTTTTGTCCGTCGCTGGCCAGTCCGGTCTCGTTGAACAAGGCCAAGGCCCCTTGGATCATCCAGTCGCTGCTCAGATGCCAGCTAAGGAGCGGACCTGCTCCCAAACGGTAGAATTCCCGCTGACTGGTCTTGCCTCCCTCGCCGATACTGCGTAGGCCAAGCTCCAGTCGGTGGCTCAATCTTTGACTGATATCCAGAAAGATCAATGAGCCGGCGACCGCCCGAAAGCCGGTGGAGGACTGATCGGCGACGGCAAAGCCAAGGTGCGACGAGGTATGGAGGTCAGCCGGTGCTTCTTTCACGGCGATGGTTTCAGCCTTTGCTAGGGGCGCAACGCCCATGCCCACTAAGCCGCATAGTGCGGCCACACTTAGCCGGATTAAATTTGTCGTGACTTTAGCACCCATGGCACGCTCCTTCACAGAATCGCTGAATCTATGAAGCTGTTCGGCAAGCGAGGCGTTTTCTTGAGTGGGAAAAGGATGCCTATGCACGGCAGGCAAATCTGGTACCCTGGATGGCGCTTGACGCAGGAGGTGCGATGAATCCGTGGGAAAACGATCCGGCATACGCCGACTTTAGAGTCTTGGCGCAGAAGCTCGAAGCGGCTTTGAGTGCGTCCAATAGACTGCTGATCAGCCTAGCAAGCCTCACCCCAGAAGCTGTCTTGCCGGCATTTAAAGCGGCGCAAGGGCAGATCCTCGGCTTTGACGAACACGCCATGGAGCGATTTGCCGTGGCCTTGGAAGAAAAGCGCGTGGTCACGCTGTCGCAAAACAACATCTTTATGACCTGCATCCTGTCGTCGGCCGTTGCCCTCAGCGAGTTCAAGATCCAGCCGCAAAAAGCCGACGGCGGCTTTTTGGCGAAGTCGCTTAACAAGCTGCGACAGCACAGCACCACCAGCCTCAGTCTGGGGGCCTTGGCCTGGGCCAGCTTCTACACGGTGATGGGCAAAGGGCTCCTGGTCCATGCGAAGCAAAGGCGCGGCAGACAGAAGGTCATCCGCGCGCGCTAAGGACCCATCAAAACAAAGATAGCCAGCCTCGAGGGGCTGGCTATCTTGTCGGCAATGGTCCGTTAATCAGACCTTTGCCCTCAGGCTTACTTTTTCTTAGCTGGCACCGTGACTTTAGCGGCTTGGCCGGCTTCAATCTTGGCCTTCAAGCGCAGTTTCTTGCGCCTCCAGGCCTTACGGCGACGATGTAACAAACTACGACGGCTATCCCCACGACCCATGCTGCACCACCTTATTGTTTAGCTGGCAACCAGCGTGTTACAGCGGCGCAGAAACGTATCCAGACCGACTTTGTCGATCGTCCGGATCGCTGCTGTGCTGACACGCAGGGTCACGAATTTCTTGTCAGTCTCAGACCAAAAGCGCTTCTTCTGCAGGTTGGGCAGAAAGCGATGATTGGTCTTACGGTTTGAGTGCGACACGCGGTGTCCGGTTTGGATGCCTTTACCGCTCAAGCATTTTCTAGACATAAACCTTAGTCCTCCCGGCCGCCGCCAAAATCATCATCATCCTTGCCGTCACGGTCGCCCATGCCGTCGCCATCGAAGTCGCGACCACCGCGATCAAAGTCGCGTCCGCCGCGATCGCCGAAGCGTCCGCCACCAGGGCCGCCTGGTCCACGACTGTCGCGGAAGCCGCCAGCGTTGGCCGCCGTCATTTCGCCGGCAAAACCACGCTCAGGACGGTGAGTCACGGCGTAAGGCAGCAGGGAAAGATAGCGTGCACGTTTGATCGCCGTGGTGATCGCGCGCTGCTGACTTGCAGTAGCGCCCGAGATGCGGCGAGGAATAATCTTGCCGCGATCGGTGATGAAACGCTTAAGCGTATCGGGTTTCTTGAAGTCGATCGCAATCGATGGATCAAGTGTCCGCTTTCTGCGTAGCATAAAGCGGCGGCGTTTTTTCTTACCAATCTTCGGAGCCATGCAGCCTCCCAGTAACTAAAAGGGCCTCTGTTTGTGTAGGGTTCTGTGCATCGTCCGAATAAGGTCCGTGCCGCTTCGTTGGAAACCCCTGCGCGAGCCGGGAAAGCTACAACAGAACCACCGAGCGAGCAAGCGTGAATGTCACTCGCTTTCTCTCGCCGCCTGAGTATGCTCACTCAGCGCTGGATATCACGCCGCATCAAAGTATAATTTTATGTCATTTCAGGAACTTACAAATCGTATCGACGTCGCGGTGCCGACCCCGCTGCACCGCACCTTCACCTATCTTTCGATAGATCCGGTGAGTCCTGGGCAGCGGGTCCTGGTTCCGTTTGGCAAGCGCAAGGTGGTCGGGGTGGTGCTTGGGCCGGCCTCGGCCGCGGCTATTGATCCAGGCATCGAGCTAAAGGCCATCGATTCGGTGATCGACGTGCAGCCCGCCTACAGTGGCACGGTGCTCGAGATCGCCCGTTGGCTGAGCGCCTATTATATGCACCCGCTTGGTGAGGTGCTGCGGACCATGCTGCCCGCATCGTCCAGCAAAGTCGTCAAACAGAGCTTTGAGTTAAGCGACGCTGGCATCGCCGCGCGCGGAGGTGGTGGGTCGCCTGAAGCGCGGGCTTTGCTGGCACTGTTTGGCAAAAAGAAGACGTCGCTGTCGGCGAGTCTGTGTCGCTCGAAGTTGGCGCGTCTGATTGCCGCTTCCGCTGCAGACGGCGAGATCCGGGACGTAACCGTTCGGAAGCTGCAAAAGGCCGGCCTGGTGACGTCGACCCGAGCGTCGAGTGCCACCGCGCGCCGGCATCCAGCGGCTCTTGATGCAGCTGTTGCAGCAGCAGTGACGAGTGAGAAAGCGCAGCAGCCACCTGCGCCTACACCTGAGCAGGCTGGGGTCTTGGCGGAGATTCTCGCGGCTGGCCTGGAGGCGCCTCCGGCGGGACGGGTGTACCTTTTGCACGGCGTGACCGGCTCGGGCAAGACCGAGGTTTACCTGCAGCTGATTGCGGCAGCTCTGCCCTTAGCTGGTGGTACCGGGCAGGCCCTTGTTCTGGTCCCGGAGATTTCGCTGACCCCGCAGATGACCCGCGTCTTTGCCCAGCGCTTTCCGGGGCTGGTCGCTGTCGTGCATTCGGCCATGAGCGATCCTGAGCGCTGGGCTCAGCTGAACAAAATCCGCAGCGGCGAGGCGAAGATCTTAATCGGTCCACGGTCGGCGATCTTCGGCCCCTTCCAAAGGTTGTCCCTGATCCTGGTCGATGAAGAACACGATCATAGCTATAAACAGTCGACTGGCCTGACCTACCACGGCCGCGATATCGCCGTGCTGCGGGGTAAGCTAGAGCGCGCGACGGTCGTCCTCGGCAGTGCCACGCCATCCCTTGAGAGTTATCAGAACGCGCGCACCGGTCGTTACAGGCTCCTGAAGCTCACACAGCGCGTCACGGGACGCCCGATGCCAAGCATCGAGGTGTTGCCCATGCCCAAGGCCCCTCGCCAGGGTACGTTAATCACCGCCAGTGGTAGCGGCAGGGGCGCTATGCCGCTTGAATCTCAAGATCAATCGGTGCCCCTAGATCCGGTGGTGTTAGCGGCGCTTGAGGCCAATCTCGCCGACAAACGGCAAGCCATCGTCTTGGTCAATCGCCGCGGCTATGCCTACTACCTGTTATCGGTGGACGATAAGAAGGCGGTGCAGTGTGTCAGCTGCAGCATCAGCATGACCCTCCATGCGCGCAGTACGGTGCTTCGCTGTCATTATTGCGACTATGCTGTGACGGTGGATCAGATCCTCAAAGATCGCCCCGGTGAGCGCTTTATTGCCATCGGCTACGGTAGTCAAAAAGCCGAAGACGGATTGCGCTCGGCTTTGCCGGGTGCGCGGATCGTCCGCCTGGACTCCGATGCTGTCACCACGCAGGGGATGTTGCCCAAGACCTTGAACGCCTTTCGCCAGGGCGAAATCGATATCCTCGTCGGCACGCAGATTCTGGCCAAAGGTCATGACTTCCCCAATGTCACGTTGATCGTCATCCTCGAGGTCGATCAGCTGCTGGGGCTGCCGGACTTTCGTGCGGGCGAGCGGACCTTTCAGTTGATCGTGCAGGCGGCGGGCCGGGCCGGTCGTGCGGAGCATGCGGGGCGGGTTTTGATCCAAACCATGCGCGAGGACCACCCGGTGGTCACGGCGGCTGTCCAGCATGACTATCAGAGCTTTGTCGAGCGCGAGCTCGCCTTTCGCCAGCAGCACGCATACCCACCGTTTGCGCGGATGATCGCCGTCGAGTTCAATGGTCCAGACCGTGGCCGACTGGATCAGCTGACCCGCCGCATCGAAGGATGGATCGAGCAGATGGCCGAAGCGCAGCCGCAGCGAGTGCGCCAGGTCCGGTTGCTTGGGCCGGCCATTCCGCCGATCGAAACGATTCGGGGACGACATCGGCGGCAGCTAATTTTTGCCTCGGAACACCTAGAGCCGCTGCGGGCGCTGGTGGCGCAGTTTGCCGCAACTTTTCACAAGCAGCCGGGCGATGTCCGGATGCGCATCGATGTCGATCCTCAAAGTCTGATCTGAGGGTGCCTTTGGGCGGGGGTAGGCCGTCGGCCCCGGCCTCGATCGGCGGCTCAGTTCGGCAATTTCTTTTTCGTTTCCGACCTGATAGGCTTTGGGGCAACGTCTTGATTCGGCTAGGTGAGAGCTATCCTCGACCTGCTGTAACTCATCGCCAGAGAGAGGGAGACCGCATGACCCAGTTTTCAGATAAGTCGTCGCAGATCCAAGCTGCGAGCATTTCAGACCTAGGCCTACTCGACCAAGTGACCGAAGTCCGTCTGCTCGAGCGCCGCAAGATTTTCATCTCCGAGGCCATCACCTCAAAAACGGCCAAGCGCTACATCTCCGACTTCCTCGCTCTTGAGCACGATAAGCCGGGCGAGCCCATTACCCTGTATCTCAACAGCCCCGGCGGCGAGGTCAACAGCGGCTATGCTCTGTATGACACCATCCGCTTTATCAGCTCGCCAGTGACCATCATCAACACCGGTCTATGCGCCAGCATCGCCACGGTCATCAATGTCGCGGCCAAGAAAGAGCGTCGTTTCTCGATGCCCAATGCGAAGTTTCTGATCCATCAGCCGCTGATCCCAGGCCAGGTCTATGGGCAAGCCTCGGATATCGAGATCACCGCTAAGGAGATCCTGAAGACCCGCGAGAAGATCAACAAGCTGCTGGCAAAAGAGACTGGCACGCCGCTGGAAAAGGTCGAGCGCGACACGGTTCGGGACTACTGGATGAACGCGCAAGAGGCTCTGGAGTACGGGCTGATTTCGAAGATTGTTGAGACTTATAAGGATCTGCCCTAAGGGGTGGTGGGCCTTGGGGGTAGGATTTGCCGCCCCCGAGTCCCGCGGTGCGGGCGTGTGAGGGTTTTGGTTGCAATTTGGCAAGGCGTGCTTTAAGTTGCGCCTCCATGTGGTTTTTTACTAAGAGCCACGATGTACATGCGAGCGTGGTGGAATTGGTAGACACGCTGGTCTCAGAAGCCAGTGGGGGTAACCCTGTGGAGGTTCAAGTCCTCTCGCTCGCACCATCTTTCGAGGCTCTGCCTCGAGCTCCGGTCAAGAACCTTCCAAAAGGTTCTTGACGATCTCCAATTGGGGACCGGGCCGTTCGGAGCGGTCATTAAAAACCTAGGCTTTTTCTACATGCGGAGGCCTGGCAGGCAACTGTGGGGGAAACGGCTCGCGACGACGGTACGGGTGGCAGTTAGTAGACTCAATCGTCGACGGACGCTGAGCCTTCAACGTAGCAACGTAGCCTCACCTGACCGGCTCTGACCTCTTCAGGTCGTTGGAATCATAAGGCTCTTCTATGCCAAAACCTTCTCCAGAGGTTTTGCCATGGAGAAGGACTATTTTACTAGGAGCCAGCTCCTCGATCGACGCTGGATTTTGGGAGCGATTAAAAAATTCCTCGCAGAGCCCGACGTCACGTGTGCGAACCGTTCCTTAAACCGTAATCAAATCTGATCACGACGCGGCGGGCGAACAGTTTCCCGCCTTGCTCGTTCGCCGGCTAGGCCGTCGATGGGAGAGCTTCATAATTCAGCGCCGCCCTTTTCGGACTCGCTAAATCACCAAGAATCACACGTCTCCCGAGCCAAGAGTTCCCGCCGGAATAAAACTCCATGAGACTTTTGAAGCTGGACTTGACGTCCTTTTGCGCGACAAATCCCCAGAGATGTCCCCTTTTACCCGTGGGCCTAGACGCCATGTAGGCATCCAGTTCCGTGCGCCCGGGTAGCGGCTTCTCACCTTGAGCCGAGGGAGTCTTTTGGCTTTCTATCGCGCTAAAATCCAAAAAATCTGCAAAATGTAAACCACGTCTGGCAATCG
>JAPLFX010000188.1 GCA_026390445.1 Pseudomonadota bacterium
GTGCACCACCAAGCATGCATCAGGCCTCCAGGCTCTACTTTGGCTCTACGCATGGTTTCATAATCAGCTGCTGGAGGGCGCTGGCCGCCTGGTGTCCATCTAGGAGCCAAATCTAAGACCAGTTCCCTGGGCCAGTTTTTGCTCACTTGGGCGTGTCGTGCGCAACGGCTCTCATTCAACGAAGCGCATGGAATCTGCGATGACCATTGTTGATGCTTTGCGTGAGGCAAACAACGCCGACACTGCCGCCAGCACGATAAAGAGGCTGCTGGTGGCTAACCATGACAGCGGGGCCACTGCAATGCCAAAGGGAATAGGGGATGCCAGTAGTCCCGCATCGTAACGCAGGGCTAATCGATTGGTGGCCCAAATCAAAAGGCCTGTGGCCGGAAGTGTGACGCCGCAGGCGATAGCACCTAAGAACAAGCCCTCGAAGCCGAACATAGCCATGATGTGCTTGCGATGATAGCCAAGACTTCTGATCATGCCGATCTCGCGGATTCTTTCATTCACCGATTTAACGACTGAATTGATGACTGACATGACAGCAATGATGACCAAGATCGACAAAAAGAGATGACGGAAGGTCGTAAGTATGGTCAGGCTGCGATTGATCGGGGCAGCCAGTGGGTGATCATGGCTACGCATCACTTGGAGCTTGATCCCCTTCGCAGCGCTTTCTTGTTGTAAGGTGCGGACAAAAGCATCAGCCTGAGACGGGTCTGCAAGCGACACGGACATCATACTGACCTTGTCAGTATCCATGAGTCGCTGCGCGTTCTGCAGCGACATCACGACTAGGTGCTTGTCGGCATGTTCATAGAGACCGTCGACCAGCCCGGCGATCGAAAGCAGCATGGAGTTCACCTGGGAAAACTCGGTCGACACGCTAAGCGTCACGCGGGGCCAGCGGCATGTAAGCGGCGAGGTGACACCGTCCCCTTGTTGATTTGAATGGCTTTGGCAGCCGACTGCCTCACCCATCCGTCCGCCCACGACGATTGATTTTGGGTCTGCCAGGTGCAGGGGCTGACCAGCCTCGGCATTGGCTGCCCATTTAGCGGTGCGCATGGTCATGCCCTCTTGCACGTCGTACCCGTATCCTAAAAAGTAACGGCCAGACGACCCAGTATTCAGCATGCCGGTGATATCGAGAAAGCGAACGACGGCTTGAACCCTTGGGGGGTGTGCGACAAATTCCGCGACAAATTTCTGGTCCGACGGTGTCATGACATAGGCCCAGGGGTTTTCCAGGCGGTGATCGATATAGCCGACCTTTTGAATCACCACATGCCCCATCATCGATCGCTTGACTAAAAAATCATTAGACAGGCGCATGAAGTCCGTTAGATAGCCGTCAAACAAACAGACTGCGAGAAATCCCAAAGCAATCGACAGCAGGGTTGCCGCACTGTGCCGTGGATTGCGGAGGACGTTGCGCAGGGCCATGGCACTCAGCCTGTAATAGATGAATTTGACATTGCGCGACATCTACTCTCCTTCAGCGATGAGCTTGATTGAGAATATGAGTGATTTGCTGGCGGCAAGCTTTTCTCGCCACCGAAAACGAAGCGAATAAAGTCGCCCCTGTGATAATGATCGTACCGGCCAACGCGCTCTTCCAGCTAGGCACGATCACAATAGTCAGGGGAACTGCGATGGACGGCGGTTCGTAAGCAAGATTCAGGTGGTTTATGATCAAGGCGCCGACAGTTCCTAGTAGGACGCCAGCTAAAAGTGCAAAAAGGCACAACAAAAAAAACTCGACGACGAACAGTCGCTCGACATAGGCCCTGCGAAAGCCGATAGCTCTAAACATGCCTATCTCTTTGGTGCGCTCGATCACGGCGATGGTGGCGGAATTAAAAATGGAGAACATAATGACCAGCGAGGCGACCCCGGCCAGGAAGGTAAACAGCACCGCCATGAACTTCATCTGCCCGACGTAGTATGGATTGATCCGTTCATCGTCCCATTGGAAGATCTCGTAAGTCCGGCCAGTTCGCTGCAACAGTCCTTGCAGCAGGGCAAGATCCTGTTTGAGCTTTGATGGGTCCTTCAGCCAGACACTGTACGATGTGGCTCCTTCAGTATGGTAGAGCGACTGCAACAAGGACAAGGGTGCCACGACTAGGGTGTTTTCCAGATCTGTTTGGCCGGCTGCTGTCCTTGTCACTATTTCAGCATCGGTGGTCGAGAAGATTCCGTCCCATGCGGCCGCGACCAGCTGCACATTGGCGTCGAGTGCCAATGCATTTCGGCTCGCTGGACTTTGGCAGTCACCGAGTGGAACAAGTGGGCGGCCTGTGGGGACCTGGTCGTAGACAAGGTCCTTGCTAAGCATGCGGCCCATGCCCGGGGTGATGGCGATTGGTCCGATCACCGGGTCATAGGCTGCGATGTCTCGCCCTTTGCCCACCATCATCAGGGTACCGAGCCAGCGTTTGACCAGAGGATGGTCTCTTATGGCACGATTGATGCGTGGTTCTGTAGCAATAGCGATGAAGGGGACCATGGTACAACCATTGCTGACGAAGCCCTCGCCTAGTATGCGGCCTCCGGAAAATTCGACATTCTCCATCTGCTGCACCGCGGTTTTGATGATGCCGAGATCCTCACCATCAAGTGCGTGGGTTGTCGGGGTAATTTGCGCAAGGCGCAGGCCATCACGGCGATAGACTTGTAGATGACCGCTCGTCAGGGGATAAACGGTATAGACTTCCAGTAGTCGCGCCACGCGCTCGTAGAATCCACCGATGATCAAGAAGCCGGCAAAGCCGAGCGCAATCGCCATACCGGTGGCTGCGGTGCGCCGTTTGCTGCGCATCAAGTTTCGCAGTGCGATTTTGAAAAGGCCTCTCATGTGCTAATACTGCCGTCTTGAATGCGAATAACGCGCGAAACCCGGTCGATTAACTTCTCGTCGTGGGTGGAAAATAGGAACGATGTACCGATTTTTTGGTTAAGATCCAGCATGAGATCGATGATCTTATGAGTATTTACTGAGTCGAGATTGGCAGTGGGCTCGTCGGCCAGAACTAATGTCGGACTTTGGACCAGTGCCCTAGCGATTGCGACGCGCTGCCTTTGGCCACCTGATAGTTGGTCCGGTAGGTTTGTTGAGTACGTTTCCATGCCGACATCCCGCAGTGCTGTCATAATTCTTGCGTGGTGTTCTGCCCTAGCAATGGTGTCATTGATGAGTAGCGGAAGTTCGATATTCTCGTAGACGGTTAAAACGGGTACGAGATTAAAAGACTGAAAAATGAAGCCGATCTTCTCGTTGCGTAGATCGCTCAGCGCATTGTCGCTTAGTCGACTGGTATCAATGTTGTCGATCAAGACCCTGCCGCGATCGGGCGTATCGATGCAGCCGATGATGCTCAGTAAAGTTGATTTTCCAGAGCCTGAGGGGCCGATGATGGCGGTAAACTCACGCCTAGCCAGGGTCAAGTCGACTGTACGAAGTGCCTCGACAACCGTCTGGCCAAGGCGGTAAGTCTTGCTGACGCCCGTGAGTTGAACGATGGGTTGTAGTCCGGCATGGTCCTTTTGCATGGACTGCCTTTCTCGCAGGATGGTCCCCTGCAGCGCTCATGTTGGATCGACGTCAAATCGTTCCAGAGATGATAGAGCGAGTTTATGTCTACCTGCTGGAGGCAACGAAGCCTCTCCAGTTGTGTCATTGTCCTTCAGAACATGGCTTTTTCGTTGGGACTTGTCTCCCAAGGAGCGCCTGCCAAGGACATCGATCACCAGGCACGCGGAGGCTATCCGATACGGCATGGTTTGGCGAGACAAAAATGTGAGCTGAGTTTAGGCAAGGGTCTATGTGTCTTCGTCCCGTGCTTAATGGGTCCAGGTGGTGATGCCCGCGGTCTGCGTCGGGCTTGCCGCCAGCCGGCGGGACTCCCAGCTAATGGCGAGGATGAGCCCACAAGCGTTTGGCGTAAGTCCCATTGGCAAGATCGCGTTGCATCGCAACACTCCAGAAGTGTTAGCTAATCGACTATTGTTTGGGGACTGTAGGAACTTCGAAGTTCCAGTCGGAGGCCCAGCAGGCCTCGCATATGGCCGTTGTGGTGGCGTAGGCTCGGCTCTATGACTTGTCGCCCACACACCCGCACATTCCGAGCCGCTGATGTCCATCGCAAGCATCGTCTTGTACAATCTGGATGACAGAATCCACTGTCTCCTGTGACCTCGTGAGGACCCGCCAACCGTGGATAACTTGCTTGCCGCCCGCACGCAGATGGCCTTGAGCCTAGGCTTTCATATCGTCTTTGCCTCGATCGGGATTGCCATGCCTTTTCTTATGGCTCTGGCGCATCTTCGCTACCTGCGTGGTGGCGATCCGGTTGATCGTGATTTGACAAAGGCATGGTCCAAAGGGGTTGCCATCTTTTTTGCGATCGGCGCCGTTTCCGGGACGGTGTTGTCGTTCGAGCTTGGGCTGCTTTGGCCGCGCTTCATGGATCACGCTGGAGCGATTATCGGTATGCCATTTTCATGGGAGGGGACGGCATTTTTTCTTGAGGCGATCGCCCTAGGCATCTTTCTCTATGGCTGGGAGCGGGTGCCGCGGTGGATTCACTGGGGTAGCGGAGTGGTCGTTGGGGTTTCTGGGGTCGCCTCGGGAGTCTTTGTCGTCTGCGCCAATGCCTGGATGAACAGCCCTGCTGGCTTTGATTGGAATGGCGGGCAGCCAACGGCGATCGATCCCTGGAAGGCTATGTTCAACCCAGCTGCCGCTACCGAAGGCCTGCATATGATTGTCGCTGCGTTTGAGGCGGTAGGCTTTGCGGTCGCGGGCGTGCATGCCTGGTTGTTGCTGAAGACCAGGCTTGATCTGCACCGAAGGGCTTTTCGTTTGGCCCTCATCGTCGCCTCTGGTGCGGCGATCTTGCAGCCATTGGTCGGAGATGTCTCAGCCAAAAGCGTGGCCCGCCGTCAGCCGATCAAGCTCGCTGCGATGGAAGGGCACTTCCAGACCGAGCGTGGTGCGTCGTTGATCGTCGGCGGCTGGCCGGATGCCGAGGCGATGCAGACGCGCATGGCGATTAGGATTCCGAGACTGCTTAGCTTTCTCGCCTTTGGCGATCTCGATCATGAGGTCAAGGGTCTCGCCGACTTTCCCCGGGACCAGTGGCCACCGATCGCGCCGACCCATGTCGCTTTTCAGGTCATGGTTGGGCTTGGCTCCTTGCTTGCCGTCCTTGGTCTGTTTGGGCTCGCAGCCCTGCGCTTTGCGCCTGATTGGCTTGATCGACCCCAGGTCCTGAGACTATTTGCTTGGAGCACGCCGCTTGGTTTTTTGGCTTTGGAGGCGGGCTGGGTGGTAACGGAAGTCGGTCGTCAACCGTGGATCATCTACGGCCTTCTGCGCACGGTCGATGCGTTGACGCCGCGTCCTGGTGTCGTCTACACCCTAGGGCTGTATGCTGTCACGTATGCTTTGTTGGCCGTGATTGCAGTTGCTTTGTTGGGGCGGCAGATACGCTTGCTCGATCGTCAGCAGGGCGGCGCTAGGACCTAGGAATAAGGTGGGTAGGAATGATCAATGTGATGGCGATAATTTTACTATTCCTGGCCCTTTCTCTATTGTTTTATGTCTTGTTTGGCGGTGCCGATTTTGGTGCCGGGATATTGGAGCTGCGGCTTGGCAAGACGCTGCGAGACGAGCAGCAGGAGTTGATGGCTCATGCGGTTGCACCGGTGTGGGAGGCCAACCACATGTGGCTGATCCTTGTAGTCGTTATTTTGTTTATGGGATTTCCGCGGGTCTACACCGAGCTTTCGACCTATTTGTTTTTGCCCATCATGGCCATCCTGCTGGGAATCGTTGTACGTGGATGCGCCTTTACCTTTCGCCACTACGACACTCTAACGCCGCGGCCGCAGGGCTTATATCGTTGGGCTTACCGCTTGTCCAGCCTGTGGACGGCGTTCTTTCTCGGTGTCATCGCTGGAGCGCCCTTTCTCGGTCGAATAAGTCCGCAAGGATCGAGCTTTTACGAGGTCTATGTCGCTTCGTGGTTGAATCCGTTTTGTTTAGTACTTGGGTGCTTTACCGTGGCCATTTTCGCCTTGCTTGCTGCGGTGTACCTCGTCGGTGAAGCGTCAGATGGCGCCCTGGCGGCCCTGTTTCGACGTCGGGCAGTCTTTTTGGCGGTGACAGTGGTGGTTCTGGGTGCGGTGCTGTTTGCCGCCGCCGAGGCTGCAGATGTAGCGATGACTAGGTTGTTTTTTGGCAATCCGGTGTGCTGTGGCGTCTTTGCCCTGGCGACGCTACTCTTGGTGCCGTTTTGGTGGTGTTTGAGGTCTAAGCAAGGGACGGTGGCAGTCCGTGCCTTGGGAGCTGGTATCATCGCTTGCGTGCTCTTGGGCTGGTTTGTCCTGCAGTATCCGGTGGCGCTGCGCTACGCAGGTGGCCTGCCACCCCTGACCTTTGCCGAGGCAGCGGCGCCGGATGCAACGCAGAGGTCCTTGCTCGGGGCTTTGGTGGTCGGGAGCTGTTTGATCTTTCCTTCGCTGATTTACCTGCTAAAGATCTTTAAAGGTGAGACTTTCCGGCGGACGAGCTGAGGCGAGATAGAACAAAATCCCACGTCACCTGACAGTTGGCGCCAAAGGGTCCGGTTAACTCTCAGTGATCGGTATGACCGGCCAGATATAAATGGCCCCGGCATTCTGATAATTAGGCGTATTGAAGCCGTCGGCGCCGACGACGACATCGGCTATGTCGTCGCCGGTATCCTGCTGACGCAGGTCCTGAATCACCACATGAGTAACGGCGGCGATGATGTCGGCCACCTCTTCGGCACTTGGACCTGGCAGCTGGTAGAAGACAGCTTTACCTGAGGCAACCGAGAAGACGCCGTCGAGGGCGACCGTATGGAAGTGAACGTTGGACGCACAACCCATCGTAGCTTGGTCTTCGTGCCCATTCTGGTTCGTCAAGAGTCAACGCGACCGATGGCCTCGGCCGTCCCGCCGACTTGATTTCATCGATCTTGATTTCGAAACCGTGGACATCGATTTGCCATCACTAGGGTATGTTTAGCCTATGTCACAAGCAGACCAAGCGAGGCGTTTTGCTAAGTGAGCAAAAATTCCCATGTTTAACGACTCAATCATTTACCCCAACCGCAGACGGATAGGTCGATTCGAGCGTTTTGCTGTCGCCAGGACTCAAAGTCAGCGGAGTCTTATAGTCATAGGTATAGGTGAGGCAGTAGTTCATGATCGAGTCAGGATCGTAGGCACCGTGACTTATTTTTCAGCAAAGCCCATGGTCAGGCCAATCGCTTTGGAGTAGTTAAGGATCGTGCCGTCGAGCAAGTAGGCGGAACGGTGGCTGGGGATCTGCGCGGTAAACAGCTGTTCTAAATCAGAGTAGGTGATGTAGTCGACCGTGCTGAACTGGGCGTAGTCGGCTTTACAGCGCTCTTTCTTGACCGTGACCAAGTCGGCGTAGGATAGGTGGCCGTCTTTATCCGCTAATTCTTTGAATCGACTCAGGGTCGCAGCCCGGATGTCGGGGTTGACGGCATGGTCACCGTGGCTGAAGTTGTAGCCGCAGTCATGCGCCGAGCCAACGGCCCGTGACAGCTGTCCGATATCGACGACGAGCGGTGGCACCACCTGTGCCAAGAATTGGTCTTTGCCCGCGACCGTGGCGATCAACGTGCAGGCCCCGCCATCGCAGCCAAATTCCCGCGTCTTGCCGGCCACCGACGTGAGTGGTACCGGCAGGATCAGGTTCATCTTGGCGGCGATCAGGAACTTTTGCGTCTCTGTCGCCCATTCCTTGCTGCGGTTGACGATGCGCAGGAAGGGGCAGATCACGCGCAGATCTTCGGGATTGTCGTCGCTAAACTTGCTGCCAAATCTGAGGTGTAGCTGTTCACAGGTGGCGTTAGGCGCGGGGGTTAGCCCAGCAGGTATAGTGTAGCCTTCTTTTGGGCTTAAGCTGCCGCACTGTTCTCCACGACCCGTCGTTGCGGCTGCCGCGTCAGCGGCTTTGATGGCGCTGTTGTTGCCGGTTTTGCAGGCATGGAGGAAGCCTGCCGCACCGGTCGCAGCAACGAATGTGAATAGGCGGGCATAGCCACTCATCGGTTGCAACATCAAGCCAAGCTCCATCTGAGTGGGCGGAAATGTTAGGCGAATATAGCCAGAAAATAGTTTAGCACAGGAGGGAGGCCTATTCCATCAAGCAGGACTTTAGCGGCGCTTAATCCGGTAAATCGTCGCCGCCACTTCCTTGCCGTCCGTCACCACTCGCAGCTGCGGCGCACGTTCATAATCGAACCCCGACGCCAGCAGTGCCTTCGTGAAGTCTTGGCCATAGGGCCGATTAGGATCGGCAATGATCGCCTCACCACCGACCGCCATAAGCGCCTTTAAGGTCTCTACCAGCGGGCCGATATTGCGACGTTCATAGAGAATGTCCGATGCCAGCACGACATCGAAGGCCTCGCCTAACGGACAACGCCAGTCATAAGTCATCGCTTTGACTTGCGGCCACCCGTTGATGCGCGCGTTCTCTTCGGCAAAACTTAAGGCCGTTTGGTCATAGTCGGTAAATGTGACGTCGAGACCGCTCAGCAGACCAGCGATGCCGCACACGCCTAGACCGCAGCCGAGTTCAATGGCCTTTAGATCCTGTTTCCAGTTAAAGCTTAGGAGATAGGCGGCGAGAATTTCGGCGGTCGGCCAAAGGGTCGCCCAGTATGGAAGATATTCGTCCTGGCTAAACGCATGATGGGTGCTATTAAGATCCAAGAGATGGTCGGCCGATGCCGGGCGGACGATCACCATGTCGTGGTCCGTGAATCTAAGCACATCTTGGACCGTAGGACCAACCACGGCAGACGCGAGTTTGGGTATGATAAATGGCTTTGGCATGCCTCTATTGTACCATATAACCAAGTCGAAGGGTCTGCCGGACAAGGCGAACAATTGCTTGCCAACGGCAAGACCATGGCGGAGGACACGTGGTGATACGTTTAGACGATCACCGTACATGCTTCTTAAACTGGATTCAAAATGCCAAATGCCCACAAGGGCACGGTGCTGGGGTCCGAAGATGGCTCGAGCGTATCCTTCACAATGAACCCTTGGGTCTCGCCCCTGATTTGCTTCTTAGTCTTGTTTGGTCCGCCGACTTCGAATGAGTAAGGTCCAGACACGAAATCTGCCTGGCGATGGTGCGCCAGCACGTCGTGACCGGCTAACGCCATGCTGGTTAGGAAGAACGTCTCACGTATGGAACCCGCATCCGGCCTTAAATCGGCATAAGCATAGTAAAGGGCCGGATTGCCGAGGTAGAGCTTTTCCGGTTTACGTAGCGACTTGAGCGACTGGCGATCCAAGGTTCGAATCATCCCCGCATCCTGGAGGCAGGCCAGGTAGTGTTTCAACGTGCGCAGATCGCTGATATGGGCGTAGGCCTTAAGCGCTTCGTAGTCGATGGTATAGGGCACGTTCTGGGCAATAGCTTTGAAGATTGCCTGGAGCTTGCGCGCCATGTCCGACCTGGAGTGGGTCTGAGCGAGGACAATCTCGTAGGCAATCGTCTCCTCCGTGGCTTGACGTAGCATGGTGCTAAACTCGGCATCGCTGGTGCGAGGAACACCATAGGCGTAATAGCCGCGCCGTAAATACTCTTCAAAGATCAATGTGAGCGGTCTTGCAGTCTTTGTCTCAATGTCAGACTTGATCGCGCTTAGCTGGGTTCGGTCAGGGCTGAGGATGTCGTCCAAGCTAACGGGCGCGATCTTTAGGTCAAAAGCGATGTTCAGGTATTCGCGCAGAGTCATGCCTTGGAGCTGATACTTCACCATCCGCCGCGATAGGCCGCCGAGCTCCTTGAAGCTTAGAATCGAGCTGCCGGACACAATACAGCGCACCGACAGGCGATCAGCGATGCGCTTGAGATCGGCTTTCCAGTCGCCATATCGATGGACCTCATCAAAGACGACCAACTCTACCCCGTGCTCCTGCGCCAGATGGGCTAGGTCGTACATGCTCTCCGCTGCAAACAACGTATCGTCGAGGCTGATATAGAAGACCTTGGTAGTGTCACCATGGACCAGCGCTAGGGCTATTTGGCAGGCGAGCACGGTCTTGCCGATGCCCTTTTCGCCTATGAGGCAGGAGATCCGGGCAGTCAGAAAATCTGCAAACTGGAGGTGTTCGCGAGTGTGGGCGTAGCCTCGCACCTGGTCCCAGATGGGCTTGTTGTAGTCCAGTATTTGGTAGTATTTTTCGATTGATGGCAAGATCGGTCCTCTAAAGTGGATTATAATCCATATTTTGAGGTGCTAAAAGTGTAATGCACTCGGTTTTTTTGCGGGTTCTATATAACATGCAGATATTACTGTATTTTTATCCATAGAACCTAGCTCGCAGGTGGAGCGATTGCTTGCAGGAATTCCCTGGGGCGGGGGAGTGCAACAACTGGCTATCTATACGCGTGCTACAATGGGTCACAGTCCATCCCATCCTGTGGAGAGACCTGTGCCTGCGAGCCATTCCCCGCGCCAACTTCTCTCCGTTGTTCGACGAGCGTTTAAAAATGAGGCTCGCGACTATACTCAAGGACCAATCCTCGATGCCGTGATCCTCCTCGCCGTACCGATGATGCTGGAGATCGGTCTCGAAAGCGTCTTCGCCCTGGTCGACATTTTTTTTGTCAGTCGCCTCGGAGCCGACGCCATCGCCACCGTTGGCCTTACCGAATCTATAGTCACGCTGGTCTATGCACTGTCCATGGGACTTGCCGTCGGTGCGACAGCGATGATCGCTCGCCGGGTCGGTGAGAAAAATCCCGCCGGCGCCGCCCGCGCCGCCGCACAGTCGATCCTGATGGCCGTCGTGCTTTCGGGCCTCCTTGGGGTGGTTGGCTTTGTCGGTGCGCCAAGCATCCTTGAATTTATGGGCGCTAGTACCAAGGTCATAGAAGAGGGGGTGATCTTCACCCGCATCATGCTGGGTGGCAACATCGTCATCTTCATGCTGTTTCTCCTCAACGGCATCTTCCGCGGCGCTGGCGACGCCAATATGGCTATGCGCAGTCTCTGGCTCGCCAGTGGAATCAACATCGTGCTGTGCCCGATCGGTATCCATTGGTTTGGTTTACCTGGTGCGGCGATCGCCACGGTGATCGGACGGGGTGCCGGTGTTTGCTATCAGGTGTGGCACTTCTCCCGCCGTGACGTCGTGGTCCGGATGGTGCGTGGCGATTTTGTCCCTGACCTTAAGATCATCAGCGCGCTGTCCGGCATCGCCTGGCCGGCGAGTCTTCAATTCCTGATCGGCAGCGGTAGCTGGATCATCATCACCCGCCTCGTGGCGCAGGTCGGCGGCATGGCGGCCGCGGCTGGATATCAGATCGCATTTCGCAACTTCGTCTTCTTTATCCTGCCGGCCTGGGGTCTGGCGAATGCCGCCGAGACGCTGGTCGGGCAGAATCTCGGTGCCGGCGCGCCAGAGAGAGCGCGTCTCTCGGTGATCACCACGATGCTCATCAGCGCGGTGCTGATGCTCTTCGTCACTATAGGTCTCATGGTAGCGCCTGGATCCATCATTGGGTTGTTTACCACTGATCCTGAGGTTGCTCGTCACGGCATCGAAGGCCTGCGCATGATCGGCTCAGGTTATGTGTTCTATGGCGTCAGCATGGTGCTCGTCCAGTCTCTCAACGGCGCCGGCGCCACTAAGGCGCCGACCTGGTTGAACTTCATTTGCTTCTGGCTATTCCAAACCCCGCTGGCCTATGGCTTGGCGACCCAGTTCGGACCACGCGGGGCGATGGCGGCCGTCCCTATAGCCCATCTGCTACTAACAATCCTAGCCTGGCGCGTCTTCCAAAAAGGCACATGGCAGACCGTGAAGGTCTGATGCGGGGCACATGCGCAACCTGCTGCTGAGCCTCATATTTGCGTGTAGCGCACCTGGTATGAGCACTCCCTAGCCACCCGTCACCGAAACCCCGCCGACAAGAATATACGGGCTCAAAAAACCACCGCTCACCAACTCCGTCTCGCGACTGACCCCAAGTACTTCTTCGGCAATGGTAAAGAAGTTACCCGCGATCATCGTCTCCGTGACGCTGCCAGCGTCTTCGCCGTTGCTGTAGAGGCGGCTCCCTTTGGCAACGCCGCTGAAGTCACCTTTGATCGGATCGGCATTGCCGGAGAAGCGATCAACGACCAAAAGTTGTTTGTGGGCGCGCAGCAGCTCGGCCTTGCTGTTGGTTCCGGCTGAGACTTCGAGGGCGAACGGTCCGCCGGAGGTGCCGGTGGATTTTCCCTTGCAGCGTTTGGCGCTGTAGCAATCATGGAGGATCATCTGCAGCACACCGTGCTCGACCAAGGTCTGTTGTTTAGTCGGTAGGCCGTCGCTATCAAAGCCAGTCGCGCCGGAGAATCTCGGGTCATGCGGGTGGTCACGCAGTGTCAGCTTGTCGGAGACGACGCGTTGTCCCACCGACTTAGCCCAGCGACTCTTGCCGTCCATGACCTGGCGTCCGCCCGCGTGGTAGAGGAGCGAGTCGACGAGTAGTTCGTGGACGGCGCGTGGGGTGAGTAAGATGGCCCCTTTATAGGTCGGGCATTGCCGGGGTTTAAACAGCGCCAGCAACTTGGCGACAAAGGCGGTACTGTCGCGAAGGCAGCCCGGAAGAATGGCACTCTTGGTGAGGGCAAAGCCGGAATCGTAGTCAAAGCCGGTGACCTCCTCGCCGTCGCGGCCCATGCCCATAAAGCTCCAGCTCGCCATCGCCTGGCGTTCGGCCTGACGCATGCCGGTGCTGCTAGCTAAGGCGTGGCAGGATACATCGACCGCCATCTCAAAGCGATCGAGCGCGATGCGGGCATCGCTCGTTAGCCGGCCGAGCACCTCTTGCATGAAGCCTTGGATCGCGACCAGATCCACCGCCGCTAGTTCGTCCGTGTATAAGAATGGCAGCGGTTTGGCCCTGGGCGCTTCGCTCAGGCTAGCCAAAGTCAAGAATTCGTCGGGCACGGAATATTTTGCCAAGGCTAATGCACTGGCGGCGGCGTGATTGATGCTTTCTTCGGTCACGGTGTTGACGGACGCCGAGCCCTTTTTCTGATCTTTATGGACCAACAATCCAATGCTTCTAGACGACAGGCTGTTGGCCAGCGAGAACACCTTATTTTCGACCACCAAGCGCTTTTGGAAGGACGCCGACGTGGCGATCTTGGCGGCATCGGCACCGAGCTTTTTCGCGGCATCGAGGCCGTAGTTGGCTAGTTTTTCCAGTGTCTGAGCGGTTTGTTCGATCGACTCGCGAGATTCTTTCGATTCCTGCTCATGGGTTGCACCGTGACTCATGCTTGTTCTCCTCCGACGGTGATCTTGCAGCGCACATACGGTCCACCGGCGTCGACCTTGGCGGCTTGGCCTTTGCCGCAGTAGCCGGTGCCGAGGTCCCAGAGGAACTCCTGGCTGACGGCATCGACCGTCTGCAGGACGTCAAAGGCGATCCCGGACAGCGTGGCTTCGCGCAGCAGTTCGACCTTCTTGCCGTTGCGCAGGCGCCAGACGTAGCCGGTGCCGAACATGAATTCGCCGTTGGCATCGGCTTGGCCTGAACCGGCGCCCTCGACGAGGTAGCCGTCCTCGACCCCTGCAATCATATCCGCGAGGCGACTGGTCCCGGGCATGAGGTAGGTGTTGCGCATACGAATCAGCGGCTCGTCGTTAAACAGCCAGGCGCGTGCATTGCCGGTTGGGGCGACGCCAAATTCGTGGGCGGATTCACGGTTGTGCAGATAGGAGCGGAGAAAGCCGTCTTTGATGATGACGGTGTTTTCGGTCTCGACGCCTTCATCATCGAAGGGCAGATTGCCCACGGCGTAACCGGAGATCGTCTCGCAGCCGGAGTCGGCCATGGTGACCAGATCCGAGGCGACGCGTTGGCCGATCTTGCCTTGGGCGACCGAGCCGGATTTGACGAAATCGGCCTCGACGGTGTGACCGATCGCTTCGTGGCACAATAGGCCGACGACCGCTGGTGCTAAAATCACTGTCTTCTGCCCGCCCTCTGGGTACTTGGCGGTGAGCAGATCGACGGCGATGCGCGCCGTTTCGTCGACGGCGTTGTCGAGTGCTGGGTGCTTAAAGAGGCAGTTCCAACCGCCGGATACCCCAGCGCCTTTGTGGCCGGTGGTGCGCTCGCCATCTTGCTCAGCGATCGCGGTCATGGAGAACTCGGGTTGGGCCAGCTGCAGCGAGCAAGCGACGCCGTCGCTGGTGACGATCGCCTTCTCCTCGATGATCTCTTTATACTGACACCGTGCGGTATGCATGCGCGCCGAGGCCGCCGCAAGCTGGCGTTCGTACTTGACGACTTGGGCCAGCTTGTCCTCGAGCTTCATCTGCGTCAGCTCGGTGTAGCCGGGGCCGGTGAACTGCTGGTGACTGAGGCGCCCCCGCGCTAGTTCCAACGCCGGTCCGGCTTTGACCTTGGCCAGCATGCGCGCGTTGCTCTGCGCCTGGTCGATCGCCCGCTTGATCGCCCGTGGACTGATATCTGCGGTCGCGGCAAAGCCCCAGGCGCCGCCGACCAGAGCTCGTACCCCGACACCTTCGGTGATGGCGTGATTGGCGACATCGACACGGCCCTTTTGCGCGACAAAGGAATTGGCCGTGCGCTTGTGATAGCGCAGCTCGACGAACCCCTGTTGGCCTTGCAGCAACTGCTGTAGCGTATCCTTCATGCAGAGATCCCCCACGAACTCGCCGGCTGCTGGCGGTCCGTCTTGTTCGGTCCTAAGTCCGCTTTTAGTTGCGGGCGGTCAGGCCATTTTTAGCATAGAAACGTGCGCGACGCCCGTATTGCTCGTACAGCTCTCTAGTGGCCGGCGGGCTGACCCCGGCAGCTTTAGAATACGCCAGTTCGGCGTCGCTGAAAGCATGTAATTGCATCATGCGCTCGGCGATGAGGCGATACCATTCAAAGGCAAAGCTGGGGGGGAGCGTCGGATCGGGCGGGACCTCCGTCAGGAGTCGCCGCAGTTCCCCGCCGTTCAAGTTGGTTTGGGGATTGCGCAGCTTGAGGTAGGTCAGGAGCCACGGATCGCCGTGGATCTGCAAGATGGGGGCCGGCAAGGTGCGGCGCCAGCCGGCGAGGTAGCGGCGCCATTCGAGGGCCTGCTGGGCATTGATGTGGGCTTCGTCTAGCTCGATGGTCAGCCGGGCGGCGATGTCGCGGCTGAGGCCAGCGCCGAAGAAGCGTTCTTTACTCTCGGCCGCCAGCTGCTTTAACAAGGCGACGCTGCTTGAGGTGTCGCCCTGCAGCTTGAGGATATCGGCATCGAGCAGAGAGATCTCGATATCCGCCAAGCTGCTTGCAGGTGATTGGCGGGCCGCAGCAAGCTCGGCATGGAGTTTGGCCAGGGCCTCGGCCGAGGGGATGTGCTCGGCGGCAATGTTGTTTAGCTGCTGGCGCCATAAGGCGACCTTGGTCTCGCGGTCCTGTGGATCCAAGTGGGCCAAGTAGGGGAGGTAGTCGCGCTCTGGGTCCCAGCCGACCAATTGGCGCATGCGCGTATAGAGGTTGCTGCTGCGGCTGGCCTGGAGGTCGGCTTTGCTGTGCGGGCATCGGTCGTGGAGCAGTCCCGGATCGCTAAACAGTGCTGCTGTATAGAGAGCGTTGACCTTGGGGTCATAGTCTTTGCTGATGTGCTCCTGCCAAGCAGCGGTGAGGCTGGATCGGTCCTGGCCAAAGGCTTCCTCCCAGCTTTTGCCGGAGTATAGGGCTTTGACCGCGGCGGTGCCTTTATTGGCCAGAAGAAAGCGCAGCAGTGAGCCCGCCACCGTATAGGCGCGGTCGCCCGAGACGGTCCAGAAAGCCGGCGTAAACAGCGTGTCAAGCGGTGGCAAACGCTTGTTGAGGAGCAGGTCGGCACTGGCTTGATCGAGGGTCAAAGCGCCTGGCTGTGGGGCGAGCGCCACGGCCAGTCCTTCGGTGAAAGCCATGTTTGGATGAAAGCCGATGCCCTTGTAGCCAAAGCCCGAGGCCAGGGCATGGACGAGCTCATGACGCAGGGTCGGATGCGGCCAGGTCTCGGCGGTGATATGGATCGACGGCGTGTGGACATCGGTGACATCGGTGGCGCCGGCGCCAAACCACAGCTTCTTTTGGTCTTTTGATGGGTACACGTAGACGGTGACATGGGGTAGTGGGGCGGCGCCTGGATCTTGCAGCGTGGTGCGTAGCTCGTCCAGGTGGAACGCGGTTTCATGCAGCACATGCTGGATGTCTTGCGGCATGGCCGCGCCGGCGGCCACCGGCTGGTAGCGCAGGGTGAAGCCTTCGCCTTGGACCACTGCCGGGAGCAACTGATCGAGTGTTTCTTTGCTGTTCTGACTGCTCGGGTATTCGGCGCTGAGATGGGCTGTGATCAGCGTCAGGGTGAGTGCGACGACGAGCGCGACGATCGGCGTCACGCGCCGCTGCAGCCAGGCGAGCATCAAGAGCGTGAGGGCCAGCGCGAGGTGGCTGGCGCGGGCTAGGATGAGGCCGTGATCGACACTGATATAGCTGTCGTAGATGGGACCGTGCCAAAAGCCGAGTAGCGGATGCATCAGGTGCTTCTGAGGTGCCAGCCACAGCTGCGCTCCGGCACCGATGGTCGCTAGCAGGTAAACCGCGGCGAGGGCAAAACCCGGCCACAGTCGGCCGCTGCCCTTGCTGCGCAGTCGCCACAGCAGGTGCATGATCGCATGCGCCAGCACCCAGGCGGGGTACCATAGCACCAGCATCCAGAAGCCAAAGCCGGGGCCGCTGCAGCGGCAGGTGTGCGACAGCAGCATGGCGCTGGCGGGAGCGGCAGCGATCAACGGACTGAGCAGGAAGATCCAAAACACCTCGAAGGCATAGGGCGGACTGTAGACACCATCTGCTAGCGGCAACAGCCGCAGCGGCATCGCCAGCCCAGCCAAGGGCAGCAGCAGCAGCGCTGCGTAGGAGGCGAGTAGGACGTACTCATACTCGAGGTTCATCCCTACCGGCAGGGCTAGTGGCAAGGTGGTCGAGATGAGATAAACCGCGATCAGTATCAAGTAGCGCCACAAGGTCGTTGCCCTCAACTCGGTGGTTGCGCGCTGGATCCGTCGTCTGCACGATAAGTGCAGAACTAGCTTCAGGCTTCTTCTGGACTAGTTCGGGACTAGCTTACTTAGGATTAGACAGACTGGAAAAAGGTCCATTGCCGCGAGTTCGGCGTGCACAGGGCGAGCAGCGCGGCGCGTTGGCCACGCACGGTCTCGGCCAGAGCCTCCAGATCGGTATTCAGCATGCGGCTGGTGGCTGCCTTATAGAGCAGCGACAGATGCAGATCGAGGGCGCCGAGAAGAAAGCCGAGGCGAGAGGTCAGAGAACATTCCCACGGCTGCTGCTCCGCGTCTCCTTGAGTGGCCATTGCATCGTAGTCAGTAAAGGCCTCGATGATAGCGTCGTTGCCGAACAGCTGCACCAGCACGCGCAGCTCCGCAACCTTGGCGTGGATCACCTGAGCCGTTTCATCCTTGTAGACGCTGGCCCGGTAATAGACCAGCTGACAGCGAACCGCATCGATGCGGTGGTGGGTGAGCTCCATCAGCTCTAGGAGAATGTCTTGATGCCGGCAATGGAGCATACCTGCAGTTCCTTCCGTCGCGTCTGAGCAGCGAATCTATGAGGCGATAAATTGTTTCCGTAAGTTTATTTTAAGGAGCGCGGCGGGGGCTGTCAAATCGTTGACCCGTAAGGGTTCTAGGGAATTCGCTTTAGGCCGAGTGAATCATCAATGCTTCTTCGTAATTGGCCTCTCGTCGCTTTCTAAACAGAAAATCGATGGGGCAAATTTTCACCAGGTCAGGCTGACTTTGGCATCGGCATTGGCAAGTGTCAGATGAATGGCGGTCTTTGCAACCATTTGTGCGGAGTTGGCATCGACGCTCGGCGTATCGAAGATGACCAGGTACTCGCTCGACCAATGCGTGACGCCAGGGAAGAAGGGGCGCCAACGCACCTTGTCATCGATGCGTTTAATCAAGACGGGCTTGAGCGGACCGTCCTTGCTTTCGAGCAGGACCGTCCAATGGTGCACATTGGTCAAGTCGATGCGGTCATCGCCGCCGGGGGCGTTGAGCGTCACGAAGAAGCCGGCCTTTGTCGTTGCTTCTTGAAAGCCCGCCTCGCCGCGCTTATACACCCGCTCAAGGCGTCCAGCGAAGGCGGCACGAAACTCCGGCGACAGGTAGGTCGCAGTCATGATGTAGCGCGTCTCGAAGTCCTTAAAGATCGTCCGCTCGCGCGTCGCCTTGGTGAGCTCGCTATAGTAGGGCTGATCCTCGACGGCGCTGGTGTTTAGGTCGATGTCTGGCTCGACTGAGCTGACACAGCTGGTGACCGGCCAAAGCAGGGCGAAGAGGACGGCAATACCGCTGATGTTACGCATATGGGCTGGCACTCCCCGCCATGGGCAAAAGACCGGCCAAGTGCCTTAATTGGTCACCTTATTGCGGCCCGTTTGCTTTGAGTTGTATAGCTTTTTATCCGCTGCTTCGAGGAATTCTTTTGGGCTCGCGATCGGCGTCTTCAGCTGCGACACACCCATGGAGATGGTCTGACGGTGGCTGATGCGCTTACGCTGCCCGTCCTTTTCGACTTCGATCAGAAAGGAGTGACTCTCGTGTTTGTGGCGGATTCGCTCCGCCAGCTCCGCCGCGGTGCGAGCCTCGGTGTTGGGCAGGATGATGACAAACTCCTCGCCGCCAAAGCGGCCGAGAATGTCGTCCTTGCGCACCGCCGATTTGACCAAGGCGGCACTCTCTTTCAGGATGTAGTCGCCAGCGTTGTGGCCGTAGTTGTCATTGACCGGCTTAAAATGGTCCAAATCGTAGTAGATGATCGCCAGGTCGCGGCCATAGGTGCGGCTGAACTTAAACTCTGAATCCAAGGCGTCGAGCAGGTACTGTTTGTTAAAGATCTGCGTTCCAGCGTCGATCGTCGCCATGCGGTAGATCTTGTCGTGCATCACGCTGTCGACGTTGTCGTGGGCAAAGAACTTCAGCAGCACGGTCCCTAGGCGAATGATGTCGCCGTCCTTGAGCGGGTTCTGACCGTCGGTGCGCACGTCATTGACGAAGGTGCCGTTGGAGCTACCCATATCCTCGACGACGACGTTGTCACCGATCAGGACGAGTCGCGCGTGTTGCCGGGAGACGCTGGCTTCATTGATGATGATCTGCACGCTTGGCGAACGGCCAATGACGTTGACCGGTTCGGTCAGCGGATAGCGCTTGCCGAGTTTGGCTCCGCTGTACTGCACGACGCAGGCGTTTTTTCGCTTTGATCCCTGGAGGATGGTCAGGTTCGGCGACTCGGCAATGATCGTTTTTTCTTCCGACATGTGCCCCTACAGTCCGTGGCTGGGAAATTCGAAGTTGGGTGGAATTCCTCCTAGCATAGCACCGCTGCGCCACTAACGCCAATCCAGCCCAGTCCCTGGTAGCTCGGCCAGAGACCGGACTTTTTCCTTGTGTTACCTCGGTTTCGCTCGTTAAAGTAGCCCTTCATTTGGGCTAAAGGGGGCACTTTATGCGGATAGCCGTGGTTGGTACGGGTTACGTGGGTTTGGTCACGGGTGTGTGCCTTGCCGAGGTCGGTCACCACGTCGTCGGGGTCGATACCAATGCCGACAAGATCACCAAGCTGAAAGCCGGCGTCGCCCCGATCTATGAGCCCGGTATCGAAGCGCTACTGAAGCGCAACGCCGAGCACGAACGCTTGGTCTTTACCACCGACCTTGCCTTTGCTCTGCGCGGCTGCGACTGCGTCTTTATCGCCGTGGGCACTCCCCCTGGTGAAGATGGCTCCGCCGATCTGCAGTACGTCAAGGCCGTTGCCGCTGGGATCGGGCAGCACGCCCAGTCCTCGATGCTCGTCATCGTCAAGTCGACCGTCCCGGTCGGAACCTGCGATATTGTCGAGGCCGTCGTCGGCGCTGAGCTGAAGAAGCGGAACTCATCGCTGCATTTGCCCGTGGTCTCCAATCCCGAGTTTCTCAAGGAAGGCACGGCGATCGATGACTTCATGAAGCCCGACCGTATCATCGCCGGTACCAAGGATGAAGGGGCCCGGCAAAAGCTCCGGCAAATGTACCAACCCTTCGTCGTCGATGATCCTAGCCGCCTCTACTTGATGGATCGGCATTCCTCGGAACTAACCAAGTACGGCGCCAATGCCATGCTGGCGACGCGCATCAGCTTTATGAACGAGCTGGCTCGACTGTGCGAGAAGGTTGGGGCGAACATCGACGAGGTGCGCCTTGGGATGGGGGCTGATCCGCGCATTGGTCGTAAATTCCTTTATGCAGGTCCAGGCTATGGCGGTTCTTGCTTTCCCAAGGACGTTTCCGCACTGGTCAAGACCGGCGAGGCCCAGGGCCTGGACCTTGCCGTGATCAACGCCGTCGAAAGCGCTAACGCCGAGCAAAAGCTTTGGGTTGCTGGCAAGCTCAAGCGCCACTACGGCAGCTTGAAAGGCAAGCATATCGCTGTTTGGGGGCTGGCCTTTAAGCCCGGTACAGACGATGTGCGCGAAGCTCCAGCCAGGACCATCATCGAGTTTTTGCTGCGTGAAGGCGCCACGGTCTGCGCCCATGACCCCGAGGCCATGCCTAATTTTAGCACGGAATTAGGGCTACTTAGCGGCCTGACCTTCGCTAAATCAGCCTACCAGGCGCTCGAGGGAGCCGATGCACTTGCGCTCGTCACGGAATGGAGCGAATATAAGCGCCCTAATTGGGATAAGGCGAAGGGGCTGATGCGCTCGCACGCCGTCTTCGACTTCCGCAACCAATACGACCGTAGTTCCTTGGTCGGCTTGGGCTTCTACTACGAGTGTATCGGCCGGTAAGCGGTTCGCTCCATTCGACCGATAAGGGTGAGTGGCATGATTTTAGCTCTTGATATCGGCGGCACGAAGGTCGCTGTAGCCACTTTCGCTCGCGGCCCTAAGGGCCTGGTCATGGGCGAGGTCAGTCGCTACAAGACCCATGATTTTCCAGATCTAGAATCCGTACTGCATCACCACGTGGCGACCACCTCGGCGGTATCCCTGCGCGCGATCAGTATCGGCGTCGCCGGACCGGTCCTTGGCCGGGTCGTTGCCTTGACCAATCTGCCGTGGAGCATCGATGCCGATCGCTTAGCCAAAATCTTTGGCGCTCCAGTGTTTTTGCTCAACGACCTCGAAGCCCATGGTCATGCCATTCCAACGCTTGAACCATCGTCCCTTGTCACCTTGCAAGCTGGTACGCCGCGGCGCGGCAACATGGCATTGATCGCGGCTGGTACTGGACTAGGCGAGGCTCTGCTGATCCGCCACGAGGATGAATTAATCGTCTGCCCTTCGGAAGGCGGTCACGCCAGCTTCGCTCCCACCGAGATCAAAGACCTCGACCTGGTGCGGTTTCTCCGGCCGCGCTTTCCCCACATCAGTTGGGAGCGCGTCGTCTCTGGTCTCGAGGGATTTCGCAATCTCTATGATTTCATGCTCGCCACGGGAGATTTCAAAATCCCCGAGCAGTGGCAACGCCAGCTTCGTGCAGAGCATGACATCGGCGCGCTGATCTTTCAGGCTGCGAGCGAGGGTGAGTCCTTTGCCAAGTATTTGCTCAACTGGTTTGTCCGCCTTTACGGTGCGGAAGCCGGTAATCTTGCCCTTAAGGTGATGGCCGTCGAGGGTGTGTACATCGCTGGTGGTATCGCCTCGCATCTGTTGCCGTATCTAAATACAGGTGCGTTTACTAAGGCGTTTGCGCACAAGGGGCGCTTTAAGGCGATGCTGCAGGGGGTGCCGATTCACATCATCACCGATGGCAACGTTGCGTTGATTGGTGCGGTGGCCTTTGCGGCGAAAAAACTGCGTTAGGCGGTGGAGGCTGAGGACGCTGGCGTCTAGCATTGGGCTTTGTTGAATAAATCCTGCCCTCTTGCGTTCCCGCCCTCCCAGCTGTGCGGAATAAAGCCGGTGTCCAAAAACTGGGAGGCCAGGAAGGCAGGATTTGTTCAACAAAGCCCTAGCACGGCGGTAAGCTACTTGAAATACAGGGGAAAGGACCTGTGTTTGGGCGGGTCTGATGCTGTGGTGTGGCCGCTATAGTTTCATTTCTCCACTACTAGTGTAGATTTGATCATCATTTCTCCACTATATGTCGAGAAATGATGATCAAATCTACACTGATGGTATAGAATTGAGCAAGGGGGCGGCGATCCTCCACCCCACCTCGACCCTAAAGGGGAGACCATGTTTCATCGCATTGCCGCCCGCCCAACCAAGACCTTCCTGCTGCTTGGCCCGCGTGGCACCGGCAAGTCCACTTGGCTCAAGACCTTGTCCTTCGATCTGTCGATCGACTTACTCAAGACTAAAGACTGCCTGGAATACCTGCGCGATCCTGGTCTATTGGCGCCTCGCACCGCGCATTTACCAAGCGGCAGTTGGGTGTTGATCGATGAGGTGCAAAAAGTTCCAGAGCTTCTGGACGAGGTGCATCGTTTATACGAAGAGCGCAGACTTCATTTCGCGCTGAGTAGCTCCAGCGCACGTAAGCTCAAACGCAGCGGGGTCAACCTGTTGGCTGGTAGGGCGATCAATCGCCGCATGTTTCCACTGACTTTTCCTGAATATGCATCAGGCGGCTTTAGTTCCGACGACCTTACCGAATGGGGAACTTTGCCACTGGTGCTAGATCAGTTCGAGCACCGCGCTGAGACCCTGTCTAGTTACGTCGATAACTATCTGCGGCAGGAGTTACTCGAGGAGGGGATTGTCCGCAATATAGAGCCGTTCGTCAGGTTTTTGGCTGTTGCCGGGCACATGAATGGACAGACCCTTAACGTCGAAAATGTCGCCCGGGAGTCCAAAGTCGGCCGCACGACGGTGGATAAGTATTTTGCGGTGCTTGTTGATACCTTGATTGGCTTTAGGTTGGCCGCTTATCAGCCAAATATACGCGTCAACGAAGTCGCGCACCCCAAGTTCTATTTCTTCGACGCCGGAGTCGCTAGAGCCGCCGCCGGCTTGGCGTTCGATAGTCTGGATAGGTATTACAAAGGCTTCTTGTTTGAAACCTATCTGCTTAATGAAGTGCGCGCCTACAATGAATACTCCGGACGTCACCGTGATATTTTTTACTACGCATTACGCAGCGGTGGCGAAATCGACCTGGTGATTCAGCTTAAGAAAAAGACGAAGCATGCTCCTGATGAGATCATCGCGTGTGAATTTAAACTCGGTAGCACTTGGCGTTCCGAATGGGCGAAGCCATTTGCGATCCTAATGGGCGGCGAATCACCTGCACAGGTGAAGCGCGCCATTGTGGTCTATACTGGCCAAGATCGCGAGGTGCGGGGGTCCATCGAGCTACTACCAGTGGCAGAGTTTTTGCGTGAGCTCTTTGCTGGTACGCTGTTTTGACCTGGTGGGCCTTGTGACGAACCGTCCGCTGGCCCTCGCAGTGATTTAGCCGTTACATATCTAGTGGAGCGTAGTCAACATGTACGATGGCAGTGTTACTGCGGTGTGTACAGAATCTGCTGCCACTGTCGACGCTCGCCAGAGCTGCCAAACTTTTGCCACACGTCCTGGCGATTGTAGATGGTTTCCATGTCGAACTGGTAGCTGTCAAACACGCCTTGGTTACTACCTAGATGCTTTTTAATGCCGATATGCAGGGAGCGACCACCGCCCCAGCGGTCACAGCTCGTGCCACCATCGGCTTTGCAACGGAGGTTGCGCAGTCCGGTCAATGCGTTGCATTTATAGCCCGCGGGCGAGTGTTCCGAGGGGCTGCAATCGAGGCCAACAGCATGGGCATCGGCCCAGCGCGATTGCGTCAGACCACAGGCCGGATCGCTGGGATTGCCCCAATCTTCGCAGGATTTGTTGACATCCCAAGAGGACTCGCGCACCGCCGAGCCAGCGATGATCAGGCGGCATTCATCAAAGCTCACGCCGGTATCTGCAGCTCCGCGCGGGTCCGCGCAGGCTTGGTTGATCGCATCGACGGTGGCTTGTTGCAGGCGGTCTAGACCATACCAGCCGCTTGCTTGCAGCCGGCTGACGCTTTCAGGGCGCGTGCCGCAGGCTGATGCGATGGTCAATAGTCCACTTAACACAATGAGTTTAGGCATGCACTGCATGTGGGTCACTCCTTGTGCGGGGAAAAAGCACGAGATTTTAACTCTGTAGCTTTTACGCCGCAAATTTCGAAAAATAAATTGAAAGTTCCCAACTATAGCATCGTGAAGTGCGCAATGCAAAACGTTAAAAATATAAAAATAAAGAGTTTATACGTGAGTGCTCTATATTCAGTGACTTAAATCAATGAGCCCGGAACTTTCCTCGTCGGTCCAATCAAAGCGCAGTATGTTCACCTCCCGCGCAGGGTGGAAAATTCCACCAAGTGTGCAAACAGCGTTTTTTTGCTTTACATAACCATCTAAAATCAATCCATTATTGGGACTAAGGCGGGAAAAAATCAGCCGTTTTTAAGTTTCCCCAATAAGCCGCCGATAGAAGGAGTGTCTAATGAGGGGGATTCGGCTTTATGCGCTTACTGGCGCCCAACAACTCACTACTGACCGGCTTGGTCGTGCTGCTTGCAGCATGTGGTCAAGGCTCCAAAGCTTTGCCGACCGACAGTCTGGTGAAGTCGAATCTCAACGGCTCGATCGCGAGTTCTTTCAATGTGACGCAAATGCTACCGTCGGCTGCAGCGGCGGGGGCCGATGTTACATTGTCCGGTTTAGGTCTCAGTGATGCGATCACCATCGTCGTCGGTGGTGTGGCTGTGGCGATCACGGCACGCGATAGCGACAAAAGCGTTCATTTTACGGTCCCTGAAGGAACACCGGGGATTCAGCCGGTAGTGGTCAGTAAAGGCTCCCAAAGCAACAGCCTCAACCTACTGCGTCTTGCAAAAAATGGCGCCGCGGTGCTTGCTGGATCGCTATCGATGGCTTGCAAGGGCGAAACCTACTATGGGGTCGACGGCCAAAAGCTTGAAGGCACGCGCGACTGCAACAATCTAAGCGGGGCGGCGCCCACCGACGGCAGCCAGATCGCTGGACGTCCGGTCGATCCGGCTCAGCCAGATCCAGGCTCGTATCTGGTTTGGACCGGTAAAAAGTGGCAAGGAGTGGTGATCAAAGCGGCGGCGCCTTTGAGCTTTGATCCAGTATCGGGTGCTCTTGCCATGGCGAGTGCCACAGCGACGAGCGATGGTTATCTGGCGGCGATTGATTACGCTAAGTTCTTAGCTAAACAAGATGCTATTACAGGAACGACCGCCTTAGTCGTGGGCGGACTCATCGCAAGTCAGAAAAAGAGCCTTGAGGTTATGCCCTATGGCACCGCGGCAGGTCAGACCAGCGAGGTGCATTTTGATGCGTTGAGTGGCGGCAACTATGTTGGGTTTAAGGCGCCAGATGCGGTGCCAGCGTCCTTGATTTGGACCCTCCCGAGCGCCGACGGTGCGACCGGTTACACGCTAGTGACGGATGGCAATGGCCACACGAGCTGGGCGGCGGCGGGTGCGCCGGCGTTGCCGAATGTCGGTACGGTCGGGACTTATGTCAAGGTGACCACGGATGCGCAAGGACGGGTTGCAGCGGGGACGAGTTTGCTCACTGCGGCGGACATTCCAAGCTTGGATGCGGGAGTGATCGGTAGCGGTACCTTGAGTGCGCTTCGCGGCGGTACCGGCATCAGTTCCACTGCAGTATTTCCCACCTCGGGCACCGTGGTGACGGAAGCGGCGACGGAAACCTTAACCAACAAAACTCTGTCCGGTGGCACAATCAGCAGCGCGACCATCAATGGTGCCACGTTGATCAACACGAGTGGGTCTGTCAGTGCCGCATCGATCACCGCATCGGGCACAGTGACCGGAGCTGCGTTATTGTCGCAAGGACCTCTACGCATCGAGGGCAATGGTACCAATGCCAATCGTCTCATCTTGAATGACAAAGGAGCGACGAATTCTTTGGCGTTTAAAGCGCCGGATAACCTCGCTGCGTCGACCACCTGGACGCTTCCCGCTGGCGATGGCGCCGTGGGACAGTTTCTTGCGACCAACGGCAGTGGCAGCTTTGCCTGGGTGTCTGTCGGTGCGCCGACTGGTAGTGCCGGCGGTGATTTAGCTGGAACTTATCCAAATCCAACACTGGCGACGACTGGCGTTACCGCGGGAAGTTATGCCAAAGTCAGCGTCGACGCCAAAGGGCGCGTGCTGAACGGCATGAGTCTGGTGGTTGCGGATATCCCATCACTACCGGCCTCCATCATCGGTTCTGGGATCCTTGGCGCGGGAAACGGTGGTACCGGTGTCGCCAACATCACGAATAACGGCGTGGTCATCGGCGGTGGCGCTGGACCACTTTCTGGAGTGACTGGGGCCCCTGGCCAAATCATGACCGTCAATAACTCGAACCAGCCGATATTCTCAGCGATCAATCTGAGTGCGTCGGCGTCGGTCGTAGGGACCTTACCCGTCGCAAATGGTGGTACGGGAGTCTCGACGTCTACCGGTAGCGGTAGTTTAGTGCTTTCGAACAGTCCGACTCTGGTCAGTCCAGCGCTTGGTACTCCAGCCAGTGGTGTCGCGACGAATTTAACCGGTTTGCCGCTGAGCACTGGCGTCACCGGTACTCTGCCGACTGGCAACGGCGGGACTGGCATCAACTCGACCGCGACCTTCCCAAGTTCAGGCACCGTCGTCACTGAAGCGGGTAGTGAAACCTTGACGAACAAGACGCTAAGTTCTCCGGTCATCGCGTCGATTAGCAACGGTGGCACCCTGACCTTGCCTACA
>JAPLFX010000173.1 GCA_026390445.1 Pseudomonadota bacterium
CATCTTTTCTAGTGCCTGGCGGCGATCGTCGCGACGAGGGCCATACTTTTTTCGTGACAGGGCAGCTAGTGGCCCTTTGGCGGGCATGGACGCCACGTCGACGGAAATGATGCGCCGCGTAGCGTGATCGACCGCGACGGCAATCGACAAGGGCTTTGCCTTCGAATGCTCAAACGTTTCCATCTCGTCGAACACCACCTTTGCTCCCGCCTTGTGCTCCTCAAAAGAGTCTGCTAGCCGCCTACTTGCCTCAAGTCCAAGGCGCCGCATTTTGCTAGCCACAGTCTTGCGATTGATACCGATTAAGAAAGCCGTGGAACGCTCAGAAACGCCTGAACACAGCGTCCGAAAGAGGGTCTGATTGACGTACGGCTTTTTCTCCCGGTATGTCACGGCGCCGGTCTGTGCCGAGAATTTTTTCAGGCAAGCCTTACAAAAGTACCTTTGTACCCTTTTGTGGTTGGTTGGTCCTGACACCGGATAAAACCCACGCTTGATGACTGCTTCGCTCGTGCAATGAGGGCAGGCCCGCATCCGTCTCTCCTAAAAAAGAAGAGACTGAGGCAAACGAACCTTCAAGGCCAACGACCTGGTCAGACATCAAGTCCAATTGCCTGGGCCAGTTTTAGCAGCATCCACTTCCGTTTCGATCATTCGTCCACATTGACCTGACATATAGAGCGGCAGTGACAAGAGCCGATATGGTATTAATTGCAGCGACGGCTTATTTAAATCGAAGCGAACCGCCAGCGGACTCTTGTGATGCTCCATAAAATACTGCAGTGACCTAAGCGTGCCGGACTTTCCAGCCTTCACCTCGATGGGAACGATGGCTTGAAAATCATCTATCACATAGTCAACCTCGGCATTACCGACCTTTTTCTCGCGCAACCAATAGTTGAGATTCGGCTTTTGAGCTGACTCACGGCGATAAAGGAGTTCTTGACCAATGTATTGCTCGGCTATCGCACCCTCATTGCACAGCGCTCGCTCCTCTAATTTGGCGACGTGACTCCAACGCAGGTTCAAACTACGATTCATCAGGCCAACGTCGAGAAACAAGACCTTGCGCACGTCGTCAGACTGCGTGGCACCCAGAGGGAGGCCCTGACAGCTGGAATGCCGCACTGGGTACCACAATTGCGCCATCGCCAATTGCTCTAGGCTCTGTTTGACCTCGCGAGACTTCTCGTCCGCTGAAAAGTTGACGTATTTGACCTTGTGCCCGACCTGCAGCGGTAGCTGTCGATAAATTTGTCGAGCGCGAAGCAGGGCGCTGCCAGTACAGTACTTGGCGAGGTCACCTTCAAAGGTATCAAGCAATGACTGGTGTACGGCTTGACAATCGTTGGGATCTTGATTGATGAGAAACTGGCTCATGGCCTCAGGCATTCCGCCGACATATAAAAACTGTCGATGGGCTTTGCTCAGTTGCTCATGAGAATGGTCGGATAGTGCGGTGACATCATTGCTAGCATCATCTAAGACTTTTAGTAAAAAGTCCTGGCCTGCGGCAGCTAAAAACTCGGTAAAACTCAATGGCCCGAGATAACGGTACTCGATCCTGCCGACCGGCATCGAGTACTGAAACTTCGCCAGAGCAAATTCTAGAAGGGAACCTGCTGCCACGACCGGTAGTCCAGGCAGGTCCTCGTAGAAGTAGCGCAGAGCCGCCAGGGCGGCGGGAGTGGCCTGAATTTCGTCCAAAAATAGCAGCGGATTCTTCATGCTTCGAATCGAGCAACCAGCGATGCTATCCAGTTCCAAGAAAATCTTGGTGAGGTCGAAGGTCGCAAACGTTGCATTCAGATTTGGATGACGTTCAAGGTTCACCTCAACAAGGTCCATCCCCTGTCCCGCTGCGAAGCGCCGCACCAAGGTGGACTTGCCGACTTGCCGCGCGCCACGGATGAGGAGCGGCTTGCGGGACGGGCGCTTGATCCAAGCGCTAAGTTCCTGATCTATCGAACGGCTGAACATTTAAAGGCCCCTATTTTGAACATTCAACGGCTAATATACCCCCCTTTTTCAGCCAACACAAAGGCGGACGGACTCTCGTGCCGATTCCATGGCGAGATCATCTACGGTTCCCGCGACGCATCCATGCAGCCGTATTTACATCATGATCTAGGCGCACACCGATGCCCGGGCGCCAAATAACTGCCGCACTTCGGACACAGATCGATCACCTTGCCATCCTGCCCGGCGGCACCAGCACCGGCCACTGGCCCCCCGGGCCCAGACCGCGGTTGTTGCCCCAGGATCTGACTCCGAACAAAGCCACGCACGATGCGATAGGCCACCACCACCACCACGACTGGAATCAACGCCCGCACCAAAGGCACCAGCGACGCCGCCCCACCCCTGGTCATAAACAAGGCCATGCCCATCGCCACCAAGGCCGTGATCGGCCACTTGCTGCCACTTGGTTTATTCGACCCGGGATTGGTCATCCGATCAGCACCGTACTGGCGCCGTCACCGCTGATCTTCGGCCGGGTGCGCCAGGCGAGAAATCCGGCCATGGCTAGCAGCATCGCCGCAACGCCGCCGCCGACGACCCAAGTGCGCGTACGACCTTCGGGCAAACCGGCGACGTCGATCGCTAGGGTGTCGCCGGGCTGCAGCGGCGCGGATGTGATAAAGGGTTCGTATTGCGGATCCGGGGCGTTCGAAGCATCGCCCAACACCAGCTTGGGCGAGGTCGCTATAATCCGGCTTTGCCGCGGCACCAACAGGGTAAAGCTCTCGATCGGTAGACCTGCGGTCAAGGACAGCAAGCCGTGACCATAGCGAGCCGGCACGCGAAAGCCGACGCTGACGACCTGCATGCCGGGTGCAAAGTCCTTTTCGATGATCACGCCACCGCCGGGCGCTAGACTCAAATCACTGGCTTCGACTCCTTCTTGCGGCGAGAAGTCGTCGGCCTCCTTAGGTAGCATCAGCGGTGATTTAAAGTGCTCTGGCTTGTCGCTGCTGTTTTCGACGGCAAAGATATAGCTACCGTAGACGGTATCGAGGCCCTCGCGCAGGATCATCAGATGACGCGGAGTGACCCTGACGTCAGCCTTGGCGGCAGAGGACGCCATCACAACCCAGACCATTGATATCGGTATCCATAAAAATGCAAACAAACGCATAGGTCGTGGCTGCAGCGTCACGGTACACCTCCACCGTCGGCCTGCGTACGGGCCAAAAAGTCCAGACGACGGGCCGCGTCGATGTAGCGATTGGTCAGAAAATCGCGCCGCTGATGCCACGAACGAGCGGGCAGCGCGCCAGCCGTGAAAGCCAGTTCATCCTTGAGGTAGGCCTTCAGCAGAGCGTCCTTCAGAGCTAGGAGTTGCGCCTGGGAATTGACCGACGCACTCGCCTGCAGCAAGCCGCCGCGGCCAAGCCAAAACGGCATCAACAAGGCGGTGAGAAGCAGCACACCGATCGCTACAGTGGCAAAAATCATCGGCGCAACTCCGCCAGTCGGGTGTCCATTTCGCGCAGGATGTCACTCGTCGGTCGCACCCCGATGGTGCTAACAGTCCGCCTCCGACGCCAGACGAAGAACCACACCGCCGGCGGACCAAGCACGAGGATCGCAATCGGTAGGGCCCAGGCGACGATATTGAAGCCTTGAGCTGGTGGCGACCTGAGGATCCAAGCGCCGTAGCGCTGGGTAAAGTACTTCAGAATGTCGTCTTTGGACCGGCCACTTTCCACCTGCTCGAGCACGATTTCTTTGATCTGCTGCGAAAAGCGCGCGTCCGACTCCAAGACACTGAGACCGGTGCAGGTCGGACAACGCAGCTGCCCCGCCACGTCGTGAAACAGCTCACCCTTGGCGCCTTCGGTCGGCCAGGCCTTTTTGATCTCGTTGCTGTCCGACGGGCCGGCCTCGCCGAGGGCGAAAAGGCGCGGTGTTAAGACCGTCATGAGCAGCATCAGGAAGAGCGCCAGCATGGGCGCCATAGGTCGCTTCGTCACAGCAGGTTTCCGTCGTTGTTTAGGCATCGATGCGCACCGTGTCGCGGCTCTTGGCACCGCGGAACCGATCGAGGATGGCAAGAAGTCCGCCAAAGACCATGACGAAGGCGGCGATCCAGACAAAGCGCACCGTCGGATTGACGTGAAACTCGAAGGTGGCCTTTTTACCACCTTCGCGGTCGAAGTCCGATAGGGTGATATAGAGATCGTGCCAAAAGGTGGATAGCAGGCCGATCTCGTGGTTGAGGTTGCCGGTCGTGACGTATTTGCTCCGAGCTGGCCGCACCAGGCCGAAATCTTGTCCATCGCGATGGACGTTGATCAGCCCTTCGTAGAGGGTGGTGTTGTCGTGCTCATTGACTTCAATCTTGTCAAACTTCAGATTGTAGCCATAAAAGTCGACGCTCTCACCAGAACTCAGGGTCGCGATCTTTTGCATGCCGCGGTAGTTACCGAGAAAGCCCATGATCGCAATCAGCACGCCGATATGAGCGACAAAGCCACCGAAGTAGGCCAGATTGCGGCCAAAGAACAGGCGTAGGTTCCAGCGCAGGTCTTTCACCCGTCCAAGCAAGTCGCCACTTAAGCAACAGATCGACCAACTGCACAGCACCAGACCGACGAGCTGTGCTCCCAGATTATAGGCCTTCTTGGTTGCCAACACATCGCCGTAGTAAACCAGCGCAGCAGCCATCGGCAGACTGGCCAACAACGACCACAGCATCAGCCTAAAGCCACCTGGGATCTTGTTGCTTTGGTAGCGCATGATGTTGCCGACCGAGATGGCCACGATGAGGCCAAGGCCGATCCAAGGTGCAAAGGTATTAAAGTAGGGTGCCTGAACCGTGGTGCGCTCCCCGGTGATGGCCTCTGAAACAATGGGGTAGAGCGTACCGACACAGACGATCGAGGCCAGAGTGAGCAGCAGAAACTGGGTGATCACCAGCGCTGATTCCTTGGACACCCCCCAGACCTTTTCGGCCTCAGGCGGCAAAATCGACGGCGCCCGGAAGCCATAGATGAGGGCGACAACCAGCAGCATCGACGCCAGGAAGGCGAGGTAATTCGGGCCAATCGGCGACTCGGCGAAGGAGTGGACCGAGCTGATCACACCGGAGCGGGTGATAAAGGTACCAAAAAAGCTGAAGAAGAAAGCCAGAAAGGCCAAGACCAAACTCAGCCGCTTGAGGTGCCCGAGCTTGTCTTGAACGATCATCGAGTGCAGCAGGGCGGTACAAAAAATCCATGGAATCAAACTCGAGTTCTCGACCGGATCCCAAGCCCAATAGCCCGACCAACCAAGCTCGGCGTAGGCCCAATGCCCACCGAGGATGATGCCTGCCGTGAGAGCGCACCAGGCGTAGAGGGACCAGCGCCGCGTCGTCTTCAGCCAACCTTCCGTGATATCGCCGTAGAGCAATGCGGCGACGCTATACGCAGCCGGAATCGCCAAGGCAGTGTAGCCGGTAAACAAAGTCGGCGGATGAATCGCCATGTAGGGATTTTGCAGCAAGGCATTCATGCCCTGCCCATTGGCTTGGGGCGGGAACATCCGGACAAAGGGATCGGAGTAGCTGATCAGCAGATAAAACATCCAGCCCAAGACCGCCTGCAGACAGGCCGACACGTAAGGCATGATGTGCTCGTTGTCTTTGCTATAGGTCCACAGTGCAATGGTCGAGTACATGGTTAGCAACAGCGTCCAGAGAAAATGCGAGCCTTCGAGCGACGACCAAAAGGCCGACATCGTATAGACCTGCGGCAGGTCATTGCTGGAGTTTTTAAAGATGTAGGCGATCGAATAATCGCGCTGAAACAGTGAGTAGAGCAAGATGCCTGCGGCCGTGCCCGCCATCACCAGGCTACTGGTCACCGCCAGTCGCGACGAGCGGTACAACCGGCGGTGCCGCCACACCGCAGACAAAACGGCAGCACCCGATCCGTAGATACTGGTGATGCAACACAAGAGCAGGAGATAAAAACCAAGATCCGCCAGCATGAACCTGCCCCTTTAAACTAGACGCCACTGCTACCTACTAATCCACCATGGGGGGCATCGACACCAAGTTCGCATCGGCGATGACAGTCGAGGCTTGCCAGAGGCGGCATTCATTGAGTAATGAGGAGTCTGCCGTTATCGGCCAACAAACCCCATCACAATCACCATCTAGCGGTCTAAAGCATGGTCAGCGTATACGTTAAAACCCTCGGATGCAAGGTCAATACGTTTGACAGCCATGCCCTAGAAAATCAATTTAAAGCAAAGGGTTATCTCCTGGTGTCAGAGGCCGATCGGGCCGACATTACGGTGGTCAATAGCTGCAGCGTGACCGCCAATGCGGATAAAGAGGCCCGCTACCTGGCCAGGCGTCTGCGCCGTGATAGCCCGGAGACCGTGCTAGTGTTCACCGGCTGTTACGCCCAAACCGACTCAGCCCGCCTGACCGCCATGGAGGAGGTGGACTTTGTCATCCCCAACGAGGCCAAGGAGCGCCTGGTCGACCTCATCGACGCCAGCCTCGATCAGCGCCGCCAAGGTCTGCTGCCGCCTAAGCTACCAAGTGGCGTCAAAGCCGTCAGCGACAACAAGCAAAGTCATTTCAAGTCGGCGGTGACGCTGTTCGACCGGGCTGACTCAGAGCAGACGCGGGCCTTTATCAAGATCCAAGACGGCTGCAACGGCTTCTGCTCCTACTGCCTGATCCCCTACGCTCGCGGCAGCAGTCGCAGCGTATTGCCCAGCCCTATCGTCGACGAATGCAGGCGTCTGGTCGACGCTGGGGTGCTCGAAATCGTCCTGACCGGCATTCACATCGGCGACTACGGCCGGGACCTGCCGAGCTACGCTGGAGTCAGCCACCCGATCTTACATTTACTTAGTGAAATCGTGGCGTTGCCTGGCCTGGTCCGGCTGCGCATCTCATCGTTGGAGCCCGGCGAACTGACGCCAGAGCTGGCGGCGCTATTGGGCCAGCATTCAGGGCTGATCTGCGACCATATGCACCTCCCCCTGCAGTCGGGGTCGGACCGCATCCTGAAGCTGATGCGGCGCAGCTATGATAGCGCCGGCTACAGCGCTGCGGTTCAGCGTTTCAGGGCCCTATTCCCCAACGCCAGCATCGGTGCGGACGTGATCCCTGGCTTCCCCTCGGAGTCCGAGGAGGACTTCGCCGCCACGCTCGACCTGATTAAGTCACTTGACCTTAGCTACCTTCACGTCTTCCCCTACTCCGAGCGCCCGAACACCGCCGCCAAGCGCATGCCGGGCCACCTCGATCACAGTGTGGTTAAAGCCCGCAGCAGCGAGCTGCGCCGCCTGTCCACCGAGCTAGCGGCGAGCTATGGCCGTCGCTTTATCGGCCGCACCATGCCGGTCCTATGGGAGAAGGATGTCGACCCCAAGGGGCGGCGTCTGGGCCACACGATGAACTATCTCAGCGTCGTGACCGACGCCAGTCAGGTCCAGCCCGGCACCATCAGCGAGGTCGTCCTTAAAGGATTTGTTGAACAAGGCCGGCTACTTGGTCGTCCAAGCCAGCATTGACCCAAAGCTTCACCCAAGTCTTACGGGACGGACGACCTGAACCCTGCTAAAATCGGAACCGGTGGGTCGTCGCTGGGTGCGCTTGGAGCGGTTGTCTGGCGAGGGCTTTGAGCCTAGGTTCAGAAAAAAGTCACAACTCTTTTCACCACGGTTTATCTTCTCCGCATGCTGGGCCCAACCTGTTACAGGGAGGGCCCAAATTCGTTCTGGATGACGGCTCTTTTGGCGATCCGTCGATTGCAGATTTACGCGGGTGTGGGGCGATTTAAACATGGCTTGCCAGACACTGGGACCAGTACGGACGCGCATTCTTGTGGCAACGTCATTTTAAGGGGTTAGCGGGAGTGACTGACCCCACCCATAGCGATGACTTTCGTTCCCTTTAGCACCAAATCGACGTCCACCTTCGCCTTTAAATGCGGGGCCAGAAGGTGTGCCCAACCACCGCTGACGATCATGTCAATCTCTCGCACGGGCGCTGAAGTCCGATGGTGCGCTGAGCTTGTTGTTAGCTGCGAGGCGACTTGTTCGACCGCTCCGACGGTCATCGCCACCACCGCGTGCAGCATCGCCGTGCGCGTGTCATGGCCAAGCACCGCTTGCCCAGGTGGGAGCTTGACCTCGTCCGGACCGATCAGCGGCAGCAGTGCCGCAGCTTCATGGAGGCTGCGCAAGGCCAAGGTCAGTCCAGGTAAGATCAACCCACCGAGATGTTCGCCGCTAGCGCGAACAGCGTCGATCGTCGTCGCGGTGCCTGCCTGCACGATGAGGCCAATCGCCGCGCCGCCGGCGCGTTGGTTCGGTGTCATCGTGGCTAACCAAGCCTCGATCCCAGCGAGTCGGTCAAAGCCGAGTTCGCTTAGCGGGTAGGCCGCATTGCTGCAACGCACGGGACGTTTGGCCAGCAGATGTGGTTGCAAACCGACGGCCGTGGCAGCGGCATTGAGCTGTGCCGTCGCCGCAGGACGCACGGACGCGACAAAAAGCGGCAGGGGTAAGGGGCCAGGATGCGGCGCAAGACGGCGCAAGGCGGCCTCAAGCTGCACCTCAGACTCAACATAGGACCAGACCTCGACGGCCTCGGGAGCGGCCGCAGCAGCCGAAGCAAAGCGAGCAAGTTTGATCGCGCTGTTGCCAATATCGGCGACGAGCAGAGGCGCCTTCGCAGCAGCGCTGTTTTGCCGTTGGTGAATCCAGCGCCAGCCGTGATCGGCACTGGTGAGTACCAGCTCTGCACCGTTCGCCTGGTTTAAGCGCAGACCGCCGTCCCCAGTCAGACCCACCAAAGTCGCGAGTCCCGCTTGATCATGCTGCAGCAGGTGGCCCGGAGCGATGGCAAATTGCGCATGAGCGGCCACCACATCGGTCAAAGCCAGACGCTTCCATGCGGGAACAAATAGCTCTGCGAGTTGTTGTGCCACATCGACGGCGGTGACCTGGCGGCCAAGCAACTCGTGCAAACACGTGGTGGCATAAGCACCTTCGAGCTTGGGTGCAGACGCGCAATTTAAACCAATGCCGATCAACAGGTCACCAAATTGCTGACCGCTGAGCGAGCTTTCGAGCAGTAAGCCACCGAGCTTGCACCCTCCAAACAATAAATCGTTTGGCCACTTGAGGGTCAAGCGCAGACCAGTCAACTGCCGCAGAATCTGCGCGACCACGACGCCAGCCTTGAGCGGCAGTAAACCAGCAAGCGCCGGCGGTACCGACTCTGGTGGCAGCGCGATGGTGACAAAGAGGTTGCCTTTGGCACTGTCCCAGCGGTTACCGCGGCGACCGCGGCCGGTGGTTTGGCTATCGGCATGGACCATAAACGGCGCTGCTTTACCTTGAGCCAAAAGCTCTGCGGCATAGGTGGACGTGGAGTCGATCTCGGATAGATGCAGCACGTCCACGGGCGCCTCTAGATATTAAAGAGCAAACTGAGGTCGGACCAGCGCGCCGAGTGGATGATGGCGCCGGTGGAGATAAAATCGACGCCGGTTTCGGCGATTTTGCGCACGGTATCCTGGCGCACGTTGCCAGAGGCCTCGAGCAAGGCGCGGCCGCGCACGGTGCGCACCGCCAGGGCCATCTGCGCGAGCGACATATTGTCGAGCATGATCAGATCGGCGCCGGCATCGAGGGCTTCTTGCACCTCGTCCAAATTGCTCGTCTCGACTTCGATCTTGAGGGTCGGCGGTAGGCTTTCGAGTAAACGAGCTACGGCTTTGCTGATGCCGCCGGCAGCTCTGATATGATTTTCTTTGACGATGACGCCGTCGGTTAAACACATGCGGTGATTGCGTGCCCCGCCGACGACGGTCGCCGACTTTTCGAGAAGACGCAGCCCGGGCGTCGTCTTGCGCGTGTCGAGGAGTTGCGCTTTAGTCCCGCTTAGCTCGTTGACGAAGGTGCGCGTCAACGTCGCGATCCCGCACATCCGACCGAGGAAGTTTAGCGCCACGCGTTCCCCTTTCAGGATCGAGCGCGCGTTACCGCTGACCTCGAGGATGACATCGCCGCTGTTTAGGGCCGCGCCGTTGTCGACCTTGAGATCGACCTTCAAGGTGGGATCGACGAGCAGAAAGGTGGCGCGGGCGACCTCGACGCCCGCTACCAAGGTCGACTCCTTGGCGATGATCTTGGCGCTCGCCTGAGTCTGCGCTGGAACGCAGATGTCCGTCGTCCAGTCACCAGAACCCCAGTCCTCCTCCAGCGCCCGGGTGATCACCGGCGTCAGTTGGATCGCATGAATCGGGGCCATCGTCGTCTCCTTCGTCCAGGGTCGCTCGGCCAGCGCGCCGCTGACCGCCGAATCCTCGTCGAACCCAGGTCAATTGTCAACGAGGTGGCGCGCCTTGTCGTCGGCGAGTCGACGCAGCTCAGCGGCGATGATTTCGCGCGCTAAGGACTTAAAATGTCGCTCGCAGTAGTCCTCGACCGCCTGGCGGACCAGCGGCGGCAGCTCGCTGGCAAGAAGGGAGCTGTCGACGCTGCCGCCGCCGCTACCGGCGCCGCCGTGCTGAAACTTCTTGTTAATCGTCGGGCCATGGACGATCGCGGCGTTGGCATAGGCACCGGCATCCCCGTCCACCTTAAAACTAAGCGGTGCCGGCGGCGGCAGGGGGACGCCGGCGCCCGGCCCATCGACGCTCGTCGCGGCCACAGTCCGGTCGGGTCCAGGCCCACCAAAGGCCCGACGGCCCCTCTGCGCCTCGTTGATCGCCGGTGGCGGCGGAATAAAGGGTGCAGGCGGCTTGAAGTCAGCTCGATCGGCCAGAATTTCAGGGTCCCGCGCCAGGGTCACCTCTTCGGTCATCACGAAGGGGGTCGGGGCTGGCCCCGAAGTGTAGTCCGTGAAGCTGCCAAGTCCAGGCAAGCCGCCAGGGTGCACGACGGTGGCATGCTCGGGCCGCTCCGGCGCCGCGTTCCTTGGCGGCAGCGACGTTGGCGCCCCTGAGCCGACCGGCCGCGGCGACTCGGACTCGCGCATGGCACTGGCCAAGGCACGCGGTGCCATCGAGGTCATCGCGGCCTGCGGCGCCGAGCGCGGCGGCGGTGGGGGCGGCATCACTGCGGTGGGCGCAGGTACGGCGCTGGCCAATAGCGTGAATTGCGCACCAAGCAAGGATTCCATCTGGGTGGCGAGATCACCGGTGTCAAAGGGCTTCTTCAAAACATGGCTAAAACCGGCCTGGCGAAAGGCCGCTTCGTCGACTGCTTCATAGGTTCCGATCAGGAGCAACACCGGGATCTGACCAGCCTCCTGACGCAGCTTGGCAAAGTCCGCGGGACCCTTCGCTCCAGGCAAGCTGGCATCGATGATCAGAGCCTCTGGCCGGCTCTGTGCGGTGACTGCCAAGGCTTCGACAAAACTAGTGGCTTCAAAGATTTCAACT
>JAPLFX010000128.1 GCA_026390445.1 Pseudomonadota bacterium
TAACCCGACTATGTCGTAAGTCGGCCCCCTGTGAATGTCATCTCAGGGCGCATACCAACTGTCGTTGTGACCTCCTGTTGTATTGGAGTTGAAATTGATGAATCCCGCCAATAGTGCATTGGACCTCAATGGAGCTTCGGACACAACTAACGCCGACTATGCACGCCTGTGCAAGCCCGAACTAGCCAAGTTTCTTGCCCTGTTAAAAATGGACCGAGTCTACCACCGAGCTAGCGGGAATGTCCTGTACTGCAGGCGCAACGGCTGCGAGACCGCCGTGCTTGATCTGGTCGGTGGCTACGGCTCAACCATACTCGGCCACAATCATGGTGAACTAAAGTCCATCTATAAATCGCTCCTCGACGCAGACCTACCGGTTCATGCCCAAGGAACGATTAGGCCGTATGCAGCAAAGCTTGCTGTTTTGCTCAATACGATGATTCAGGAAGAATTTGCCGCCACAAATCCGTCTGACTACATCGTCCATTTGGTCAACACCGGCACCGAAGCAACCGAAGGGGCGCTCAAACACGCGCTGATGGACTGGCAGCAGAGGAAGGCCGATGCACTTTTGCAATTGAAAAAGAGACGGTCCGTCCTGCGCACCCGGCAGCTTAAGGACGCCGAGGGCGACCTAGCGAAGGTCACGGCCGCACTAGCCTTACTCGACCAAGACACCTCGATTTTGACCGAACTGCAGCCGCATATATTTGCCGTCGAAGGCAGCTTTCACGGCAAAACAGCGGGATCGCTCGCCGTCACCAATCCGCAATATGGCAAGATGTATGCGGTCACCGCGATAGGCCGAAGCTTTCTTAAGCCGCAGATGACTGCCGAAGACCTTAGATCCGCCTTTGCGGCCCACACCCTCAAGATGAGCGATGGCCAGACATTTTCCGCCGTGGCCGGGGTGATCTGTGAGCTGATTCAGGGCGAAGGTGGGGTCAAGATCTTACCAAAGACTTTCGTGTTAGCCATGAAGGACTGCGCTAAAGAAGCCCAGGCGCCCTTGATCATCGACGAAGTCCAGACCGGCGTTTATCGCACGGGCAGTATGTTCGCGGCGTCGCAGTATGGATTTATGCCGGACTATTTGACGCTCGGTAAAAGCCTCGGCGGTGGTCTGGTCAAGATTGCCGCGATCCTCATCCGTAAAGATCGCTACCTAAGCGAATTCAGCATGGTCCACACCTCGACCTTCTCCGAGGACGATCATGCGTCACGCATCGCCCTGCATACCTTAGAGATCCTGCGCCAGGAGTCGATAGAGGTCGCGCGAGATGCCAGGAGATTTGAGTTTGTGCTGCGTAGTGGCTTGGAGGCCATTGCCGCAAAATATCCAGGCGTCATTCGCGAGGTGCGCGGTCAGGGCTATCTCTTTGGCATCGAGTTGGCCACCAGCTTCGCAGGTAAGAGCGCACCATTTGTCGAGACCTTAGCAAAATCCGGCCAATATGCCTACTTTGTTGCGAGCTACTTACTCCATCATCATGATGTTAGGGTTGCAGCGACGTTGAATCAATCGAACACGATACGCATCGAACCATCGCTTTATATCAAAGACAGCGACCTTGCGAAACTGTTTGCCGCCATCGAAGACGCCGCTTCGCTGATTGCGGCCGGTCGATTCCTAGCTCTAAGCGCCCACATATGGCACGATGCCACGCTGTACTACCGTTCCGATGTTTGCTCATTCCGCAACATCGACGACTTTTCGGCTTTAGACCTTCGCCGGGTCGAATTTTTGACGCACACCATTGACGAGTCAACCCTACGCGGTATTGATCCGCTATTTAGCGCTATGACGCAAAGGGACATTGAATATTACCTCAGTGATATGGCTCCGACTCAGGCGAGCTTTAAATACCACTCGCAGGTCATCAAGGGTCTAAACGGCGCATCGGTGCTCCTATCCCTGCGCGGAGCGCCACCCAGCAGCGCCTTCTTTGAACAGTCCCTGCGCAGCGGATCCCGGCATGCTCATGATATTGTGCGCCAGATGGCAGCAGACGCGATCGCCGACGACGCGAGCTACCTCGGGCTTGGTCAATTCACTAGCATCGTGACGAGCAATGGTCTCGATTTAGAGGACCAAGGTGTTCCTATGACCACCGGCAACAGCTATACGGTCGCCAGTAGTTTCCTCGCCGTGCAACGCGCCTTAGCGACCGCGAACAAAAGCGGCCCGCTAAAAGTTGGCTTAGTCGGCGCCGCAGGCAACATCGGCAGCGTCATGGCCCAGTTGCTCGCCGATATCGCCACCGAACTGGTCGTCATTCACCGTGAAAACATTGGCAAGAGCGCGAAATTCCAGGCTGTGATCACCGAGATCGAGCGCCATTCAAGCCTGAGTCGCGAACATATCACGCCAACCAGCGACCTCAGCGCTCTCAGCAGCTGCGATGTCGTGGTCATTGCGGTGAACAGCACTAACGAGATGTTGTTGCCCGAGCACCTGAAATCCGGTGCCATCGTCCTTGATATTTCGGTACCGTCCGTGATTGGTGCTGACACGGTAGCGGCACGGCCGGACGTCACCTTTCTTTTCGGCGGTCAAATCAAATTGCCCCTGGGTCAAACCCTCGATCACCCGACCTTTGACCAGATCGATGGCGAAATTTTTGCTTGCATGGCGGAAACCATCTCGACGGCACTGGTCGATGTGCAGCAATCGTTTTCACTTGGTGCTTTGACCAAGGCGAAAGTTCTCGAGTCCATTCAACTGACGAAGTTGGCCGGCATGGAGTTAGGCGGTCAGAAAAAAGTCTACGTTCGCAAACGGTGAAGTTCGCTAGATGATCTCTTGCAAAAGCAAGTCGCTGCCCAGATGTTCCCCACTGCTTTTCCTGTTTTTCCCCCTACTGTTGAGGCTGTACCATGACACTCTTTGACACCATGTCCGCAGAAGATTCCCTGAGTTTACCGTCAATTGCTCCCGCCACCAAGGCCATGACCCTGCTCGTAGCAGACCCGCTTTATGACTACTATAAGTTTGATTCGTCCTCGGTGCCGGACTTAAAGATCATGGCCGATTTGATCGATGAGGCCTGGAGTAAGGACTACAGTGCCAAAGGTGAAGCGGTCTTCAAATACGATGTCGACTATCTGACCTGGCTTCTTAAGGAGGATACCTTTGATGGTATCTGGGTCACGACCAAGGGTGGAGCACCGGCCGGGGTGATGGTTCTTACGCGCCGCCATATTAAAACGGCGACGACCACTATACCGGCGTCTTACGGCAGCTTATTTTCTATAGGGACTGCCCACCGCCGAGCCGGTATCGGTCGACGCATCTACGAAGTCTTTTTTTACTACTTCACCAAAGACAATGCTCGCGCCCTAACTGGTGTCATGGACGGCAATTCAGGAGGCCGTAAGGTAACAGACAGCTTTGTCAGTCGTGACCTCCAAGTACGAGGCGCCGTCCCTTACTGGGAAAGTCTGTCTCAGGAGTACGTGATTTGGGCAGCATGTCCCGACATGGCTGAAGTTCACCGCTATATGCCACTACGCGGCCTAGTCGCCAAGATTGCCCTTCATCCGTGGGTCAAGCGCTTCATCGAGTTCCGCTACAAGGCCCCGAAAACCCATGATTACTCGGTCGAACTGGTGCAGCCGCTCGGTCAAAAGGATTCCGCTCGCAATACCGACGTTGCATTTGCAGCGGTGGATCTCATTAAGCACTACGGCCTTGACCACACCAATATCGCTGGAACCTACCGGATTACCTTTGCCGACGGGCGACTGTGTGAAATTTACTACGCAATCCTCAAGGCCGTTAAACCTGGACTGCCAGACACAAAAATCGGCCAGCTCCAATTTATCGATCACGGGACTGCAACATCGAAGCAGGTAAGACGAGCCACCAAAATAGTCAGCGACATGCTGCTTAAACGCGGTTGCGTCGCAATCCTCAATCACCACACAGGAAGCATCAGCGCTTGGACGCTTTTACTCTCCGGATTCCTACCCTCAGATAGAAAGATTCGTTACTACTCTGGCTGCTTCCATAGTCTGTCACCAAAGTTCAGCGTCGATGGCAAGTTAGGCTTTGACTTGCTGTAATGA
>JAPLFX010000063.1 GCA_026390445.1 Pseudomonadota bacterium
CGGCAGGCCCCGTTTTAGTGTGGCCATGAAGGTAAATCAGCATCTTACCGTAAGTGACTGACCCCACAGGTCAACGTCGCAGTATTCCAGCTCGTCCCACGCGGGCAGATGCATGTTCGCTTGACCGCATTCCAGCTACCACCATTCGACTCGCTCTCGCAGATCTGTTTAGGGGGAATCGATTTAGGTGACTGACACGCCTGATTCAGCCAGACCGAACCACCAGGACAGAGACAGCGCTTCTTCGCCAGATCCCATTTGCCTTTGTTAAAAGCGCCCTCGCAGATATCCTGCGACGCCAGAAGCTGCTGCACTTGGCACAACTCATCAACCCAAACGCGACCTTTGGGACACAAACAACGGACGTTGCTGGCCTCCCAGCGCCCGTTATTCAGCGAGCTCTCACAGCTGGCCTTCAGCGTCGACTGATCGGCGAGGACCGGGGGCACACAGCCGCCGCGCGCGACATTAAACACGGTCTCTCCAGGACAATCACATCCACCGTCGTGCCAGGTGCCTCTATGCACGGCACGTAGGCAGACATCGTCAATCATCCGTCCGGCAAGCTTACGGCAGGTCGAGCCGACCAGCACCTTGCGATCCGGACAAAGGCAGTAGCCATCATCTGCCAACCAGCGGGCATGGGCCTGGGCGCAGACTTTGACGAGGCGTTCGTCGGCGGCAGCTTTGCCCGCAGGAGCCGGCGCGGGAACCGGCGCAGGAGCGGGGGCTGGAGCCGGCATAAGTGGCTGGGCGGGTTCCGCGGCGATGCTCTTTTCTCCAACGGCATTGGCGTCAGGCGGTACGGCCTCCGCGGCGGCGGCTGGTGTCCCTTCGGCGACACAGCCAGTGCCATTCCAGGTCTGTGCCTCGGGGCAAAGGCATTCATTGGTCGCAGCGTTCAAGGTCGCACCACCTTGTTTACACAGACCGGCGGCATCGGCCGCAGCCTTGTCGCCACCACTTTTGGCGGGAGGATCGTCGGTACAAGCTGCTATCGATAGCGCAAGCGTGGACCATAGACCAAGGACGACAAGCCAGCTGCGGGCGTTGCGCATGGGTGTTCACCTTTGAACCGTGTGGGGGATGCTTTAAGTATACAGCAGTTTGTTCAGGGCGTCCCATGGCAGCAGCACGCAGCGTTGGCGCGATGGGTAACGGCGCAGATCGTACAAAGCACGCACTGCCGGCATGCCAGGAATCTCAGGAGGAGTCTGTACCGTCGGGAAACAAGTACGAAACTCTTCCACTCTGGCCGTTACGTCCAAGTCTGACAGACCAGTCACCGCCGCAATCAAAATAGAAGCACTAGCACGGCACAGTGAACAACCAGAGCTGACAAAGCCAAGCTGCGCCTGTCCAGCCTCATTCCAAGCCAAGTAGATGGTGACGACGTCGCCACAAAGCTGATTCTCGATCGTCGACGACCGGCAACCCGCAGGAAGCTCCCCCTGTCCAACCGGGGTCTTCGCATGCTGCAAGATAAGATCTTGATAGCCGTGTTGCTCGTCGTTCACTGCGGCGCCTCCCCGCTTTCCGAGCCTCAGATACCCTGGCCTTTGTCCAAACGCGAGCTTAATTGCGCATAGGCGCTGGCCAGGGTCTTAAAGCCAAGGTCGCTACCGCCCTGCAGGTCTGGATGCAGCTTCCTAGCCAGCTGGAGGTAGCGCTGACGCAACACCTCGGCCGGTGGGAGTTCGTCAAAGCCCATAAACTCCAAAGCGCGAGCATCGGCAGCACTGAGCAGAGGCCTCGGGGCCACATTGCGGCGGCGGCGAAACTCCGCCCGCAGCTCCTCTGCAGCCTGATGCCTAGCCCCAGAACGCGGGGCTTTGAGCTGCTCGCGCTGCAGGTGCCAGAGTTTGGCGCTGGTTTCATGCAGCTGGCTATAACAGGCCGTCAAGCGTTCTTGAGCCGCCACGATCTCGTTGCGCACATTGAGTAAGAAGGCGTTCAAGGCGCGACTTGCCAGGTCCGGTGGCAGCGTGGCGGGCATCTCGTCCAGGCGCAAGGTCGCGAAAGGGGCCGGCAGACACACCACCTCCTCGAGGCGAGCGTTTAACTCCAGCAGGGTCGTCCATAAACTGGCACCATTGCCGGCAAAGGGTAGACCCGTGCAGCGCCGCTCCAGCCAAGCCGTCTCCAGGCCTTGCTGCAGCATGTCGACATCGGCCGCGGCATAGGCGGCAAAGACCGGTTCACCGATCAAGGTCGCTTGAAAAGGTCCGGTACTGGTCGTCGCCGGGGCGCGAAACCAAGCCTGCGGCCGCTCTGGCAGGAGAATCCCCAGACGAAAGCGCAGGGTCGTCTCAAGCAGCTTGATGCGCTGGACGAGCAAGGTGACACGGTCGACCGCCGAGCCGGCGGCGGTCAGATTTTGCCGCAGGCCACGCGCGAAGGCACTTTTGCGTTCTAGCTCGTCTAGGACACTACCGAGCGAATCGCCAACCGAACCATCGCAGGTGATGGCCGGCAAAAACCAATCTCCCGCCAGGAGGTCGCTGTCGGCTGGATGGATGTTGCCTTTAGCCATCTTGTCCTAGATGCCGCAGCTTATTTCACAGCGTTGTGCGGCAAACCGCGGGTACGTTCCATGACTTCAGACAAATGGTTTAACTCGTCAGCCACTTCGCTAAAGGCATCGCCTTTACGCAGGTGCGTACGCACGTGGTAGCGACCCTCGGCGATGGAGCGGATGTGGCGCCGAAAGGCAAAGGTTGGCCCGACCATGCGGTGGGTGTAGAACACCGACAAGCCAATACTCGCCAGGAGATAAACCGTAAAGCTAAAGTAGATCCACAGCTGCGTCCCCTTCCAATAGTCGAGAAAGAGCTCGCGCACCTCCTCCTCGGCATCCGTGAGAAGGACGATGGAGTTCACCAGGCCGCCAAAGTTGTAGTAGATGATCAACGCCAAGGCGGTGGCAAAAAGCAGCGATACAAGGATGAAATACAGGCCGACTTTGACCTGCAGCAGTGGCTGCAGCACGAAGTTACGTACTCGTCGCTTGGCCTTCCCCATCGGCACCGGCTTTTTAGGTGCCTCGCGTTGATCGCGCGCTAGCTCCTTGGCCCCATTTGGACGCGGCGCAGTACGCCCTTGCCCCTGTCCCTGTCCTGGCACCTGTCCTGGCCCCGGCCCTTGGTTCGTCACCGTATCAACCTCCCGTGGGTGGGTCGCGCGTGCATTTTGGCTATGATCTTCATTTAACATCATATGTATAAACCAGCTCACCCACCAAATTTTCAGCGACCGAAAATTGCATGTGTGACAGCTCTCGGTATAAGCACTCCGACAACTTAGGGTCATTGATGCTGCCTCCGGTGGCTTTCAGCTTGATGATCGTGCCCGACGCCTTGGACAGCAGAAACGTGAAGCGCACGTCCCCGCGCAACTCATCATTGAAATCGAGGCGGTCGCTGTAGCATTTACGCATGTTGGCATCGTAGGTGGTCAGCACATCCGCAACGCCCCTGGCGTAGCGGTTTTGCCGCAACAGGTCGAGCTTGAAAAACATGGAAATCTGCCTAGTGAAGCTGATCGTCCGGCGCATTTCATGGGCGCTGCCGTAGTTGTCAGCCGCTCCTTGGAGGACTTTTTTGCCGCCAAAGGGCTCTTGCAACATCCCCGAAAAGCCGTCAAACACCCCGGCAATCGAACTCTGACTCTTCGGACCCGATTCTTTATAGCGATTGGCGATCATCTTAAAACCGACTCTAAGGCCATCCTTCCCGAGCGGTTGAAGCAACCATTCACCGAGGTTCGACAAACACTGCCGACGGATGATCAAAGTCGTCTTACCGCTAGGGTCGGTCCAGGTCCGCTTCACGCCCGCACCATCGACCATAACAATTTGTTTTATATGATATTTACCAGACGGCAGCAGCCACACGGAGACGGCACCGCCAAAGGGCCCGGAATTGTCCGGCTTGAGGCTGATCTGGTAGGGCTTTTGCTGCAGGATGTCCTCGATGTAGACGATGATATTGGTCGTCACAGCGCGGTTAAAGCCGCTCAGCGCCAGCGCGGTGAACAGCCCCCCCTGCTTCTTATCGAAGTACTGCCCGTTCCATTCCACCAGAGGCTGGGCTAACTGCGACGCCCCCCCTTGGCCGGCCTGAACCGACTCGGGGACAGCTAGAAGCAGCCCGGCCAAAAATAGAAAGGTCGAACAAGTCTGGAGCCATGCCTTCAGAAGGGGCCTCGCCAGGATGGGGGTCAGCTGCGTCGATGTGATCTTCAACTTCCATGATACCAAAAATGGACTACAATGCGCTGCTCAGTGCCCCATTTCTTGCCCAGCCGAGGTGACCCCAATGGCCAACGCCTTATTTAGCGCCCCTGTTCCGCTCAACGAACCAGTCAAAAGCTATGCTCCCGGCTCGCCCGAGCGCATCGAACTAAAGCGCGAACTGCAACAGCAAAACAGCGTTCAGGTCGATGTTCCACTGGTCATCGCTGGTAAGCACCGCCGCGGCGAGACCACAGCGCCGATCATCGTCCCCCACCGCCACAGCCAGCACCTTGGAGTCGCCCACCAAGCCACGGCCAAGGACGTCGGTGACGCGATCCACAGCGCCGTGACGACCCAAAAGAGCTGGTCGCGCCTACCTTGGGAAGAGCGTGCCGCCGTGTTTCTCAAGGCCGCCGACCTGCTCTGCGGCAAGTACCGTCAGGTCATGAACGCCGCGACCATGCTCGGCCAAAGCAAGACCTGCTACCAAGCCGAGATCGACGCCGCCTGTGAGCTGGCGGATTTTTGGCGCTTTAACGTCGCCTTTCTCACCGAGATCTACCAAGACCAGCCCCTGTCGGCCCCGGGAGCTTGGAACCGCTCAGCCTACCGCGGCCTCGAGGGCTTTGTCTTTGCCGTGACCCCATTTAACTTCACGTCGATCGCCCTCAATTTGGCGACGGCCCCGGCGCTGATGGGCACGACCGTGGTGTGGAAGCCAGGCCCAACCTCGATGCTGTCGTCTTGGGTCGGCATGCAGATCCTCGAAGAGGCCGGCCTGCCGCCTGGGGTGGTCAACATGATCGGCGGCGATCCCACCCTCATCGGCCCCATTGCCCTGCAGCACCGGGACCTTGCCGGAGTTCACTTCACCGGGTCGACCGGGGTATTTAACCAGATGTGGCAGACCATCGGACAAAACATCGGCAACTACCGGACTTACCCCCGGATCGTCGGCGAGACCGGCGGCAAGGACTTTGTCTTCGCCCACCCCTCGGCGGATGTCCCCGCCTTGGTCGCGGCCTTGGTGCGCGGCGCCTTTGAATATCAGGGCCAGAAGTGCTCGGCAGCCTCTCGCGCCTATATTCCTCGCAGCCT
>JAPLFX010000167.1 GCA_026390445.1 Pseudomonadota bacterium
GCCGGCGCCTGGGCAGCCGGAGCTTTGCCTTAGGGCGAGCTTACCAGAAGTCTTTGCCACTAGGCTGGCGCGAGCGGGACTTGCCGATGCTTTTGCCGCTTGGATCGATCAGGGCTAAGGGCCGCTGCCAGCCATTCCACCGCCTTTGGTGTCGCTGCGGGCCGTGAATAAGCAACTGAAATAAAAGACTTAACGCGTGTTTTATGGCCGCACTCACGAAGTAAACTAAAGCTCGACAGCTTTTGTGCCGATAGGTATTATGTCCATAGCCAGAGCTATGGCTTCAATTTATCGGAGCCTGTTTATGTCGGTAAAATTATCAGCCTCACGAGTGATCCCTGCAGGGCAATTCAAAAACCAGTGCTTAGCCCTCATGGATGAGATGACTGCGTTCGGCGGTGAACTCGTCATCACAAAGCACGGCCGTCCCGTTGCGCGGCTTCTGCCAATTGTCGAAGATGAGCTGGCGGATGTGCCCATTTTTGGGTCTATGGCCGGAACTTTAACGTTCCTAGAAGATGACATCACCGCACCAATAGGCGAAATGTGGGACGCTGACCGTGACGACTGACAAAGCGCCAGGCGTAGGCCCCATTGTGCTTCTCGACACCTGTGCTTGGCTTTGGCTTGCCTACGGCCACGACTACTTCGCCAAAGCCGCTTGTCGACCCGAGGTTGAAGCAGCTGGCCGCGACGGCAGACTCCTTCTGGCGCCGATTTCGATGTGGGAGGTCGCCATGAAAGCCGCCAAGGGCAAGCTCGCCCTGGCGTCGCCGACGCTTGAGTGGATTCAGCTTAGTAAGCGGCGCTCCCGGATCCAAGATGCACCGATAACAGCCGAGATCGCGGTCGACAGCGTCAGCCTGCCTGGTAGCTTCCACAACGACCCTGCCGATCGCCTGATCGTCGCTACCGCTCGTAGCCTTGATGCCTTTCTAGTCACAAGAGATGCGGCAATTCTGGCCTACGCCGAAGGCGGTTTTGTTAAAGTTTGGCGACTATAGCGTTTCGCTTTCGGAGCCGGCTCCCACGAAGGCGTTTCGCACTAAAACATAAGCATGTATGGTGAGCGCATCCAGGCAGTCAGCGGACCCATGGCTCGGGAGCTCGGGCTTGATCAAGGCGAAGAAGACGTTTCAGGTCGGGCTCTCGGTACGCGAATTCGCCTTACCGGCACCGCGCACCGGCAGTATCGAGACCCACTCGGGGTATGGTCCACTGCCCCAGCAAGGCCAGCAGATCCATGCCGAGCTCCAAGCCGTGCGCGCGGCCAGCGATGCTGCCTACACGGCCGAATATGCCCTGGTGCATAGCTTTAGCGACGAACTCCTGAATGTCCGCGTGAGTGGCCGTGCCGATGGTTTTTACGCCGGCGACTTGCCCTTATTTGAGGAGATCAAAACCGCCTTTGACGCACAGGAACTGGTGCGGCGACTGCGGGCCCAACCGACGCATCCGTATTGGCTGCAGCTGCTGACCTACCTTTATATTCACTACAAGACCACCGGAGTTCAAGCGGCGGGTCAACTTCTAATCGTGTCATCACGCACGCGGCAGGAGACCGTCCTACCGGTGCAGCTCGACGTGGAGCGCTACGAATCCTGGTTAGCGCTGCGCCTCGCCGAGATCCTGGCCGAGGAGGTCGTGCTGCAGCGGCGCAAAAAGCAGCGTAAAGCTCGTGCTAATCAGCTGGTATTTCCTTTTGCCGCGCCGCGCTCGGGGCAAGAGGATCTGATGCACCTGATCGAAGGTGCGGAACCTTCGCACAAGCACCTGCTGATTGAAGCGCCGACGGGCATGGGAAAGACCTTGGCAATCTTGCTGCCGACCGTGCGGCAGGCGCTGCAGGCGGGCGCTGCGACGATCTTTATCACGCCAAAGAACAGCCAGCATGCCGCGCCCGAGCATGCTGCCAAACAGATCGGCGAGATCCGTACTTTGACGCTGACGGCCAAGGCGCGCATCTGCATGAAGGCCGAAATGGTCTGCAACCCCACCGCCTGCGAGTACGCGAGGGACTACTATCAGAAGGTTGCCGAGCACGACCTAGTCGCCAAACTCGGTCGCCTACAGGCAGTCACCGCAGCGACCTTGAAACGCTATGCCGAGCGCTACGAGGTCTGCCCCGCTGAGCTCGGCATGGACGCCACCCCAGCATTTGACTTGATCATCGGCGATTATCATTACGTCATCGGGGCGCAAGGCTTGATCACTCGGGTGACTGCCAGACAACGAGGTAAGGCGGCAAAGCCGTCCTTGATCATCGACGAGGCACACAATTTATTCACGCGGGCGACGGAGAACCAATCGGCCACACTCTCGGTCCGTGAGCTGATGGCGCTCAGCCGGGCCGCCAACGATCTGTTGCCAGATCAGTCGGTACTGACCGAGACGATGGCGCTGATCACCAGCAAGGGTCCGGATACTCGGCGCCTACCTTTGGATCAAACGCTGGTCGACACTTTTGCTGCACTCAACGACCAGTGGGACATCTTGACGGCTAGGTATTTAAGCAGCGACGTCGTCATCGCCGAAGCCGACCCGGTCCTGCGACTGACGGCTTATTGGCGAGAGTTTTATCTGACCTTTAAAGCGGTCGCTGAGATCTTCCCGGCCAAAGTCGCGCCCAGCGAAGAGGGAGATGACACCGTCAATCCCTACGCTTGCCTCTACGAACGAAGCAGCGGCGATCACTTGATGAAGCTGCTGTGCTGCGACGCGTCAGCACATCTGGCCGCTTGCTTTGAGCCATTCGCACGGGTCATCGCCTTTTCGGCGACGCTGCGTCCCTTTGAATTTTACGCCAAACTATCCGGGCTGGACCTTAGCAGTCTCGGTACCGCAAGCTTTGCCTCACCATTTCCCGTCGCCAACCGCAAGGTCCTGGTCATCCCGCAGGTGTCGACCAAACTCCGCGACCGACGGCAAAATCTCGACAAGATCGCTGCGGCGATCGTCAAACTCAGTGCGGCGCGACCAGGCCATTATATGGCGCTGTTTCCCAGCTTTCAGTTTATGAATGATGTGGCCGAGCGGCTCGACGCCCCGGGATTTGTCGTGGTGCGGCAAACGCGGGGGATGTCGCATGCGCAAACCAAGGACATCGTCGATGCGCTGCGCGCCGGACCCAGTCCCCTACTCGTCCTGGGCGTCCAAGGTGGCAGCCTGGCGGAAGGCATCGACTTTCCCGGCGAGCAGTTGATCGGCGTCGTCATCGTTGGCCCGGCGCTACCCACTTGCGACGAAGCACGCGAGGTGCTGCGCGCCTACTACGACCGCGCCTACGGTCAGCGACTGGGCTACGATTATGCCTACACCTACCCAGCGATGGCCAAGGTGGTGCAAGCGGCCGGCCGGGTCATCCGGACGCAACACGACCGTGGCCTGATCGTCTTGATGGACGCCCGTTTTGTCGAGCCGCGCTACAGCTCGCTGCTGCCGCAGGGGTGGTTTAAGGACTCGGTGCGTGAGCTGGTGAGCCAGCGCATCTTGGGCGATATTCAGGCGTTCTGGCAAGGCGGGGACGTGTTAGGATCAGAGGATGTGACCAGCTCCTGAAGCGATGTTTTGCAGACCAAAGGTGGACTATGCGGCGCTTTGCAATCTACTACCGGGTGTCGACGGACCGTCAGGACTTTGAGAGCCAAAAATTCGTCGTCGACAAGTGGCTCAGCGACCTGCCGGCAGACCGCAGGCCGCAGGTCGAGCCGCTGATCTTTCAAGACGAAGGCATCTCCGGGCGCACGATGAATCGCCCGGGTCTCCAGGCCTTGCTCGCCGCTGCCTACAGCAAAAAGATCGACACCATCATCGTCTACCGTCTGGACCGGCTTAGCCGGCATGCTACCACCGCGATTCGCCTGCTGCTCAACCTTGAGGAAGTCGGGGTCGCCTTTGTCTCGGTGACCCAGCCAGTCCTCAACCTCGGGCACGAGAACCCGTTTCGTCGCACCATGCTCGCGGCCTTCGCCGAGATCGCCGAGATTGAACGCGACACCATCGTGGCGCGGGTGCGAGCTGGTCTCGATGCCGCCCGCAAGCGAGGGGTGAAGCTTGGCGCCCCGGCGAAGATTTCACCGGCAAAGCAGAGCGAGGCGGTGACACTGAAAGCCCAAGGGCTGTCGTATAAGGCGATTGCGAAGCAACTGGATCTGAGCGTGGGCTCGGTGCATAAGCTGATTAAAAGCAGCGAGAAGGTCGCGGCTCTGCCGGAGGCCGCGCCCTGATCGTCTGATCCCGAGGTGGAGCTTAGTGGCAACGGTCGCGCAGGTGGCAGCATGCAAGCTGGGCCACGTCCTGTCAGCTAGCGCAGATTCTACGATTTGTGCTAGAACTCTGCCGTTTAGACAGCCCCCTGGGCATCACCTAAAGCCACCCTAAGGACCACACCATGACCGCCACCCCAACCACAACTCCCCTCGCCTCCCCCGACGCTGCCGCAGCTGGCGAACACGTCCACGGCCCCAACTGCAGCCATGATCACCACGACCATCATCATCATCACGCGGTCCAACCCTTCGTACGCGCGACGCCCAAGCTCGGCCGCAACGACCCTTGCTCCTGCGGCTCGGGTAAGAAGTACAAAAAATGCTGCGCCGGCGACCACGCGTAGGCCATGGGGCTCAAGGGCTCGCCGCGCAACCTAGACAAAACCTAGAGCTTCCAGCGAGATGCCTGATGATGCTGGACTAAACCAGGCGTGATCTAGTATCAAGGCCCGCCCAATGGTCTTCAACCCTTCGACGACAGGATGCCCCATGAACATCACCCGCGCTATGTCCCTCGTATCACCCCTGATGCTTACGCTCGCTGCTTGCAGCACCAAACCAGCTTCGCACACCGCTGCTGCACCCGCGACATTGTCTGCTTCGTTCAACAGCGCTTGCGCCGGCTGTCACGGCGACAGTGCCCAAGGTGGCTTTGGTCCGGCGCTGGCCGGCAGCCAGCTGAGCCTGGCTGATTTCACTGCCATCGTTCGTGCCGGTAGCGGTCCGATGCCAGCCTTTGGCGCAGCGGACTACAGCGATGCGCAGCTAAGCTCTGACTTTGCCTTTTTGACCGGCAAGTAATCAGCGGTTGCTGATCAGCGAAAGAAGTCCTGGGTCATCCAGTAGCCATTGCCGACTGGGGCGTAGCCGCAGGCGACCTCTTTGTAGTCGGGGTTCGCCATGTTTTCATAGTGGCCGCCGCCCGGGCCTTCGTCCCACATCATCTTAAGGCAACCAGGTTGAGACGAGGACGGCGAGCCTCCCCAGCCTGGGCACACGTCTTGAGCGCTCTCGCCACACTTGCCAAACGCGCCGTGGGCAAAGCCCGAAGCCCCGTCGGAAGCCGCTTGACCATCGAGGCAGCTCGACGATGAGGTGCGCAGGGTAAGCGCTGGGCGACCGATGCTGGCACGGTACTGGTTGATCACGGTCAAGCAGTTCTGCCGAAGGTCATCGAGGTTGGAGCTGGCTGCATTCATCGGAGTGACTGCCGGGGAGCCGCTTGCCTGAGCAGGGCCGCCACCGCCACCTGTGCTGCTCTTGATAATCGCGGCAATCGAAGTGATCAAAGTCGACAGTCCGTTAGCTTGGGTCGTGGGTGGATTCTGTGTTGTTGAGGCTGTACTTGGTGCGGTCGGAGAGGCCCCGGGGGCGAAGCCAGGAGTCGATCCTGGGGCAGCGGCACTGGTGCCGTTTGGACCGAAACTGCCGCTTCCAGACGTATTGGTCACCGGAGGGGTGCTTGCCGAGGCTGGAGCGGGAGCGCCATCTTGTTGCTTGGATCCACCACAGCCGGTCACTGCAGCTGCACCGATTAGGATCACCAGGCTGATCACGGTGTTGCGAAGTATCATGCGACTTCCTCCAAGCTTGCTGGCCCTTAGGCAAGGTCACGGCATCGCGACCACTGGCACTGTCAAAATCGACCTAAGGCCTTTGAAGGAGCAA
>JAPLFX010000176.1 GCA_026390445.1 Pseudomonadota bacterium
CCTCCAGTCGCATGTCAAGTTCACAGCCGATGAATACGAAGCCATCAAGGAGGACGCATTACTTTACAAAAAATCAATCCCCGAGATGCTAAAAGCGATCTACTTCCGGCAAAAAATAGCGCGTCCCTTAATGGCCCCAGAGGATGGACAGCGCGTGCTGGTCGAGTTAAGTCGGGTCGGCAACAACCTCAATCAGATTGCGAGGCACCTGAACACTGGCTTCCGCAAGGATTTCAACCCAGCGATTGACGAGATGCGCGACCAGCTACAGGAGATGCGCGACCTGCTGGCAGGCAAACATGGCAATTATCAAAATTAAGTTTGCCAAACATTTCGACACGCTGGTGCCCTACGTCATGGATGGTCGGGCGCCAACCGATCCTATTGGCACGCACGATTGTGATGAGCGGGATGTGGCCCGTGACTTTGCGGCGTTGCAGCAGTTTCACAACGGTAATGGAGCCGTGAACGTGATTCATATCATGCAAAGCTGGAGTGAGGCCGAGAGCAAGAAGCTGCTGCCGGAAGAGTTCAATGCCATTGGCCGGGAACTCGCCCACAAGCAGTTTCCAGGGCACGCATTTGCCGTGGTCACCCATACCGATACGAGTAAGGTCCATAACCACATTCTGGTGAGCCCTTGGCATACCGAGACCGGCAAAAAGATCGAGCACAAGAAGCGCCACCTATACGAGCTGCGTGGGATTAGCGACAAGCTTTGTCAGGAGCGGGGATTATCGGTGATCGAGTCGATGGGCAAGGATCGACATGCGCGCTTGCCAGAGAAGGTGCAGAAGATTGCTCAGTTTCGTGGTCACTCGTGGATCCTTGATCTTTGTCAGAAGGCTGACTTTGCGCGAGCCTATGCGACATCCTATGATGAGTACGTAGGCATTCTCGGCGAGTTTGGCGTCAAGGCACGGGTCGAGGAACGCAAGATTTCCTACTTCTATAGTGACAAGGTGCGGGGCAAGCGCGGCGGCAAACTCAGTCCCAAATATGACAAAGACGGGCTTGAGGATGCGTTTAGGGCCAATGATGCGCGGTTTGCAAAGTTTCCCGGCCTGCGCGAGCAGGTGCGTGGCATTGTGGGTGCGGCGGCGACTCGGGGCGTTGACATCCAGGCATCAAAAGACGCTCTGGTTAATCTGCCACAGTCGCCCTACCAGCAAGGTCACCGTGACTACAGCAAGTATACGAAAATGGAACGGCCGGGCCGGGCGCAGCGCTTCCCGCACGAGCTGGATTTGAGCGGTGTGCTTATTCCCATTGAAGAGCTAAGGAAGGCGCGTAATAGCAACATCATTCAATATTGCCAGGCCAATAGAATCGCCCTAGAGCGCAACAGCGAGGGGAAAATGGTGCTCAAGGGGCGCTCGTTTGTCGAGATCGGCGAATTTGAGTGGGTGAACAAGCGCAACCGGACCAAAGGCAGCCTTATTGAGCTGGTGGCGGCGCACAAAGACCTGACGTTCCTACAAGCGGTGGCCGAGATCACGGGAAACAAACGCCTGCATCTCCTTGAACAACATCTCGGCGAGACGAAGCGCAATTTCACGTCGTTCTATATCCCCAAGGAGCACCGTCTCAATGAACTAGACGCCAAGGTGAAAATTGCCTCCGTCCTGGTTCAACATGGCTGCGATCCAACTCATGCCTCGGCGCTTTTCAAAGGAGGACAGGCGCAAGTCAGCAAAGAGGGGGTGGTTCGGTTCTTTGCCAAAGATGATGATGGCGGCGCTTTCGAGTTTACCGAATCTACCGAGCACAACTGGCATAGAGCCAAGGTCGGAGCCATCAAAGGGGCCTTCTTTAAAGTATCAACCGGTAGCCGCAATGCGACCATCTATTTGGATCCCTTTGGCTTCCTTGCCAGTCAAGGTAAGCACGCCTTTTGGCCAGCGAAGTATCACCAGGATGTGATTTGCCTGATGGAGCCTGATGAGAAGGTCTTGGATCACCATCTAGCCACCAATCGCCGCATTGACCAGGTGCAGGTGTTCCTGGACCCGAAGAGCACGAATCACCAGGTCGAGCTGGATTTCTTCAACAATCTCCGGAGCCGCTATCCGCAGATCGGCATCCAAATTGGTGAGTCGCGCGGCATGGGACGTGAGCGGTCGCGGGGCGATGATTTGCCGTCCTTTTAACCTGATGTGCATCAACCAGTGCATGCCAACTGTAACAGGAGGAATTCGAATATGGATCAAGTGATCACTGCAAAAGTGAATAAAACTAAATCGGCAACTGTAACAACCGTATCCTTGCGGGTGAAGCGGGAGACCAAGCGCCGCGTCCTAGCCGAGCTGGCAAAGGTGAACAAAAAGACAGTAGGGCGCAAGGTACGTGTCGATAGCCTGATTGTGCGTGCTCTTGGACTCCTAACTGATGCCGATATCGTGGCACTACAGGACGGGTCGCTTTCCAACGCGGATCGCTTGGAACTTAAGTTTCGCGACTATCAGAAGCTGAATCCTGGTGCATCGAAGGATGACTTTCTCGGTCAATTATTGGAACGCGGTGGTGCTCCGCAGCAAACTGCTTCCGATGCGTAATTTGATCCGATTCCGCGCCTATCATCGGGGACGGCTTGCATGATTGAAAGGACCGTCCTGACGCAGAGAAATGCGGCGATTCTGTCATTTCCCCATTTTGGGAGGTATGCTATGGTTACCGAGAAACTCGACGCAGCGGCTATGATCAGCCCCGGCGACGAGGCGTTCTTTGACAACCGAATAATCAGCGAATGGATAGCCACCGCAGCGGCTGCGGCCTACCTGAAGATCTCTCCGAATGCGCTTCGAATCATGGTGCATCGCGGGCAGGTCAAGGCCCATAAGTTGGGCAGCAGGTTGAGATTCAGGCTCCGGGATCTGAGGGAGACCCTTCAGAAAAGGAGTTAAGCGATGGCTATTCAAGTTGAGACGAATAAAGACGGACAAAAGACCTATACTGTTTATTGTGACGGCATCGATAACCGCGGCAAGCGCGTGCAGCTCCGGCGGCGCGGCGTTAAGACTGAGCGCGAGGCGAAAGCGGTTGAGTTTGAACTCAAGCGTCAAATCGCCAATCAGAAGGACCAGGCGCCTTGCTACACCTGGGACGAATGGTTTGCGATCTGTCTTGAGCGGATGAGGGTTGAACTGAAGCCCTCAACGATCATCGAGTACGTGGGCAAGAACACCCATTGGATCGAGCCGTTCTTCAAGGGCAAGCTCTTGAAGGATATCACGCCGCAAGACGTACACGAGGTTGTCTACAACCCCGAGTTCGACGTGACGTGGTATACGCGTCGAGGAACGCTGCGGCGCATAACCCGCATCTTCCAGATGGCGATGGAGGACGGACTGATCACCGCGAATCCGAGCCTGAGGGTCCGGGTCAAGGTGCCGGAGTCCCGAAAGGCGGTGCTCAATCGCAACGAGGTCGACAAGCTGCTGCTTGAGGCCAAGCGAGTCGAACACCGATTCTACGAGGTCTGGGTCCTGGCGGTCATGACCGGCATGCGGTCGGGCGAGCTGTATGCGCTCAAATGGGACGACATCTGCTTCGAGCAGCGGGTCATTTGGGTGCACTGGAGCTGGACGTCGAAGAACGGGTTCGGGACGACCAAGAGCGCTCGCTACCGCGTGGTGCCGATCTCGGATGAACTTGACCACTTCCTTAAGGAGGTCAAGCTTCGGGGCGCCAGCCGCGATGGCTATGTCCTACCAAGGATGAACGAGTGGACCCGGGGGAACCAGGCTCAGGTGATCAAGGACTTTTGCATCGGCATCGGCATCACGCCGATTCGGTTCCATGATCTGCGGGCGACCTTCATCACCCAGATGCTAGCGAAAGGGGTGTCGCTTGCCCATGTCATGGCGATCGTCGGGCACGCCGAGATCAAGACCACGCAGGGGTACCTCCGGCTGGCCGGATTGGATCTAAAAGGGGCGACCGAGGCGCTCGGGATCACACTGCCAAGGCCTGGTGAGGCAAAGGTCTTCAAACTTCGGTCAGAGGTTTGGTAGGGCTCTCCCTACCAGACCCTACCAGTGGGCGGAGGTGTTCCGGTGATTATAGGGGGTTACGTTGTATTACGTCGCTCCCGCCACTTTTCTTATGAGACCCTCAGCTTCTGCTGGGGGTTTTTCTTTGCCTTGTCGCGTTTTGCTAACGCTAGAAAGTTTGCCGTCGTCGTGATGGCCTTTTTAAAAGGGCATCCGCCACGACACCCCAGGTGTGGGGCCTATGCTGCTATCGGATCTCACACCGCCTTTTTGTGACGCTGTGCTGTTGACCGCTCAATTTCCAACCGACTCTGCTCCACGAGCAGGCGAGTATCATCAATAAGAATGGCAGATTGGTTGATGGACTCTTTAACCTCAGCTTTGACCCTTGAACATTCTTGCCGCAGTCGGTTGAATTCAGGGGACAGCCGACTGAACTTGCCCACTAGGTCTTTGCCGATCAAAAGTTTATCTAGAAATTCAATCGGTTTGAGAACACCTACGGCAGCTCGCGCTTGATGACTCACCGAGCTAACGATGAGGATCGGCGCTTCGCTTCCTGCCTGCCGTGCTGACTTAACAAAATCAATGCCATTGCCATTGGGCAATTGGACATCACATGTCATAAAGGCGATGTCTGGATGCTTTGCGAGGAGTGCTTTTGCTTCGTTACCACTGCCTGCCGTCAGAGCTTGGAAATCGAAATACTCTCGCATGCACTCTGCAATTAACTCGATAATTCCTGGGTCGTCGTCGACGATGAGGACTTTAGGTATCGAGTTTATATTTGCAGCGAATGAGGTCATCTCCACGCTCCTTTCAAAATCGCCTGCACCAATTCTTGATCGACGGCTGTCCCTCAGGCCCAAACCAACCACTCTAGGCTTGTCGGGACGCGGAGAGACTAACTTTAGCTACGGTTATTTTTAATTTTGGTCATATCTCAATTCATCAAAATAATTAACTAAAATGAAATTAGCTCAGACCGTCGCCCGTGATTTAAAAAATCAGATGGATTTTTCTTAAGCTTGGATCCTGATCGCCGATAGGCCTGCAAGTGGCTCGAGCGGAACCCGCCACCTCAGCGTTCCATTTGGCAAGAAAGGTCATCCCTATGAGTCAGGCCGCCAAGGTTCTTCCACCGCCTTTGGCACCGTCAGTCGGCGGTCCAGTGGCGCAGGCTGTGCCCGATCAGGTCAAATTCAGCGGCTACCAAAAGT
>JAPLFX010000062.1 GCA_026390445.1 Pseudomonadota bacterium
TCCTTACCCTCCGACCGCAGCTGCCCAAGCTCCTTCAACTTCACGCGGGACCCAGCCTTTAACAAGTCGGCGATGGTAAACACCTCGGCCCGAATAAAGCCACGTTCAAAGTCCGAATGGATCTTGCCGGCAGCCGCCGGAGCCTTGTCACCACGGTGGATCGTCCAAGCCCGGACCTCTTTTTCACCGGCAGTAAAATAGGTCTGCAAACCGAGCGTCGCGTAGCCAGCACGGATCAAAGAGTTAAGGCCAGGCTCGGTCATACCGAGGCCGGCGATCATTTCCTTGCGATCGTCGACAGCCATCGTGCTGATCTCTTCTTCGAGTTTACCGCAAAGCAGGATGACCTCGGCCCCCTCCTTTTTGGCGTGCTCACGCACGGCTTTGGTGTGGACATTGTCGCCCACGCCCGTCGCTAGATCCTCGTCGACGTTGCAGACGTAGATCGCCGGCTTGGCGCTGAGCAGATGCAGATCGCGCCATGCATCTTCGACCTCTTGCATGTCGCCAACGAAGGGCAGGTGATCAAAGGTGCGTCCTGGCCTAAGCCCCTGCAGATGCGCATCCAAGGCCTCGAGCATGGCACAGATGGCGATGGCGTCTTTTTTACCAGACTTGAGCATCTTGCGGTAGCGGTCCAAGCCTTTGGCCACGGTCCCGGTATCGGCGTAGATCAACTCGGCCTGAATCGTCTCGATATCGCGGATCGGATGTACCGAACCCTCGACATGGGTGATATCGGCGTCTTCAAAGCAGCGCACGACGTTGACGATGGCATCGGTCGAACGAATGTGACCAAGAAACTGGTTGCCGAGTCCTTCGCCTTGCGAAGCGCCGCGCACCAGTCCGGCGATGTCGACAAATTCCATGCTGGCTGGAATGCACTTTTGCGTCTTCACCACGGAGGAGATCTGCTCGAGTCGTGGATCCGGGACATCGACGCGGCCGACGTTCGGATCGATGGTGCAGAAGGGATAGTTGGCCGATGCCGCGCCAGCCGCGGTCAGAGCGTTGAAAATGGTCGATTTGCCGACATTTGGCAGGCCGACGATACCGCAGTTAAAACCCATGGGTGGTGACTCTCTTAGCTTCGCATATTGGTAAATTGCACGGGGAACTTTAATTCAGCACTGCGCAGCATGGCGATCGCCGCCTGCAGCTCGTCGATGCTCTTGGCCGTCACCCGGACTTCATCGTCTTGGATTTGCGCCTGGACCTTGAGCTTGGAGTCTTTGATGGCTTTCGTCACCTGTTTGGCCTCCTCTTTGTCGAGGCCAGCCTTCAGCTCGACAGTCTGCCGCAGGATGCCGCCACTGCCGACCTCCTCCTTGCCGTATTTCAGTGCGCGCAGGTCCAAACCGCGCTTGGCTAGCTTGGCTTCGAGGAGCTGGTGGATCGACCGCATCTTCAGCTCGTCGTCGGCGACGATCTTCACGGTTTTGGCGACCTTATCGAGGCTCAGGTCGGATTTACCACCGCGAAAGTCAAAGCGCTGGGCGATCTCCTTGGCCGCTTGATTGACGGCATTGTCGACCTCCTGCATGTCCAACTCACAGACGATATCAAATGATGGCACGTCCCCTCCCCCATACGGTCCGCTCTGGCAAAACCGTCGCGTATTCGTTAAGGTGTCTGTATAATTCAAGAACGACCCGACGAGAAACCCAGAAAGCAGTCCATCGATGGTTCTCTTGCGCACCCTGCATAGGCTGATACCGGCCTTCCTGCTCGCAATCCTCACTGGGATCATGGCGATCGGCCTGACCGCCCCGGTTTACGCCAAGAAATCGAGCTTGTCGCCAGCTAAAATCAAACAAATCAATAAGAGCCGCAAGAGCTTTGAAGCCTGTCGCAAGGATGCCATCGACCAGCTCAAGGACGGCGCCATCAACAAAAAGAAGTTCGAAGTCGCCTTGGGCAACTGCAAGGAGAACTTCCCTGGCGCTGACCTCTACATCACCTGTAAAAAGCAGGCGGTCCAGGCGGCTAGCGCCAAGAACGTCGCGGCGAGCCAGGCGATCGAGCAGTGCAAACGCTACCTCATCGCCACCACCTTCGACCCTGACGTACCGGTCCCCTTCTTCGCCGAGGCCGGACAGCTGTACTTTGCCAGTGTCGGCCTCAACCGGTCCTTGCCCATCTCAGCGCTCGCACCGCCCAACTTCAACTGCGATAAGCTCCAGTCAACCACCCGCAACCTATCGCAAGCACAGTACTTTCTATTTGGAAACCATCCCAATAACTTCGCTGGCACCGGCGACTTAAAGGGCGATGCTTTGATGGAGCTGCTGAAGATGAGCAAGCCCTCCATCACCGGCGTCGATGTTGCCGACTTTGGCCGCGTCTTTAACGACCCAAGGGCCGCCTCGGGAATGGTCTATTTTCCGACGGGGGCCTGTGACTTCGAGGCCGAGCCTGGAGACCTGCTCTCGGGCCTCACCGCGTACTACCTCATCGACCACGGCGGCAGCAGCGTGACGCCCTACTTCGGCATCGCCTATTACAAGCAGGATCAGCGCCGCGTCACCACTGCCAAGCTGGTCCAGGCCCTGCTGCGCACCTTGGGACCCACCTATAAGAGCACGCCAAAGAACGACCATGTGACCTTCGTCGCCGCCGCCAATCTGACCGAAGTCGATGACGAACAAGACCCGAAAAACCTCTGCAAGCAGCCGCGCCAGCACCGCTTCGTCGGGATCATCCAGGGCCACAAAGACAAGCCCAACAAGCCGGAATACCTGATCCTGGCCAACGTCAAAAACCTCTGCGACTTTGGCGATCGACTGGCTAAGCGCCTAGTGCAATAGGCTATTTGTCTGGCCCGGACCTGACGTATAGACGGTGCGGCCAGCGCCGGCTATGCTCGCTGCTCCACCGCCAGGCGAAAGAGCCAAGAGCCCCATGTCCGACTCATTAGATGACGTGAAAAAGCGCATACTCGGCCGCGTCACCTTGGCCCAGCTGATCGGCGAGACGGTCAGCCTTGAGACGCGCTCGGGCCGTCCGGTCGGTTTGTGCCCCTTTCATAACGAAAAGTCGCCGAGCTTCAACCTCTACGACGATCATTTTTACTGCTTTGGCTGCAAGAAGAATGGCGATGCCATCGACTTTGTGCGCGAGACCCAGGGTCTGGGCTTTGTCGATGCCCTGCGTTATTTAGCGGCGAAGTACGGCATCGAGGTGCCCGAGCTGGATGCCTCGCGCAGCCGCGACGGCCGCCGCCGCCAGGACGTCTCGCTGTTTAAGATGATGGCCGAGGCCCAGGAGTTTTATGTCGCAGCGCTGCGGACGCCGCACGGCAAGCCGGCCCTCGATTACTTGCTCGGCCGCGGCTTTACCCCAGAGCACATCGCCGCCTGCGGCTTTGGCATGACGCCGCCCGAAGGCTTTGGGCTGGTGCGCCACCTACGCGCCAAAGGCTACCGCGAAGACGACATGGCCGACTGCTCGTTGGCCACGGCCTCGGCGCGCGACGGCAGGAGCTTTGACTTTTTGCGCACGCGCCTGACCCTACCGATCGCCGATCAGCAAGGGCGCATCATCGGCTTTGGCGGTCGCACCTTGGACGGAGCCCACCCGAAATACCTCAACAGTCGCGATAGCAAGCTGTTTGACAAGTCGCGCACGCTGTTTGGCTTTGATAAAGCCAGAAGCCGCATGCGCGAGCGCGGTCGGGCGATCCTGGTCGAAGGCTATATGGACACGCTACAGCTCTGGCAAGCCGGCCTGCCCGAGGTCGTCGCCTGCATGGGCACGGCCTTTACCGAACACCAGCTGAAGCTCTTGCGCCATGCGACCGGCCAACTGATCCTCTTGTTCGACGGTGACACGGCCGGACAAAAAGCCACCCTAGCCGCCGTGAATATTGCCCTAACCGTGCCCGAGGTGCATGTCCGGGCGGTTTCCCTCAGTGCCGGCGAAGACCCTGACAGCTTTGTCCGCAAGTTCGGGCTCGAAGCGCTCGAAGCGGAGTTGGACAAGGCCGTCGACCTACTCGACTTTGCCGTCTGCGAGCGCCTCAAGTCGACGCCGTCCCTCGCCATACCCAGCGTCGTCAGCAACGAGTTTGTGCCGTGGCTGGCCCATGTCTCAGACCGCCTGCAGCGCAGTTACCTGATCGGCCGGATCGCCAACCTGACGGGGATCCCGGCGTCGCATATCGAAAGCCAGCTCCACGGCAGTACCAAGGCCGCGCCCAGGCGTCAGAGCGCCGCGGCCAAGTCCAGTGCCGAGGAGTCCCAGGCGGAGGCAGCAAAGGCGCAGTTGGTGCCGTGGCCACCGCTCGATCTGACGGGTTTTGACCTCTTCGGCCACCTCTACCACGCCCAACCTGGCGAGCTGAACACCAAGACCGTCATGGAGGTGGTGCGCCAAGACTTCGATTTGGGGAGCGAACACTTTGCACTGCTTGGAGAATTTTGCGCCGCACTCGAGCGCGGCGAGGCCCCGAGCGCCCAGCCGGATCACGCTTGGTCCTTGTCGCTCGACCCGGAGGGCGCTGCACTCCTTGCCCGCCTGCATGCCGCCACGCCGGCCTTTACCTGCCAAAACCGCAAAGATAGCGTCGCCCAGGTCATCGGCTATGTCCGACTACGACGCGTCAAGCAGACCATTAGCCGCCTCAAAACCGAGATGAGCCGCGCCGCCGTCGATCCAAGCCGCCGCGACGAGGTCAACGACATCCTCAAGACCATCCATGAATTGACCCGACCGCCAGTCGCCGTCGCCCTTGACTAGGCTGTAAGCCTTAAACTTCCGCTAGACAGCACCTGGGCCATCGGTTTATCGTTGCCAAACTCAGGAATATTCACTAATAAATTTGGACTTTGGCAGTTTTTGCCAGCTTGGGGCGCGTCTCGGGTCCGGCGACCGAAAGCGCAGGCCGCGCCATCCCTCTCCGCACACCACCGATATGGGGTCACAGGTTAGGCATGTCTCAGACCAAAGAAGCATCCAGAAGCAGAGATAAATTGACAAAGGCCAAGCCAACGTCGAAAAAGGTTCGGTCCAAAACCGCCGCGCAGGGGGCTACTCAGACATCGCCAGCCCAGCTGCCCCCCCGGAAGCTTGCGGCGGCGACGGTATCGTCTAAGTTAGCCAAGAATCCCCTCCAACCAGACGTCGGTTCAACCTCCAAAGCGAAATCGGTCGACACAACGATGAGAAAAGTGGTGAGCAAATTGGGCAAGGTCACAACACCGACAGCTGATTCCTCGCACGGTGATAAGGCCGCCAAAAAGGCTGCGCCGATCAAAGCCGCCAGCGCCAAGAAGTCGGACAAGCCAGCAGCACCAACTCCGGCCAAGCCGACAGCCAAGGCGCCGCCAGCTCCAGTTAAAGGCAAAGCGCCGGTAGCCAAAAAGCCGGACAAAGAGGCCGCAGCTCCAGGCGCTCCCGCTGCGCCCAACGTGCAAAAGAAGTCGATCGTTCCTGGCGCCCGCATCAATCGCCCCGGCCAACCGGTCGTCATGACCAAACCCGGCGCCCCAGGCAAAGTCGGACCCAAAGGCCCTGGTGGACGTCCGAGCAAGAACAGTCACGGTGACAGCAGCCCCAAAGTCTTCAACCCCGACCTAGAAAAGGTCGTCGCCTTGCTCGTCAAGCAGGCTGAAGGCGGCAAAGGCGAGCTGGCCTTTAGTGACATCGACTCCGCGCTGCAAAAGGCCAAGGTCAAAATCAAATCAGACCTGCTCGACGACATCATCACGGCTCTAGGCGACGCAGGGATCGAGATCAACGACCGCGGCGGCAAAGGCGACGGCAAGGCCGTAGCCGCTGGCGCTAGCGATGACGACGATGATCTGGCCGTGCCAGAAGTCGAGGCTGAGGCCGACGGCGATGGCGAGGCCGAAAGCGAAGACTCCGAGGAACCCGATACCGAAAAGCGCGAAGCCGTCGATCTCGCCGCCGACTCGTCGATGGGCAAATCCAACGACCCAGTACGCATCTACCTGCGCAAGATGGGCAGCGTCGCGCTGCTCTCGCGCGAGGGTGAAGTCGAAATCGCCAAGAAGATCGAATCCGAAGAGAACCGCATCCTAGGTCGCTTACTGCACGTGCAGCTGGGCATCGACACGATCGTCGGGGCTGCCCGCGCCTTCGTCGCGGACGAGATCCGCATGAAGGGCTTCATCAAGGGCTTTGACGACGACGAGGCCTCAAAGGATGAGCAGCTCCATGCCGACAAGATGCGTAAGGCCACCAGGAAGGTCTTAAAGCTGGTCGACGACTTCGAGCTGCTCCGCAAGAAGAAGAGCGCCACCAAAAAGCACGTCGATCAACTGGAAGAATCCCGGGTGGTGGTTTTTGAGGCCTTCCGCGACCTCAACATCAACCGCAAGCTGATGACCGGCGCGATCAACCAACTTGCCGAGTTTGCCAACGCCATCCGCGAGGCCGAGCAAGACCTCAATTACTACTCCAAACGCCTGAGCACAGCCCGCGTCGAGCTGCTAGCGCACATTCACAAGTCGCCGGACAAGCCGTACGGCCATGCCAGCGACCGGGAATGGCAGCGGATCGTCCGCAACTGCCTCGCCGCTGAGGACACGATCAACCGCACCAGCAACGACAGCGGTATGGACGCGGCGATCATCTCGGCGGTTTACAACGAACTAGCCGACATCCAGCGCCGCGCCGAAAACGCCAAGCGCGAGTTGGTCGAGGCCAACCTGCGCCTGGTAGTTTCGATCGCCAAGAAGTACACCAACCGCGGCCTGCAGTTCTTGGACCTGATCCAAGAGGGCAACATCGGCTTGATGAAGGCCGTGGAGAAGTTCGAATACCGCCGCGGTTATAAGTTCTCGACCTATGCAACCTGGTGGATTCGCCAGGCCATCACCCGGGCCATCGCCGATCAGGCGAGGACGATCCGGATTCCCGTGCACATGATCGAGACGATCAACAAACTCATTCGTACCAGCCGCTATCTGGTTCAAGAGATGGGCCGCGAACCGACGCCAGAAGAGATCGCTGCACGCATGGAGATGTCGGTCGATAAGGTGCGCAAGGTCTTGAAGATCGCCGTCGAGCCGATCTCGCTGGAAACCCCGATCGGCGAAGAGGAGGACAACCACATCGGCGACTTCCTCGAAGACAAATCGCAGCACTCGCCGAGTGAGTCGGTGATCAACCACAACCTCTCCGAGCAGACGACTAAGGCCCTAGCGACCCTGACGCCACGCGAAGAAAAAGTGCTGAGGATGCGTTTTGGCATCGGCGAGAAGAGCGATCATACGCTGGAAGAAGTCGGCCAGAACTTTGACGTGACCCGCGAGCGGATCCGGCAGATCGAAGCCAAGGCGCTGCGCAAGCTGCGTCATCCATCGCGCAGCAAGAAGCTAAGGGCGTTCATCGAGAGCTGATGCTTCGGTGCCCATGACCCGAGAAAGGGATGGACAGTCATGCTGCCTGTCCCTACTTTATGGAGGCTTGAGGGAGCGGCCCATAGCTCAATCGGTTAGAGCAGCGTGCTCATAACGCGTTGGTTCTCGGTTCAAGTCCGAGTGGGCCGACCATTCCTCCCGCATCTAGCGCTTCATTCCCTTCATCCCTGAAATCCCCCTGAGTCAGCGCAAGGACAACCGAGCCGGTGCCGGCCTTTGTCTGGTGTCCTGATCGATGGTCGTCACCAACACCTCACGGTCGATCGGCTTAACCAGCTTGCGATGACCGTCTCAGGCAGCGCCACGGTTGCGTCTTCTCCGCCCGCAAATCAACGGTAGTATTCGAGAAGCGAAAAAAAACCGTTACGAGCGCCATCTGTAACACTCCATATTTACTGAATAATATTTAATAATGATAAAAATTTCAAGTTTTCCAACGCCAGAACCGAAAAGACTATCATAGGGCGATATGCGTCCGATTTTAGCGTAACCAAACTGTGATGGCGGGAGAACTTACATGGCCGCAGGCTTGAAAAAGAAAAGCGGATTCATGATTGGTCTGGGTCTGGCGACCGCGTTGATGGGTCTCCTAACATCGGAAGCACTCGGCGGCCCCCGTGAACAGGCGGCGCAGTTGTTCAACCGCGTCAACACCGTACCACCAAGTGCCGCCAAGCTCGACGCACTGGCTGCAAAGATCACTGCGGGAGATGCTCGCGGCGCGGCCATGGATGCCATCAATGATCCGGCTGGGATGTTCTATAACCTCACTCTGAAGGATGCGGTGTCGCGCTGGACCACTAAGGATGGATCGCCACGCGTCGACCTCAATGATTACACCGCGACCGTGATCGGCATGATACGCGACGACGTTCCCTTCAACACCGCACTGTCAGCCGACTTGGTCTATATCGCCGACGTCGCCAAGGCGCCCGGGGTACCTGCTTATTCGTTGGCGAACAACGCGCACTACCAGTTTCTCGATAAATCGGCGGCGAGCCTCAAGGATGTCCTTATCCAAGTCAAACAATCTAGCGGGACCGCTGCTCTGCCAGTCGATGCCACGGCCGGTTTGATGACGACGCGCGGCTTTGCCGAGGGCTTCATTAAAGCCGGTACCAACCGCGCTGCCGCTGCCTTTACCTTCGCCACCTTTCTTTGCCACGACATGAATAAACTCGCCGATACGACGCGCCCTGACTTTCACGTGCGCCGCGATGTCACGCGCGTTCCAGGCGGTGACAGTGCCGTATTCCGCAACAAGTGCGCTGGCTGCCATGCTGGGATGGATGCCTTAGCCGGCGCCTTCGCCTACTACGACGTCATCGAGGGCAAAACCGCTGACACCGATGCCTTGGCTTATACCCCTGGTACCGTCGTCACC
>JAPLFX010000130.1 GCA_026390445.1 Pseudomonadota bacterium
AGGTGACCTGGTGCAGCCGGTGCAGGCTACGCCAGCGGACGATGGCTAGTAGCTGCTCTCTCGCGGTGCGTCCTGGCATGCGGCGATGCTGGACAGCAGTCATGATAGTCTGCCATTCGTCCGGCGGACAGCTGGCGCGGAACTCAGGAGTAAACACTAAGCTGAGAAAGAAATCGGCAGGCGCGGCGTAGACCTGACGAATATGACGCAAGCCATGGCGGAGTCTTTCGCGAGAAAAGAGTTGGTTTAACGCCAGACCTCCCTGGGTATTGGCAAGCACCATCCGCTTGACGCGCTGCGGATAGCGTACGGCAAATTCTTGGGCGATCATGCCGCCCATCGAGACGCCAAAGAGATGCACGGAGGCATGCCCCAGGTGGTCAAGCAATAGGGCAAGGTCGTTCGCCAGGGTTTTGATCTTGTACGGCATGGTGCCGCGCTCGCTTAAGCCGGCGCCGCGGTTGTCGACCAGGATCAATTGGAAGTGCTGGCGCAGATAGCTGAGCAGAGGCTCCGGCCACCAGGCTAGGTTGCCCCAAAAGCCCATCAGCAACACCATCGGTTCACCTTGGCCCTCCGTTTGGAAGTGCATCCGGATGTCACCGACCTGGGCAAACTGTTCCATTCGCGACACGGTGGTTCTCCCATGAAAACCTGGCGGTAAGCCGCGACCAGTTGGCATTTGGCGGAAAGGTCACGGCCGATACGAGGATTCTATCATGGTTTACGGCACCAAGATGGTCGGTTCTTTGCCAACCTGTTCCAGGTAGCGCTGCGCAATCCGTTTAGCCGCTGCCGGGGCCTCCGCCAAGTTCGCCAGGGCGACGATCGAGCCGCCAAAGCCGCCGCCAGTGAGCCTAGCGCCGTAGACGGCGGGATCTAAGTTGGCGATGTTGACCAACTGATCTATCTCAGGAGTGGAGACTTCGTAGTCATCGCGCATCGACGCATGGGATTCGTTGAAGAGCTGGCCAAGGCGGGCTAAATCGCCGGCCTTCAGTGCCAAGACTGCTGACTCGACGCGGGCATTTTCACTGATGACAGGTCGGGCGCGCTTTTCAAGCAAAGCGCCTAGCGGCTTTAACCGGCCTAGATCTGCCAGTCCAAGGTCGCGGAGTGCTTTGACCTTAAGCTGCGTCGCTGCCTCTTCGCAGGAGCGGCGACGGGCGCTGTAGCCACCGCCTATATTGCTATGCGAGACGCCGGAGTTGATGACGATCAGGCCAGCCTTTTCGGGCAATGTGACGAGTTCATAGTGGAGCGAACGGGTGTCGAGAAACAACGCCTGGCGGGGCCTGGCGAGGCACACGGCCATCTGGTCCATGATGCCGACGTGGGCGCCGACGAATTCGTTTTCGACCCGCTGGGCTAAGCGCGCAATGGCCGGATCTGTGAGATCGAAAGGGAAGACCTCGCGCAGCGCTTTGATGAGACCCACGGTGAGCGCAGCGCTTGAGGAGAGGCCGGCGCCCGTCGGCACGGTCGAGCTGATCAGGGCGTCAAAGCCACTGATCGTGATACCCGACGTCCTGAGGATATGGGTCACGCCTTGGATGTAGACCAGCCAATCTGCAGATTTCTTCTCCGCGCCTAGCGCGTAGGTATGCACGGCGGCCGGCTGCATATTACTGCTGACGACCCGCACCGTCTTATCCTTACGTGGTGCGATCTGAATAACCGTTGTTTGTGGAATGACCGTCGGCAGGACGAAGCCGTCATTATAGTCCGTATGCTCACCGATCAGATTGACGCGGCCCGGAGTGGCGACGGTGGCGCTCGGTGCAACCGAGAAATACTGCTCAAACGTCAAGGGACACCTCCACGGCCTGAAGATCCTTGGCCTTGTCTTCGGGTAAACTGTCGGCGGCAAACAGGCCCGCGCCGAGTTCGGTGCCGGCCAGGTATTTGAGTTTGGTTTCGGTGCGCAGCGGTGGGTAGAACTGCATGTAGACGTGGGCCTCAGGATGCGGTTCGCCATCGGTTGGAGCCTGGTGGATCGACATGAGGTACGGAAAAGGCTTGTGCCACAAACCATCAAATTTTAGCAGGACCGTCTTCATGGCTCGGGCAAAGTCAGCGCGCTGCTCGTCTGTAAGCGCGGCCAGCGAGGGCGCTGCGACCTTCGGTGCGATCCACGTCTCGTAGGCATAGCGGGCACAGATGGGGATAAACGCCGCGACATGTGGGCCATCATAGAGCAGGCGGGCCTTGCTTTTGACTTCGTCTGCAACCATGTCGGCCAGTAGGCCGCGGTGATTGGCTTTGAAGTAGGCCTGCTGCAGTTCCATCTGGCGGAGCGGGATCGGCGGGATGACCGGATAGGCGTAGATTTGCCCGTGTGGATGATGCAGCGTGACACCGACCTCGACGCCGCGGTTTTCAAAGGGCAGGACGTAGTTGATGAGCGGATTGCGACCGAGTTCGGTATAGCGCTCCGCCCAGACATCGAGGAGCAACTTGAGGTGATCCAGCGGCAATGTGCCGAGGCTGCCTTTTGCCTCCTGAGAGAACACCACCACCTCGCAGGCACCACTGGCAGGCAAAGTCGGGACGCTCAGCTCGGGCGGATGCGCCGCCGTCAGGCTAAAGGATGGAAACAGGTTGTCAAAACAGGCGATATCGTAGGCTCCCACCGGCAGCTCGGTCGGGTTTTTGACATCGTCGCTCGGCAGCAGGGGATTGTATTCCGGGGGTGGTAGGAAGGTGCGATCTTGCCGGTGCGTTGCATAGGTGACCCACTCGCCCCGTAGCGGGTGCCAGCGCATATGCGGATTGGCGACGACGGGCTCCTTGCGCGGAGAAGGAGCCACTAGGTTTGGCGCAATCGGTCGCCGCGAGTACAGGATAAGCTTGCGACCATCGGGCTTTTTTAGCGCTAAGCGGTGCATAAAAATCTCCTTGCAGCGCCGCCAATGTGCCTGCCTCTGGGAATGAACCTGGACGCGCCGCGGCATCTGCGTTAATCATTGTCATATTCTCTGCACCGAAGCAACTAGCAGTAGGAAAGTCGCATGAATCAACGGTCGGGCCCTTCTTGCCCAACGTCTTTGGTGTCTTGGCGTCCTGTCGGTTTGGTGTTGGTATGGTTGCTGCTTGGACCTGCCTGCGGCTTAGCCGTCGCTGCGGAGTCGGCGAAGACAGGGTTTCCACCGCATTTTCTCATGGGCACAGCGGTGGCCGGTTTTCAGATAGAAATGGGCTGTCCGCATCTAGCCGCAGACCTTTGCGAAGATCGCCACTCCGATTGGTATGAATTTATCACCTCGCCATGGACGCGGTTCGATCCGCTGCTGTTTATGTCGCGCCAGCCGCCATCGACGGGGCCGGGATTTTACGAGCTTTTTAGTCAGGATCTTGATCTAGCGCGGCACGCCCTCGGCAGCAATGCCGTGCGCTTGTCGCTGGAATGGAGCCGGATTTTCCCGACTCCGACCTTTGGTGTCTCGGGGTACCAGCAGCTGCACCAACTTGCGTCGCCCACCGCGCTTGAGTATTACCACCGAATTTTTGCCGATATGAAACGGCTGGGACTGAGGCCGATGGTGACGGTCAATCACTACTCCCTGCCCAATTGGATCCATGACGCCGTCGGCTGCCACCGGGATTTCGCCCACTGTCAGCGCCGTGGCTGGGATGACCCGAAGACGATCGTGCCTGAAATCGCTAAATTTGCCGGTTTTGTTGCCCATGAGTTCGGCCCCGAGGTGGATGATTGGCTGACACTCAATGAACCCTTTGCGGCGGTGGTGCTGCCGAGTTTCTTATTTCCTAGTCCGAGTCGCTCCAACCCGCCCGGAGTGGTGTTGCAGATCGAGGCCGCCAAGCGTGCGACCGAGGCGATGATCGTCGCCCACGCGCGGATGTACGACGCCATTCACGCCGAAGACCACTGGTCGGCCGACGGTAGCGGTGTCCATGCGAGGGTTGGCTTGGCCTCGGTGCTCTTAGCCGTGAGTCCCGCCAGTGAGAGTGCAGCCGACCGGCAGGCAGCAGCGAATATGCGCTACATCTTTAATGACTTGTTTTTGAATGCGATCGCTACGGGGTATATCGATGTGGCGTGGGATGGGCATGCCATCTTGCGCTCTGATCTGGCCGGTCGCCTGGACTTCATCGGTATCAACTATTATGAGCGGGTGACGTCAGGTGCGTTGGGCTTTACTGTGCTGCCGCAGCTCTCGCCGCTGATGAATTTTGTGCCAAGGGCCTATGATGATCGGAGCCCAGAATCGCTCTACCAGGTGTTAAAAGAGACCTCGCGATACGGCTTGCCAATGATTGTGACCGAAACCGGCGTCGACCATGCCGGCGATACCAATCGTTCGCTTGGATGGATCAAGGGAACCCTGGGTGCAGTGGGCAGGGCGACTGCTGAAGGATTGCCCGTCGGCGGTTACTTCTATTGGAGTTTGATGGACAACTACGAGTGGAATCATGGCATGCAGCAGCGCTTTGGCTTCTTTGCTGTTGATCCGCTCGACCCCGAGAAGCTCCGGACGCCGCGGCCAGCGGTGGACCTGTTTCATGCCTTCGCCCTGGATCAGCTGTTTCCGGCATTCGAAGCGAGCCGCTAAAACCTGGCGCCAACCGTGACCAGGAATTCGCCGCGGCGGAGCCACGGCCCCGATTGCTTGGCGCGCACGTTGCAGGGTGCTGTGTGATCGCGGCAGCCCTCTCCCTTTGGCTCGCGCCAGGGTAGGCCATAGGTGATGTTAAAGGCGCCAATTGGGGTCAAGGCGTTGAGTGAAGTACCGTATGAGTAGTAGTTGCGGCTCCACAGGTACCCAGGGTTGCGGATGAGATCGCCGTAGTTGTAGGCAAAGTTATCCTCGACCGAGCGCTGGCCCTTAGTGTCCTTACAGCCATTGTGTTGGTCCAGCAGAGGATCGGTCACCGGGCCGTTGTAGGTTTGTTGAAATTTATCCATTTGATCCTTCGACAGAAACACATTTCCCTGGTCAATAAAGCCAGTCACCGCCCACAATTCCGATAGGCGATGGCGAAGCTCGGTTTTGATCGTCAGACGACTCGTGCCGTTGAGCGGTGAGGTCGTGTATTTGACGATGCAGTTGCCCTGTCCGTCTTGGCTAAAGCCCGGCCCACGCACCAAGGGTCCTAAGCTGCCTGAAGGATAGCCACGTACAGTGTCGCCACCCGATTGCAGCCGCTCTTGTGGCGGCAAGATGCCTATGCGGTTGCCCTTGCGCTGAATATCCTCAAACGAGGTGGTACTGACCCCGATCGCCAGAGTCAGGTCGCGCATCAGACTCACATAACGGCTAAAGCTGACATCCCATTTGAAATAACGCACGTCTCCATTTAGCTCGAAGCGAGCTAAGGCGAGTTCCGAGTCGAAGGTAAAGCCGGCTGTTGGGAACTTGAGGTTGTCGCGGCGGTCGATGCTAAAGCGGGTACCGACGGAACCGATGCGCTCGTTGGAGGCGACCAAGAGGTCGAGCTTTGTCGCAGAGCCTTCGGTTTTGGCGATCTTTTGGCCGTAGAAGACCGAAACATAGCTGCCCGGTAGCTGTGACCTTAGGCGGTACTTAAATTCGATCTCGCCGCCATTGCTCAGTTCCCAGAGCTGTCCATCCCAAAATGCCTCCTGTTTAGCGCGGATCGAGGCATCGATCGGGACGTCAAAGATATAGGGTTCGGTGTAGCCGGCGCCGAGCTTTCGACCAAAAAGGGTGCGCGGTCCAATCGCATACTGGTCGTGCTCCTCGCTGACGGCTCCACGGACCGAGGCTTGACGACCCACGCCGCCGATGTTGTTGTACGACGCTTCGGCGCCGTAGTTCCAGCCCTTAAGCAAGCTCCATCCTGGACCAAAGGAGACGTTGCCTGGGCGACCCTCGCGCACGTCGACCATGAGGTCGATTTCGCGTTCCTTATCGCTGATGGCATCGCGGTCGGCGGGGACGATTTGTACCGAACGAAAGATGCCAAGTCGGGTCAGGGCTTGCCGTGAGGCGGCGATCTTATCCGGGGCGTACCAGTCGCCAGGACTGACCAGTAGTTCGCGGCGGACCACTTTCTCATGGGTGCGCGTGAGGCCGACGATATTGATTTCGCCGATTCGCACCCTAGGCCCCTCGCTGACCACCGTATGCAGATCAACCATCAGGATGTGACGATCTTCGCTTGCGCTCAATTCGACTTTAACGTCGTTGTAGAGAAAGCCCTTGGCTACATAGGCGGTGCGTAGCTGCTGCTGGAATTCGACCAATCGGGCGCGGTCCACGGGGGCCCCGATTTTGATACCAAGCAATTCTTCGATTTCATCGCTGCCGATGGCCTTGTTGCCGGTGACCTTAAAAGCGTGCAGTTGACGGCTCAGTCCCTCGTCTATGGCGATGGTTAATCGGACGGTGGCTGTGTCCTTGTCCTTTTGACCAAAACCAGGATCGCGAATCTTGGCATCCCAGTAGCCGGCTTGCTGGTAGCGAGAGCGCAGGGCATTTAGCCCCTTTTGCACTTCTTCATAGTTATACGGTTGCGCTGCCTGCCAGAGACGGTCTAGCTCCATGGTGTCTAGGAGCTCCTTTTCCGTGAAGCGCTTGGCTCCTTCAAATTGCACTAATTTCAGCACGTACTGTTGGCCGGGATCGACGCGAAAGATATAGGTCGTCTCGCCTTCGCTGACCTGCTTGACTTCGGGCCCGTTGATGACCACATCGAGAAAGCCGCGATTTCTGTAGCGTCTGGCTAGTTCGGCGCTCATGGCATCGGGACTGACGATCGTCGGATCAATCTTGCGTAGATCTTCGTTGGTAAACAGGTCATCGATGATAAAGCGCTTGGAACTATCGACGACTTCATAGCGGATCTTTTGTCCAAGGGCGCCAAGCAGGACGACCGCTGAGGTGAATGTTTTTGGATCGTAGACAATTCTGGCGACTTCGATATGGACTTGGCTATAGCCGAGGTCGCGCAGCCTGGTTTCGACGTTGTTGACGGCCGTGTCGATCGTATCGACATCGCACAGATCTTGGCGCTTGACCTCAAGGCTGATACCGCGCGGGGGTTTAAATGGCAGTTCGATTGAGCTGATGGTGCATGGCTCACCCTCACTCACTCGGACCTCGAAGGCGACGCCCTCGCCTGGTTCTACCGAGGTCAAAAGATGGACTTTGACCTCTTGATAACCGTGCCGCTTCATATAGCGTTCGATGGTGTGAATGACCTTGAGTCGGGTCTCGGGGGCGTCCACCTGGCCGATAAAGCTCTGGACCGACGCGGCTACAGGTACGGTCATCAGGCGGGTTGTCATGCGGATATCGATGCTCGAGATCAGCGTCGCCGGATCGCCTTTGATCACCCAAACCCCTTGCTCCAAGTAGGCTTCCAGGCGAGTCATCTGCACCCGACGACCGATGTCGAGCAGGAGTCCACTCACATCGTTGGCATCACGCAGGTCGTGGTAGTGCTCTGCAAGCCTTTCCAGCACGGCTGGTGGAATCAGTCCGGGCTGGCTGCGCCACGTCGTCGCCATGGCCGGCGGAGCAGCTGCCAACATTAGCAGCCACAGTGCGACCCAGGCGAAGGGGCGGGATAGACGCTCGGTTGAGTTTGCTCGCATGCTGGCTAATATACCAGCAACGACCCCCTGCCCGCGAGCTGGTTAACGTCAACCAAGCGTCTTGCTGGAGTTAGCGTAGAGTGCTGACGCCCTTGGCTACAGCTGCCAGGCGGGCCAGGTCGTGGAGCTTGTCACGTGAGGCCCCGAGCTTCAGCAGTTCCTGCTCATGGGCATTGACGCACATCTCGCAACCGTTGACCACCGAGACGGCCAAGGCCAGCATTTCAAAGCGCTCCTTGCCGAGTGCTGGCTTGCTCAGTGAGTTCATACGCAGCCCCGCGGTCTTGTAGTGCTCATCGACGTAGGCTTGGCCCTGTCCGGAACCCAGGAAGTGGCGAAAGCGGTAGTAAGTATTCAGCATGCCCATGATAGCGGCGCTCTCCTTGGCCTCCTGCAACTGATCCGGGCTGAGGTCCGCGTCAGCCAGAAGGGCCAGGGCCAAGTCGCTGAGCGCAGGTGCTTCAAGCGACGTGGCTAGCGCCAGCAACGCGAGCGAGGCCTCCGTACCGGCGATGCTGCTGTCGCTCAACAGTTTTTTAAGGTTCAGCTTCAGGTCGCGGGCGACGGGTGTCTCCCGGCCTGCAAAAAGTGCGTCGATGGATACTGCGGAATCGGCCATGGCGGTCTCCTTGTCGGTGGTTGCATGGTGGACATGGTCTGTTTAGCCAAGGGTGGCTTGGCCCTTTTCCCAGTTGCAAGGACATAGCTCGTCGGTCTGCAGAGCATCGAGGACGCGGAGGACCTCGTTGACGTTGCGGCCGACGTTCAGGTCGTTGACGCTGACGTGGCGGACGATGCCTTCTGGGTCGACGATGTAGGTGACGCGAAGCGGCACTTTGTCGACCGGGTGCAGGATGCCAAGGGCTTCGCTGAGGTCCTTCTTGTGGTCAGCCAGCATAGGGAACTTCAAGCCCTTGAGGTCGGCATGGTGCTGCCTCCAGGCCAGGTGGACGTATTGACTGTCGGTGCTGGCGCCAATCAACACCGCGTCGCGGTCCTGGAAGTCGCCAAAGTGTTTGTTGAACTCGGCAATTTCTGTGGGACAGACGAAGGTGAAGTCAAGGGGCCAAAAGAACACCACCGCCCATTTGCCTTTGATGTCCTTGTTGCTCAGGACGCTAAACTCTTTGCCAGCGTCGAGTGAGACCACGGCCGGAGCGGAAAATTCGGGAAACGCGGCACCGATGCTTAAAATACGACTCATCATGATTCTCCTGGAGAGGGTTATTTAGGTGGCTTCGTGGAGCCATCATGAGAACTCCCTTGCAGGGGCCGTGCCAAGCCATGAAATCACCATATATCATTGAAATTATTGTTTTTTTATTTTAAATAGGGGTCTGGATGTTAAACCGAAATATCGGTATCATCGATATATCGGTGGATGTTAACCGAAATATCGGTGGAGCCCGTATGTCAGGTCAAGAGCGCATCCTGGATCTCACTAAAGAATTGGGACAGCTTGGAGACTTGATCGGCAAGGCACCCAACCTCGACGATTTCCTTAGTTCAGGTTTAGCCTGGCTTGGTGACATGGCGCCCTATGATCTGGCGACCGTTTGGCAGATCGATGGCGATCAGCTGCGGGTGCGAACGGCCGTGGGCCGCCTCACCACGCGCAAGGTGTTGGAGCACGTCGTCGATTTGAGCAAGCAAAAGGACCTGCGCCGGGTCTTAGCTGGGCGCACGCCCAAGCTCAACTCGGAGCACGACCACCTTGAGGGTGACGGTGACCTGTTCGATGGCGTCGTCGAACTGCTGCCGGGTCATAGCTGTATGGTCGTTCCACTCTACGCGGGTGAACAAACCCTGGGACTGCTATCGCTGGATCGCAATCTGTGCGAGCCCTATAGCAGCCACGTGCTGCAGTTGGTCGAATTGTACGGCCGCATCTTGGCCCTTGGGATGTTGATGACCGGTCAGGCGCAACGCTTTTCCCAGCTCTTTCAGGAGGAGCGTTCACGCAGCGACATCCTGCAGCATGACCTGAGCAGCCTTGACCCCGTGGCCACCCTGCTCGCGACGCGCAGCTCGGCGCTACAAACCTTGCTTGGCCAGGCTAGGGCGGTGGCCGAAAGCAATGCGCCGGTGCTCATTCTCGGCGAGACCGGAGTGGGTAAGGAGGTGCTCGCTCAGGCCTTGCATCAGTGGAGTCGACGCAGCGCCGGTCCGTTCATCCGGATCAACTGCGCGGCATTTCCCGAAGGCATGCTCGAGAGCGAGTTCTTTGGCCATGTGCGGGGCGCCTTTACTGGCGCCGTACGTGATCGACCGGGGCGCCTAAGAGCGGCGCATGGGGGTACGCTTTTTCTCGATGAGATTGGCGATATGCCATTGGTGTTGCAGTCTAAACTCTTACGTGTGTTGCAAGAGGGTAGTTTTGAGCCGGTGGGAAGCGACCAGACCATTAAAGTGGATGTGCGCATCCTTGCTGCGACCAACGTCGATTTGGCGGCGGCGATTCGCGCCAAGACCTTTCGTGAAGACCTGCTTTACCGCATCAACGTCTTGCCTCTGCACCTTCCGCCTCTGCACCAACGCTTGGAGGATTTGCCCTTATTGGCGGAGTTCTTCCTGCGCAAGTTCCAGCCACCGAGTGGTCGCGCCCTGCGTCTTGGCAAAGCGGGGATGGAGTTGCTGCGCGCGTATCCCTGGCCTGGCAACGTGCGGGAGTTGGGCAATGTGATGGAACGGGCCGCGATTCTGGCGACGCGGGAGAAGCAGGCGGATATCACGCCCTTCCTGGCTCTGGCTCAACTGAGGGCGCCCTTTGCTGGCGAAGAGCCTGATCTCGATGGCCGGGAGCAGGTGCTTCCGCTTGACGCTGCCATGGCTCTACATATTCGACAGGCGTTGAAGGTCTGCGGTGGCAAGATTTATGGGACGGACGGTGCCGCGGCGTTGCTAGGGATTAAGCCATCGACCTTGCAAAGCAAGATGCAAAAGCTGAAGGTGAAGGCGAGTGGGAGGTAGCTTGTAAAAATTCTACCAGGCTAACGCCTACGCCGGGTTTATGGGCTGACCCAGAAAATGTTTGAGCTTGTATCCAGCCAGCAGCTGGCTCGGCTTGATCGGTGCCGGTAGTTGCTCTGGTGTGATCTGATCCACTGCCGGTGCGGTGTGAAGCAGGCGTGGGCCGACCCAGGGTGCGGACTCGGACCACAGCGCCGACCAATCGACCAAGGGGGCGCCTAAGCCATGGGGTACTTGAATGCTTAGCGCCGGCATCGGTGATAGGCAGGGTATGGCGCGTTGAAGCTGGTCGGCTGCGGCACTGATGTTAGCGCCGAGGGCTGGAAGCGTGTCACAAAAAAACGACCAGTAGCAGTCGAGGATCGCATGCGTGATCAGCATCGAGCCGCCGTGGTGTTGGTTGGTGCGCCAGTAGCGCTGCGCATGCAGAATCACCTGGGAGGCGTTGGATTCCTGGTAGTCGCTGCTTTCGTCACGAGGAATGATGCATGGATCAGTGGACCAAAGTCCGGCAGCATATTGTGATACTAGGATCATTTGCACCAAAGCATCTGGCTCGTGCAGCTGGTTTGCGTCGGCGAAATAGATGAGTCCGGGGGCATGCTGACGGGCTAGATTCAAGCTAGCCGTGGTCAGTGCCTCAGGTCCCTCGTCGACCATGGCTAAAATCTGTGCTTTGATTCCAGTGCTTGCGATCATCGCCTGCACCTGGGCGAGGTAGGTGGTGCTGGAGTGATCGTCGATCACCGTCAACAAGCAGCGGCTGATCTGTGGCATCGGGAGCACTCTGGTGATGGCCTGAAGCAACGATGCGAAGCAGCGCAGAGCCACCTCCGCAGCATCGACGCCCAGAGTGGACTGCAGTGTGAGTGGGTCTCCCTGGTGGTCACAGGAGCGAAATAGGATATCCAGTTGCATCGATCACTCCTTACTGGGCAAGTCTAAGCGTCGTCAGATTCAAGCGAAAGCGCTTAGTTCAACCTTCTCCAAAGATGGCCAGTAGGGCGGATACACCGGATGAAAGTTTTTCAGTTGGGTGTAGTTGTCCAAGGTCACTGCGTCCCAAAGCCGGAGGTAGTTGTCGA
>JAPLFX010000263.1 GCA_026390445.1 Pseudomonadota bacterium
AGCCATGCGTACATCACCAACGATTCGCTCGACGGCAACGTCAAGACGACCTATCTCTTTCAATGGAAAAAATGCTCGGCCTTTGACGAATCGCCAGATGCAGATACGCCTGATAACGACAGCGACTATGGCGAACAGCTAGACGGCTAACTCATTGCTGGTGCTACAAAAGCACCAGCAACTAACTGGCCTTGAGGCCTTTGGCTCTACTCCCGGCCAAAGGTCTCTAAAAATTTGGTATGGACATCGCCCGCGATAAAGCGCTCATCGTTGAGCAAGCGTTCGTGAAAGGCGATATTCGTGCGGATCCCATCGACCTTCATTTCGGCGAGCGCACGCCGCATGCGGGCCATGCACTCAGCGCGGTCGCGTCCGAAGGTGATCAACTTCGCCACCATCGAATCATAGAGCGACGGCACGGTGTAACCAGCATAAAGCATCCCGTCGATGCGCACTCCCGGTCCGCCCGGCTCGTGATAGGCGGTCACTTTGCCCGGCCAAGGGGCAAACGTCACCGGATCCTCGGCATTGATGCGACACTCCATCGCATGGCCGCGCATCGCGATGTTAGCCGGATTAAATGACAGCTTCTCGCCTTGGGCGATGCGAATCTGCTCTTTGACTAAATCAATCCCAGTGACTTGTTCGGTGACCGTGTGCTCCACTTGGACGCGCGTGTTCACTTCCATAAAGTAGAACTGGCCATCTTCGTCGAGCAAAAATTCCGCCGTGCCAAGCGACACATAGCCGACCGACTTGGCGAGGCGGATGGCGGCGGCGCCGATGCTGTCGCGCAGCGCTGGCGTCAGGGCTGGGCTTGGCGCCTCCTCGACCAGCTTTTGATGCCGGCGCTGAATCGAGCAGTCGCGCTCGCCGAGGTGAGCATAATTGCCGTGCTTGTCGGCGACGATTTGGATCTCGATATGCCGTGGCCTGGCACAGTAGCGTTCGATAAAGCAGTCGGCATTGCCAAAGCCGCTCAGGGCCTCGGCCTGCGCCAGCTGGAATTGCCGCACCAGCTCATGGGCCGCGGTGACGACCTTCATACCGCGACCACCGCCACCGGCTGCGGCCTTGATGATCAGCGGATAACCGATCTCTTTGGCGATCTGGACCGCCTCATCCTCGCTGCCGATCACACCCTTGCTACCGGGCAACATCGGCACGTCGGATTTCAAGGCTAAGGCGCGAGCCTGAACTTTGTTACCGAGCGCGAAGATATGCTCCGGGTCGGGACCGATGAAGTTAATCTTGTACTCGCGGCAGATGCGCGCAAACTCAGCGTTCTCGGAAAGAAAGCCGTAGCCGGGATGGACCGCGTCGGCCCCCGACACCTCGACCGCACTCATCACCGCTGGGATGCTGAGATAACTCTTGGTGCTCGGGCCAGGGCCAATGCAGATGCTTTCGTCGGCGAGCTTCGCATGCAGCGAATCCCGGTCAGCCGTCGAATGAATCGCGACCGTCTTTAAGCCGAGCTCGCGGCAAGCCCGGATGATACGAATGGCGATCTCACCCCGGTTGGCGATCAGAACTTTCTTCATCGGGCCCCATTTCCGCGGTTATTCAAGGACAAACAGGGGTTGATCGAATTCGACCGGCGACTCATTGTCGACCAGGATCTCTTTGATCACCCCGTCGCACTCTGCTTCGATCTCGTTCATCAGCTTCATCGCCTCAACGATACACAAGGTGTCGCCCTTGCGCACGCGACGACCGATCTCGACAAAGTAGTCCGAGCCCGGCGACGGCGAGCGATAGAAGGTCCCGACAAACGGCGAACGCAACACCTTGCCGACCGGAATCGGCTTGGCTGCCACTGCTACAGCTGCAGCTGCCGGCGGTGGTGGAGGCACCTGTGCGGCGTAGGACTGCTGGGTTTGTAACAACCCTTGAGGTGCGAAGGCAGGCTGCATGAATCCACCGTGCGGAGCCGAGGCCGTCACACTCATGCGCACGCCGCCATCTTCGATCTCGACTTGATGCACGCCGCTTTTGCGAACCAATTCGATCAGCTTTTCCAGGGTATCTAGCTTCATATGTTACTTGACCTTTTCGACGTATTCCCCGGTGCGGGTATCGATCTTGAGGACGCTGCCTTCAGCGATGTGAAAGGGCACGGTCACCACCAAGCCGGTCTCCATCTTGGCCGGCTTACCGCCGCCGCCAGAGGTGTCGCCTTTGATGTTGGGCTGGGTTTCAGCCACGGTCAGCTCGACAAAGTTACCGAGGTTTACGGTTACGGCGCGACCTTTGTAGTAGGTCACGTTCACGACGCTGTTTTCGATGATGTAGTCTTTCGCATCGCCGATCTCATCGTTGGTCAACTGGACTTGGTCAAAGCTGACCTGATCCATAAACGTGTAACTCGCGCCATCGTTGTAAAGGTACTGCATGCCTTTGGTTTCGACGTCGGGAATACCGACCTTTTCACCGGACTTGAAGGTGGACTCGATGGTGCGGGCCGTCTCGAGATTCTTCAACTTGGTGCGAGTGAAGGCGGCGCCTTTACCCGGGTTGACGTGTTGAAAGTCGACGATGACCCAAGCTTGATCCTTGAATTCGATCTGCAGGCCTTTTTTGAAATCGGACGTGGAGTACATGCGCATAGCCTTTTTAACGAGCTGGTAAGATAGCGACACTATAGCTTTTGCTGAAACCGTGGCAACAGTAGCTTCGTTGCGCCGGAAATTCAACCGTCGTCACGAGCTGGGGGGACACTGCCTTGGCGTTCGGATAAAATCAAGAATCATATTCATATCAGTGCATTACGCGCAAAGATTGGGCCGCAACGAGAAGTCAGGGCGCAGGCGATGGTCGGACCACTGGCCTGAGACGACCAGCCGGCACACGCCCGGGGTGTGCCGGCTTAGGGCTTGGACTGGGCGAGTCAGCCTCGCTCAAGTCCGCGTGGCGCAAAATCCGCAATAGCGGGCCACGAAAGTTCGCCAATTCCGCAAAGCGCGCCCGTTGGATACCCTGGCCAGGTCCCTTGATCTCGCGTCCGCCAGTGGCATGGA
>JAPLFX010000029.1 GCA_026390445.1 Pseudomonadota bacterium
CCGATCGCCGCACTGCTTTGACGCACCGCGAGGACCGCCATCAGCATGAACGAGGCGCAGGTCAGAGCGATATAGGCTAATGACAGACCAGGAAAGCCAGCCACGTCATGGACGGCGTGAAAGACCAAGCCGCTGAGCCAGTGGTGATTGACGAAGGGCGTCATGGCAAAATCATGGGCGTAGAAATTGGTGCTCAGTACGCTCCAGTCGCTGCGCAACCATCGGCCGTTGGCCAAGTGGCGGCCAAGGTCGGCGGTCATCAGATCAATCTTTTTTGCCATCAGCAAGGCCAGCGCTAGGATCATGACTCCAAGGCCGACTGAGGTGAGTAGGGCTTTGCTGCGAGGCTGCATGCGCTTATGATACCTTAGAAGCGCCCTGGTACGTGCAAGTGAAGGATGGCTATGTCAGCGAAAAATCGTCGCAAGGTGTCAGTGTCCAAGCTGTTTCAAAGCGTCATCCATTGCGGCCTGATCGCCGCGGGCGCGGTGTCTGGGCGCTTTCGCATGGCGGAAATCCGTTTTTATGTCGATTTGTTCGGCGGCCAACTACTCCTTGGCAGCAGCAAGGAGCCGGTAGCGATCCAGTCGGTTCAGATCATGCGCATCCTCGAAGGCCTGACTGCCGATGGCATGGCCCAGATCGAAAAGGTCAAAAGCCACACCTACTACCGACTATTACCCAATGGTTACGTGCACTTGCTAGAAAATCTCGTAGCCACCGAACATCGCCTACCGATTGAAGACACCCTGTTTATCAACTACTTCATCGATAGCTACCGCGAGGTCATCTTAAAGCTGAACGCGGACTTGACCCCCGCCCAAGCCAAGCGCTTGGTTGAGATCACCCAGCCCGGCACCGTGATCGAACGCCAACTGGCGATCCTCGACACGATCATCGCCAAACTGCGGCATCGTCAACAGGACTACCTGAAGATACTCACCTTTCTTTCGGATACCAAAAGCAGCCGCATGACCTTGGCCGAAAAGATCGAGCGCTTACCACTGGGCCCGAGTATTCCCCAAACCTTCAACCGCTCTCTGCGTGAGGCGCTACTGGGCCTTCCGGAGGCCATCCGTGAGCGCGAGGTGACCACCGGGTTTCACAAGCGGCACCAGCAATTTTACAAGCCCTACATCAGCTCGCTGATCGAAGAGAGAAAAGTGCTGGCCGTCTGCATCGGCAAAGAAGAACTCATCGAATAGCTACCGATACCGTTTCGCGCCGCACCTGCCAGGCGCTCCGTAACCTGGTTGATCAGGGTACGGAGCGTTTCTCCACAAGCAGCCATCACCAGATCTTGCAGCGACGCTCCGGCACCATCTTGTCGCCGGCCTTGCAGCCGAAGGCTTTGCTAAACTCATCAAAATTTGACAGCGGACCATTGACGCGAAACCGCGGCGGCGAGTGCGGATCCATCGTGATCAATGCGCGCTGACGTTCGGGCCTTTGAGTCGTACACCAAGACTGAGCGTAGCCAACGAATAGCTGCTGCGCCGGCGTGAAACCGGCCCGGTTCTCGCCCACCCCACCGGTTTTACGCAGCCAGGCACCGAAGGTCAGGCGAATGCCGCCTTGGTCGGCAATATTTTCGCCCATGGTGAGCTTGCCATTGACGTGAAGCCCATCGAGGACGGTGTAGCTACTATATTGCTGATCCAAACAATCAACGCCCTTTTCGAATTCCTTGGCGACATTGACTGTCCACCAGTCGCGCATATTACCCTGAGCATCGAACTTGCGACCCTGGTCATCAAATCCGTGGGTCAATTCATGCCCCATCACCATTCCGATGCCGCCGTAATTGACGGGCACCGGAGCGGTCAGATCGAAGAACGGTGGCTGAAGAATACCGGCGGGAAAAACCATCTTGTTGTTTTCGGCATCATAGTAGGCGTTGACCATCGATGCCGGCATGCCCCATTCGGTACGGTCCACAGGACGACCGATTTTATTCAGAGCAAAGCGCGCTTCAAACACTGCGGACTGCAGCACATTGGCTAGATATGATTCGCGCCCGACACGCAGGCTGGAGTAGTTACGCCAAACGTCTGGGTAACCGATTTGGTTGACCAAGGTGCTTAACTTAGCATCAGCCTCTTTTCGCGTCGCGGGATCCATCCAGGCCAAATGCTGCAGCATCTCGCCAAACTGCGCCTCGATGTCCTTGATCATATCCTGCGTCTGCGCCTTGCTTGCACCGCGGAAGGTGGTCTCAACGTAGGCCTTGCTGGTTGGATGATTCAACGCATGGGTGGTCGCTGCAACGCAGCGTTTCCACCGTGGCTCGATCTCCTTTTGACCAGTAAACGCCGCCGAATTAAAGCGAAACTGGGCATCAACAAAGCGTTTAGGCAGCATGGATGCCGACCGCGCCAAGAGATGCCAACCTAAATATGTCCGCAGCGTCGCCACAGGGGTTGTCTTTAGCAGCTGCTCAAGCGCGCTAAAAAAGGCTGGCACGGCCACATCGATGGCTTCGACCTGAGGCACTCCGAGCGCGGTGAAATAGGTGGCCCAATCAAAGGTCGGCGCCAACTTCTCCAAGCCTTTGCGTTCCAGCCGATGGTAGACCTTCAGTGGATCGCGGCGTTCCACCCGGTCCATCGCGCCCTTGGCCAGGGCTAGTTCGATCTTCATGATCGCTTTGGCATCTGTTGCTGCTGCGGCCGCAGGGACGCCATTCAGCTGAAGCATGTCAGAGATATATGCCTGGTAAAGAGCGCGAATTTCTCGCTTTTTGGGCTCTTGGCTGAGGTAATAATCACGGTCGGGAAGACCAAGGCCACCCTGGTCGGCACCAGCAATCATCAAGCTCGAATCCTTGGCGTCCTGGGTGTTGCCAAAGCTAAACAGGACATTGACCCCCTCAAGGTGAGCCCGCGCAATCTGCACAGCGAGGCTATGCCGATCCTTGATGCTACTAAGGGTTTCAATGCGCCGCTTTAGCGTTAACAGCGACGCGGTTTCAACCTTGGCCTCGTCCATGCACGCGGCATAAAAATCGCCGATCTGGCGATGCTCCCCTTGGGCCGCCGGATCTGCCGCGTCCTTTTCTAAGGCTGCGCGCAGGATTGCTTCATTGCGCTTGGCAATATCGTAGAAGCCACGCGACCAACCCGACTTATCAGCAGGAATGTCCGTCTTCTTAATCCAGCCGCCGCAGGCGAAGGCGTAGAAATCATCGCAGGCATTGACGCTGCGATCGAGAGCCGCCTCATCCAAAGCAATGGGAGCAGGCTCGACAACCGCAGCCGCAGGTGACTGCGCAAAGCCTGCAGAGGCACTCCCGAACGTTGCGAATAAGATGCTGATGATGGGTCGAAGTGGCATGCAAATCCTTTGGTCCCTGACCGCCTGAAGAGATGCGACCGGGGTGCGCGAAAGATGGTGAAGTGACGACTGATATCTTCCTCCATGGGGCGGAAGACAGCAAGGTTTTCGGCGCGCAATGAGTGCACTAAGGCTAAATTAGAGCTTGCGCGGCCGACCTGTGGTCAGGTCGCTCTTCTTGCTTTTACCCCGCAAGACCATCATCCGATCAACTACCGTGCAAAAGAAGTCCAAAAGCTCATCTTGGACCTGTTCGCCCTCAAGTAGCCCTAGGGTTTGGGCGATCGCTTCAAAGCTCGACATGCGATCAGGCAAGATGTTGCGCCTGGGGCGCAAGCGGTCACCCAGCACTGGCCCCGGCAGCTCGACCGGTGTGGCGGCACGCAAAGCTGGTATCCGCCGCATCATCGCCTTAGCTTGATTCCAGTTACCGTCTGGAACTAGCAAGGTTGCTGGCCTCGGCAAGGAAGCGATCAGGTCCGGCGTCAACGGCTTTGCACCGTGGCCGGGAAACAGCACTAAAGTACTCTTTGCCGCCGCATCGACATCAGCGAGATCGACTGGAATGTGGGGCAAGCCGTGCAAGCGCACCGCCGCCTGACTAAGTGCGAGCTGAACGAAATGCCCCGTATTGCTCGCTTTGAGCCACTCGCTTGAATGCATGACGACGACGACGCGCGTACTCAGATTTAGTTTTGGCGCGACGCTACAGACGCACCATTCATGGACAAACCTGCAGGCACGACAGCGCGACGGTGGTTGATTGGAAAGAAGCAGCACCGTAGGGAGACCTCAAACCGGCGCAGAAT
>JAPLFX010000143.1 GCA_026390445.1 Pseudomonadota bacterium
ATCTTGGCCCTTGGGCGCAATGGTTACGTCTTTGTAATTTGCAGCGGCTGCGAACGTGATGGTGTCTTCGAGTGGGACGATCTGTTGGATGGGCAGGGTGTCGAACAGGCTTGGACTGTTTGTTTGCTGTTTAGTATAGGCGTCTTGAAACTCTTCGCGGCTGTTTTCGATCGTCGCGGCAAACGCCTGACTCCCCGGAACCAAACCCAGGGTGATGACCGTGAATAACATGCAAGTCTGGCGCGACAAATAAGTCCCCGTTCAATCCGTGCCAAGGCCGCTAACTGCGGCAGAGGCCTAGTTAGTCGCTTCGGCATGCGCGCGAAACTCTTTAGAATTAGCGTGCCCGGTCTTGCGGCGGCTCGTGGTGCGGCTGATATCCGGGTCCTTGCCGCTTGCGAGTCATTGGTAGGATTTTAGCCAGGGCTGATTAATGAGCATCAAATAGCTGTAATTATTATATAAATTCAACTGGTTGTTAAGTATTCTAGGAAAAGTGCCGACGTTTTCTCTAGATGAGCGGGGCTTTGTCACATCATGGGAGTCGGGCTATGGGGATTTCAAGTCGAAGCAGGAGGTGCTGGCCTTTGGCTCTGTTGCTTTCTTCCTGCGCCCCAACTGGCGGAGGTAAGAGCTCAGCGCTCACTGGAGGAGTGACCAACACAGGTGGCACCACCACTGCTACTGCTGCACCCGCACCCGCGCCCGCACCAGCCGCCGCTGCAGCAACAGTGTACGTGGTCACACCGACTAAAGTCAGCGTGTCTTCGATTTATACCAAGTCGTCGCCAGGGACCAGTAACTGTTCTGATGTTACTTTTACCGTGACCAGCAATGGTCAGCCAGCCGGTTCAGTTCCGCTGACTTTCTCATCTGCAACGACCAGTGGCGCGAAGGACCTTGGTAGTGTCACTCCTGCCACCCTAAAGACAGACTCCCTGGGAGTCGCTAAGACGACTTTTTGTAGCGGCGACGAAGCAGGCAAATTTGTCGTGATCGCCAAAAATGGTGATACCACGGTCAATTCAGGTGAGATCACGGTGACCGTTAAGCCAACTTATGTACTGGCCTTCACCAAGGCGGATATCACCGTGCATGCAGGAGTGGCTGCGGCCTCGTCCACCTCGACCGACAGTAAGGATCTTGGCACCGTTTATTTGAATCTTTATGACTCAGGCCCCAATGATTGCTCGTTCTTTCACTATAGTCTGCAGAAATCTGGCGCCCCTTTGGGGGGCAGCGTGGTGCGTTTCACGACGCAAAACGATTTTCCAAAGGGTTTTAAATTGGCGACCAAAGCCGCGACTGGGTTGACCGGCGTGGACGTCTTGACAAAGCACACTTACGCTTATGTTGATGCGACCAGCAATACCGCTGGTGAACTAGTCGTTCCCATCTGCGCTGGTCAAGCACTTGGTAGTGTCATGGTCTCAGCGACCTACGTTGATCCTGATGGCGGCACATCGGCGACAAGGAGTCCTGTCATTGTCATCAAGTCAGGGGTGACCTCTTGGCTTGATATGACACTGACCTATGCACTGCCTGATGGTCATACCCTGAGGGGGCTGTTGAACACGAACAGTACTGATAAACATCCGTTTACCGTCAGTTTGGGCTCGCGCAATAATGGCGACGCCATCACGGATTATTCGATCTTTGCTGCTGCGGAGACTGGTAAGGTCGAGTTGGTCGATGGCGGTGCGATCACTCCCGGTGCAAACACGGCTCATTTTACCCTTAACACTCTTAATCTTCGGGACGACCGTCCTTATCAAACAACCGTGTATCCAGGGTCTGCTGCGAATACAGTGTGCGATGCCGAAGCTTTGGCAAGCGGACCCACCGACGTGCCTTATCCCCAATTGGCAAAAAACTGGCGTTCAACGCTTATCTATGGTGTGCGTGGTCAAGAGTATTTTCACGATTCTTACGGCGATGGTAAGTTCCATACTGGCTGTACGGGGTTTTGGGACAAAAATCAAAATGGGATATTCGATGCCGGGGACCAGATTACTTCAGATCCATTTAACGATGGCACTCTGCATACTGAATGCGACTGGTTTATCGACCTGCCGAGTCCGTTCGTTGATGTAAATGAAAACGGTGCTTACGATGCCGGCATCGATATATTGATCGGTGATACTTACCAGGCTCCAAACGGTAAGTGGGATAATGATACGATTATCTGGAAGTACGATTACACTCCGATTTACATGGGTACTTCGATTTACTCCATTTTGCACTCAACGGTGACGCATGGAAACATCGCGAGCTATGCCGATCCGCTTGGAAATGCCTATTTTACTGATCTCAATACGCGGGGGATCCTTGGCGGGTACCCAGCGCCGCCATTTCAACTTTGGAATACTGCCTTAAATGGCGCGACATTCGGCATCGCAGGTACCAATGAAATGAGTGGTAGTGCCTATTTTTACTTCTTCGCCCATAGCGTTTGTGGAACCCCATTGCCTGGTGACACTTCGGTCGGCGTGACCTTTACTTCCTTCTCTGATGCCGCCTTCGGCGACCGGGCATTGACTGCGCTTTTCCAAATTCAGCCTTTGGACTATATTCGCGAGCCTTCACGTCGCCTTTTAAGCTCCGATACTATTGGTTCGTCGTCGAAAATCAACTTCGACATTGTCGACCACCCTGCGGCTGCAGCAGGCTATCCACTTGTGTTTAAGATAGACGTGGCGGCCTGTACGAATGTTTGTACTGGAGATATTGCCACCGCTGGAGTTGGATGCGACCAAAAGGTCGTGAAGGGTAATTTGAAAGTTGATACGGACACTATCACCATACCGATTTCTATCCCGACGGCTAAGACCTGCAGCTGTGCGGTTGGAGCGACCTATAACAAAGGTGCCTGTACTTGCCCTACTGGCCAGACAAATGTCGGCGGCACTTGCCAATGACGGGGTCAGTCACTGCTGATAACCCACCGATTTTGTTAATTTGAGTGCCGTAAGTGGATCATGCAGATGCGGCTGCCAATCGCCTTCCATCTGGAAGGATTGCAAGCTCAGGCGTATCAAGCTCCGGCCCGTTGGGGAGGCCGAAGACCATGGCCAAGCCGCCGCCGTCGACACCAAGTTGGCAGCGACAGCGTTTCGTTCCACGTATCGTACCGCCGTGGATAGCTGACGATCGTCAGCGAGCAGAATAGCCTTGTACCGGCCCTGATAGACTGGCCCCTGGCCGACCGTATGATGCGCGACGTGATACCGGCGTGTGTGGGTGTTGCTAAGCCACCGCATAAATTGCGAGAGTTGTGTTCCATGTCTTGGGCGAAGGATCAAATGCCAATGATTGGGCATGATGCAGAATGCTAGTATCTCCATGCCGTGCTTGTCAC
>JAPLFX010000047.1 GCA_026390445.1 Pseudomonadota bacterium
TAAGTCGCATCGACTTTGCTCCTTCCGTGTTGCTGAGCGCGGGCGTGGTCGGCTTCCTTGGCTACGGCGTGAGTCTGCTATGTTTTGTCATGGCCCTGCGCCATATCGGCGCCGCACGAACAGGTGCATACTTTTCGATAGCTCCGTTCGTCGGCGCCACCGTTGCCATCAGCGTTGGGCAGGACTCTTGGACCTGGCAACTCGGCGGGGCCGGACTGCTGATGGCGAGTGGGGTATGGTTACACCTTTCCGAACACCACGAGCACGAGCATATCCATGAAGAGCTTGAGCATGAACACTCACACATCCATGATGAGCATCATCAGCACACGCATAACGCCGGAGCTCGTCCCGGCGAACCCCATAGCCACCCGCATCGGCACTCCAGGCTTGTGCATACGCACGCGCATTTTCCCGATATTCATCATACTCATCAGCACGACGCCAAGCTACGCTATCCAGGTAACGAACGCCTCTAGTTGAACTTCCCGAATGCGGCCTCACTTCACCATGTATCATCCAACAGGAAGCTAATAAGATTCAGGTGTTTGATCCCGCCACGAGAGACTTTTTGATGGACATCGAGCGTGAGCACGAATTTTTCATGATTGTCAGGAACATGCTCTAAAACAGAAAACTCTCGCTCGATAGTCTCTGGATTTTGTAGCAGATAAGCCACCTGTAAGTAGATTTTTTGTCCCCCACGCACGGCGATGAAGTCAATTTCCTTATCATCTAGTTTACCTATCTTGACATCAAAGCCACGCTTTATGAGCTCGAGATAAACAATGTTTTCCAACACCCCGCTGATGTCAGCATCTCTGAACCCGATCAAGCCATGTCTAAGGCCGATGTCTCCCATGTAATACTTTTCGTAGAGTTCAAGGTTGCGCATTCCCTTGATGTCATGGCGCAGCACTTTAAAAATCAGAAAGGCTTCTTCTAGATACATGAGATAGTTGAGAACTGTATCGACGCTGGCCGATATTTTTTGGCTCTTAAGGTAGTCCGATATTCTTTTCGATGTGGTCACATTTCCACAATTATCAAAGACGAAGCGTACGATTCGTTGTAGATGGCCAGGATTTTTGACAGCATGACGCATCATCACGTCTTTAAGTATCACCGTGCTGTAAATCGAATTTAGGTAAGGAAAGACCTGGTCATCGCTCAGATCAAAGGAGTGGATAGCTGGTAGCCCACCATAGCGCAAAAAAAGTTGGAATTCATCGATTTGCCCCCCAAGAACACTCCTGCTCCGACGGAATTCTAGGAATTCCCGGAAGGTCAGAGGATAAATTTTAAATTCCAGGTACCGGCCAGAGAGCAATGTTGCGAGTTCGGAGGCCAATAGATGCGCATTGGACCCAGTGAGTGTCAGATCACAAACCTCGTCAGCAATGAGCGACGCAGCACAGCGCTCCCACTGCTCGACCTCTTGGACTTCGTCGATAAAAGCGTAGCATCGGCCGTGAGCGTTTTTAAAATACCGGATGACCTCATCATTCAGGTCACGGTAGGTTTGGATGTGATCCCACTCTAAGGACTCTTTATTGATCAATAGAATATTTTCATCATTAACACCCTGATCTTTAAGACTATTGATAAGGAGACGTAGCATCGAACTTTTACCAACGCGACGCACTCCGGTTAATATTTTGATTAGACCTTTGCCGAAGTGGGGCGCGATCATTCTGAGATAATCTGGCCTTGGGAGCGTCTGCATGGATATTTAAGTCCGTTAATTCAGTGGGTTCATTACGTGTGGGCGCGGAAAAAATGCTTGTGCCAACGACTAATTAGTTTCGTCTCAAGGTGAAACTTATCTAAGGATAGCACAAAGATTCCTGTATAGACGAATCTTATGCGGCCAAACTCACTCCTGTCAAAAGAATCAGGCATTTAGGTGGACTGCCGAGGTAAAAAGGCACAACAAAGATATGAGGACTGCTATTTGATTGAACTTCCCGAAAGGGGCCTCATCTGAACTATAGCCTGCTGTCTAACGAGGAATTGCTCGCCCTCTACCAATCTGCCGACTTTGCTGCGTTCGACCATTTTTACCGCCGCAACGAGCGCCTGATCTTTTACTTTCTCCTCGCTCGTCTCGGCAACCGCGGCGACGCCGACGACGGCAGCCAGGAAACCTTTCTGCGACTGCACGGCGCCTTGATGCGCTACGACCCGAAGCAATCTGCTCTCGCCTGGGTGATGACCATCGCCCGCAATGCGTCGACCGACATCTTGAGGCGACGGCGGCGTTCAGAGCCACGTCCTCCTGCGGACTTTGACTTGATGCCGGCACACAGCACTGCTGTCGATGTCGCTCTAGCCTGCCGGGAGGAGTTAAACATCATTCTTCGTGGCCTAAGCGCTACGGACCGAGCCTTGATCGAAGCTCGCCTTTTGGACGAAGATTCCTACGCCGACATTGCCGCCAAGGAGGGCACCAACCAGGCCCAAGTGCGACAGCGATGGTCGCGACTGCTCAAACGTTTACGCACCTAGTCGGCGCTCTAGCAGCAGCGGGAAGCGGTCGACGACCTGCGTCATAGCCCAAAAACTCAGCCACCCGGCCGCAGTCCACGTCAACAGCATCCACAGCGGATTGTTCCCCATGTTGTCAACTTGGGTCATAAAGGCGCCGAACGCTCCAATCCACACCAAGGTCGGTACCGCTAACCTATACCGCAGGGCGCGAAACTGCAGCGGCGTCGACATGAGGCGCAACACCAGGACCGGTAG
>JAPLFX010000054.1 GCA_026390445.1 Pseudomonadota bacterium
AGCTTATCGACGTCGGTGGACTGCAACTCGTAGGGACCGCTTTGGAGGCCGTAGAGAATTTTCTTTGTCGTAGGGTACTTCGCCGCAAGTGCCGGATACGCCGTCTTGCTGTAAAAGCCGAGATAGTCGCGATAGGCTTGGAGAAATGCGTCCGGAACTGGCTGGCCCACCTGGGCGCTGGCGTCGCTGGCGGCACTGGCCAAGGTCGACTGGTCGGTCGACGTTCCCGGGTGCTTACAGGCAAAGGTCGCCACAAAAAGGACACCAAAACTCGCTCTTGCGATCCATGGTCTCATGATGATCGTCCTCAACCTCGGGGTGTGCATCTACTAACGTTAGCATGAGGCCCGGCTCCAGGCCAAACCCCGCTGTAAACATCAGGCGCACTAGCATTCCGATGTTTGGACTAAAGGCAATTCAGTAAGACATCCATCAAGGTTCGACCACCACCCGGGATCTTAACCTGACGCAGTCCGTCAGTCCCACTGGCGCCGCCTTCCGCCGCAGCGACCAGGAAGGCACTTAGGTCTGCCGCAGTGCCTTTAAAACCTAAATCACATTCAAACACTTGTTTATTCATGCTGAGCCTGCCGGTGGCACGGTCAACAGAAGCATAAGATCCAGCAAAGACCCAAATGCATTGACCGACTTGCTGAGCTTGCGCTTCGACCGAGCAAACCAGGCTCAAGGCTTGTAAATTACCAAAGTCGCCAGCGCAAAAGGTGTCGCCGCATATGGCATTGAACTCGCCCGCCAGGCGCTCTTGGCCAGCGGCAAAACCACCGATTGCAGTCAGCGCTGGATGTTCACCTCGGGCGAACACATTGCCGGCGTCCTCAAAAGACGGTGCTGCGACGGCCACTGTGGCAAAACTGGCTGCCGCGTAGGCTGCGATCACTGAGCGTACTAATGAAGTAATGGTCCAATTCATATCCGGTCTCCGAAAAAGCTAACCAGCGCCTGATCAAAGGGTTACACCCAAGAATTCGCTACGTCCACGGACATGAGCGCATTTTATTATGCTAAAAAGGCATAGTCAGCCGGCGACCTCGACAGGTCGCCAGTCGACCGACGATCGCCGCGTTATTTTTCCTGATGTACTGGGCATTGGCACCGTAGTTGGGCATATAATAAGAGCTAACCACCCCAGGAGGGCGACGCCTTGGCCAGTCAGCCGCACCCCTCAGCCACGCCACTCGATGCTGGCAAGAGCCCGTCCGCTTCGCTATTTGGCGTGGCCAGCCGCGACATCAAACGCCTCAACGCCATCGTGACCATTATCGTCAAGCATGGCTTCGGCGAGATGTTTCTACGCACACCGCTTGGTCGCCGCTACATCCAGGAGTCGGCCCTAGCTTCTGGGGGGGAAACCCCTTCGATACCCGCAGCGGTGCGCTTTCGTAAATTGCTCGAAAGCCTGGGCCCGACCTATATCAAATTCGGCCAGATCCTATCGATGCGCCGCGAAATTCTACCACCACACTATATTGAAGCCCTGGAGGGCCTTCAGGACAGCACTCCTGTCGTTCCGGTCGAACACATTCGCGCGGTGATCCAGCACGGCTTGGGCCGCCCAGTCGAAGAGTTGTTCTTGACCTTCGACGATGAACCCCTGGCGACGGCTTCCATCGGCCAGACCCACCGCGCCACCACCATGCAGGGCGAGGAAGTTGTCGTCAAGGTGCAGCGTCCTGGCATCGAGCAGACGATGCGCGGCGACCTCGACCTGCTCTTCATCCTCGCCAAGATGCTCGAAGCAAGCATTGAAGAGGTGCAGCTCATGGCGCCTTCGGAGATGGTCGCCGAGTTTGAAAAGGCGCTGCTGCGCGAACTAAACTTCTCCGAAGAGTTCGCCAATCTGGTGACGGCGCGCAGCTTCCTGGCGCCGGAGCGAGACATTATCGTCCCCAAACCCTATCCAGAGCTATCCTGCCGCACCGTCCTGACCATGGAGTTTTTCCCCGGGCGCTCTCTGAGGCGCCTCGAGCCGAAGTCCGCCCATGCCGTACACGCCGTCGAAGAGATCTTCCACTGCGCCTGCAAGCAGGTGCTGCTCGATGGCTTTTTCCACGCCGATCCGCATATGGGCAACATCCTCGTCAACGACGGCGGCGGCGTCTGCATGATCGACTTGGGTTTAGTCGGCCAGCTCTCGCAAGCGCAGCGGACCGATTTAGTCGAGCTAGTGATGGCCGCCATGCTGCGCGATACTGCTTCGATCGCACGGCTTTTGCTGCGCATGGGCACGCCAACGGAGCGAGTCAACATCGCCGAGTTTAAAGCCGAGATCAACCGGATCATGGACCAGTACCTGACGCTCACCAATTTGGAGGCGATCAATCCAACGGAGTTTGCCAATGCTTTTATCGCCGCGGCGCAGCGTTTCAAGATCAAGCTAGCTAGGGACTACGCTTTACTGGTCAAATCGACGGTAGTGATTGAGGGCATCGTACGCACCTTGCATCCTGACCTAGACCTGATCGGCATCGTCCGCCCCTACGCCGAAAAGATCTTCGCCGCAAAGCTGTCACCGCAGCATTTGTTACAGGAATCACTCGGCGGAATCGGCCAATTCGCGTCGATCGCTCGGCAATTACCGACACTGTTCGAACAGTTGCTGCATGATGCCGAAACCGGCAACTTTCAAGTCCGAGCCGTGACCCCACAACTCGACCAAGTCGCGCCACTCCTACACCAGCTCGCCGGGCGCCTGACTCTGGCAGGATTTGCCGTCACCATGACCTTGGTGGCCACCCTATTGAGTGGGTTATCGACCCCCGACAATGCCCACACCGCCGTCATCGTGCTGGCGATGGCGGCGGCCGCCATTGCTTGGACCGTGCTATTGGCCTGGCACTTTGTCGGCCGTGGTCGGCCATTCCGAGCCCGCTCGATCGTGCAGTTCTTCAAACGCTAGGGCACAGCGACCCGGGCGGTGGCGTCAATCAGTCCGTTGTCAGCCAGCCGGTGACATCCATCACAAAACCCAGGGTATAGGCGGCGATCAGAAACGGCGCGACCAAACCGATGAACAGTGCGATCGGGATAAAATGAAGCACGTCCTGAACGGAATCGATCCGAAGATCCTCGCGGCTGAACATCATAAGCTACACATCCAGGCAAAGCTAGTGAGTCGGGAGCCTGGAGTTTAGCACCACCCGCCGATCATTTCATGTCGTATTTGGGGCTATTGATCGAATAGGCTGGGTGACCGGGGACCTTATCCAGGCTCTGAGCGACCACCGAGAACTTATACTTCTGCGCCGGATCGAGGACGTTCGCCTGGACCGCAAACTGCCGCGTCGACCCCGGAATTGACTTGGACGTCCAGATGTTGACGCCACTGCCGTCGAATACGGCAATGCTCCAGACAAAGTCCTGCACGGCCCCAAACGGATTGCCGACGAGCTGCACCTGGTGCGTGTTGGCGTCATATTGGGCGGTAATCGCGGCCGCCTTGACGGGGGGGAAGGTCCAAGGAAACTCGATGTAGTACGGCGCATCGGCCTTGCCAAAGACCAACTGGATAAAGACCACCTGAAAGGCCCGCGGCACTCCGGCATTAGCCAGCGTCACCGTGCGCGAGTAGACGCGCTGGCCGCTGCCGTCATCGTTGAGCTTGCGGTCCCAGGCTTGGGTCACGATGTTTCCAGTGGAGTCCTTGGCCGCCACGGTGGAGGCGTTAAAGAGTGCCGGCGCGCCGCGCACCTGAACCGCGAATGGCGCAACATCATTGCGGATTTTCGTGGTGAAGGTCATCGTCGTCTGGTTGCCGCTGCCGTCGTCTTTAGGCTTTAGTTGGAAGCTCACAGCGATCGACTCGACACCTGCCGAAAACCACTGGTCGGTATTTTGCCCAGCCGGGGTTAGGTCATTGAGTAGGTCACTGTTCTGGTCGGAATCAAAGATATCCAGTACACCGTTGCCGTTATCGTCCGGATCGAGCCAATTGATCAGGCCGTCACCGTCGATATCGGGGCTCAGGTTGTTGGGAATACCGTTACGATCAAGCGGCGAGGCGACCTGCGCGAGCAAAGCTTGTGACTTCGGCCCTTTAGCTTGAGCTACGCTGCCCGCCCCATCGTTTCCCGAAAGCTGAAGCGACGACGCGGTAAACTTGGCGACACCGTCCGGGATGCCGTCCCCAGATTGAGACGAAGAGGTGTACCCGAGGACGTTTAGGCTGTTGAGATTTTCAAAGGTGATAATAGACCCATTGTTGATGAGCCGGGGAATCTGGGCCTTTTGAAAATTGACGAACTGCTTGATGGTCTTGTCGAGGCTACCCGGAATCGACAGCACGGCCTGAAGGATGTAGTCAGGGGTAAATAGCGCCAA
>JAPLFX010000107.1 GCA_026390445.1 Pseudomonadota bacterium
GGGCCCCGTCGGCAAACCGAGTCGGCGAAGCAGGAAGCGGATGCCGCGAGGCACCGTGACGTCAAATACAGTGCAACGACAAAACCCTAACGAGTCGGTTCAGCATGCCTGAGCAGATTTGTCAGTGTTCACTGTAGCGGCCGAGAGGATCGGAGTAGGTACCCTGTCCCGTGCGGCTGCGGCCGATCATGATGACCTCACTGGCGACCATCGCTGGATCCCTACCCGCAGCTTTGGCCTTAGGCCCTGGAGCCGAGACGCGAGTGCCGATGGCGGTGGCGATCATCGGCGGGGTCATCATGTCGACTGAGCTAACGCTGTTGGTTGTTCCCTGTGTCTATCAGGCCTTGGCCCGCTTTGAACGCCCCACCGTCGATTAAAGACCTTGGACAGATCACCGCAGAGGACGGTCAGATCGTTTCAAAATTCTTTACAATCTAGATGGTAAAAAATTCATAAAGTACCGATATATCTAAAGTAAATATATTTATAAAGTTTTCTGAAAAAATGCCGATAAGTATAGGGTCACGCGGCGATGGTCGCCGTAATTAAACAAATAGTGCCTAGATGATCGAGAGGCCCCTCCCATGCTTATTCGCGATAAAAAGATGCCACGTCATGTTGCCTATGCCCTTGCTGCTTTATTAGTCACGGTCGGTTGCGGCCGTGCCCCGCTGTCTGCCAACAAGACTGACAGCAGCAGCCCCTCCGCTAGAGGCAATCAGACCGCCAATGCAGCGGCTACCGATGGTAGCGGCGGATCCCTACATCTGACTCAGCCAGACAGTGCGACTAGTGCCAACGTCACCCAGATCGAAGTGACTCTCGACAACGCCTCCCCGACTTGTGCTTCGGGTCAGGAAAAAGGCAACGGTAAAGGCAAGGGCCATCGTCCTGGTCATGGTTCAGACGGGGACAGGGATGATCGTGGCGGACCACGTGGCTGGCAGCGCGGCCCCGGACCTGGATTTCCCCCTCCTGGCCCATTCTTACCACCGGGAGCTAAGCCAGGCGATGCAGGCATTGCGGTTGCGACCAATGGCAGCGGTAGCTTGGCTGGTGCTCCAGGCATGGCTCCTGCCGCACCGGCACCGGCACGTGTTCACTGCGCTCCCATTCGCTCAAAACAGCCTTTTGTTTCCGGACAGGCGTTGACGATGAACAGCATCCCAGCCGGTGACTACTTGCTGACGGTTTTGCTCGAAGATGCCAACAGCAACGCCATAGAATCGGGCAACGTGAAAGTGACCATTGCCGCTGGTCAAGTCGCTAGCGCTGCCGTCACCTTGGCCCCCGTCGCTCAGACCGCCAGTGGTAACGGTGGGGTAAGCGTCTCCGTGACCCAGGCAGTGGGCGCTGCCAGTAAACTTGCGGTGACCAGTGATGCACTCAGTGAAGTCATCGGTAGCTGCGGCGCTGTGATCGTGAGCACTGAAGATAGTAATGGCAATGCCTCGGCATGGTCTGGGGCTTTGACCCTAAACCTGACGTCTTCGGCAGCGACTGGCGCCTTCTACAGCGATCAAGCTTGCACGGCGGCCATCACCTCCCTTAGCTTCGCGGCTGCGGCTCAGTCTGGAACGGTCTATTACAAGGACTCGGCGGCCGGTACACCGAGTTTGACGTTCACCGATGCGAATGCAAACGGTCTTGGTGCGGTTAGTGCGACCGCGACGATTGCGGCTCAGTAAGAGCCCTCGATTCACCACCGCGATGCCGAGCTCACGACGGAGAGCTCGGCATCGTTGCGTTTAGAGGCTGCAGGGCAGGGTTATGCAACAAAGCATCTGTGATGCTGCATCCAAGCCAGCTCTAGAGGTCCCAGAAGTATTGCAAACATCATTTCAAAATTTTACTAAAAAATGGATCAATCTTGATTTTAAAATATTGTAATGCTCTGTAATAAAAGATTTATTTTAAAATAAATAGATCAAAAAATATTTCAATAAAAATTAAAGAAAAAGAGCATTTATGCCGAAAAGTCGGGACTAACTTGGGATACCCCCAGGGTCTGTCCTCTCACCCGACCACTGCTTGGTCAAACGCAAGGAGTCGCACATGTTACGCTCTGTCATCATCCTGTTGGTCACGTCATCGGTTTATGCCTGTCGGCCCTCTAGCTCTTCGAGCAACCCAGCACCAGCTCCCGCACCGTCAGATGCCAGCGCAGCCGCGACCCCTGCGGCCAACGCAGCAAAGGCAACGGCATTTAATTTAGTTGGTAGCACTACCGGGATAGTCAACACCTGTGCAGGTGTGGACATTCAGGTGCAGGATGAAACTGGCGCACCTTTTGTGCTCAATGCACCAGAGTCTGCCGCGCTGAAATCCTCATCGGCATCAGCGGTATTTTATTCGGATGCTGCTTGCACCACCGTAGCCACCTCCGTCAACTTTAGCCAAGGTAGTTCTGATGCCAATATCTACCTAAAGGACACGGCGTCAGGCGCTCAGTCGATTGCGGTCAATGATTCTGGCAGTCTGGGTCTACCCGCAGCCGCGTTAACCTTCACGCTCACATCGAGCACCTTACTCGCCTTTACTAGCGCGACCCTGTCGCAGAGTGCAGCGACGTGCGGAAGTTTAGCTATCGAAGTCCAAAGTAGCCCCGGTGCCGCACAGGTGCAGACCGCCGCGGTGACCTTAGCCCTAGCGTCGAGTTCCGCAACTGGTGCCTTCTACAGCGACAGTGCTTGCACGCAGATGACGAGCCAAGCGCAAATCGCTGCTGGTTCTGCGGATGCGGCGGCGGTTTATTACAAGGATTTAACGGCTGGTTCGCCGACGCTAACGGTGAGCGAGAACCCGTCGCAGGGTTGGACCAAGGCGTCCATGACGGCAACCGTGACCAATTGATGATTTCAGCGCGGCATGCTGAGAGGCTGCTCCGCAAGGATGCGGAGCAGATTCTGAGCAGTGACGGTTCAAAAAACGCGCGCACTTCTACGTTTGACGCATCGCCAGCTTAGAATGGCCAGGCGGTGACCGTCGTCGGCTGCTTGCCTTCGATGTAGTCACTGAACCAGGTGCTAAACTTCACGCCGTTGGTTTCCAACGTGTAGGTGTCCGGTAACACCAATACAGCGTGCGCCTTGCCGCCGGCGATGAACGAGTGGAAGTTCGGGACGTGGTCGACCAGGTCCTCGATCTTTAGATATAAGCCAAGCGTCCAAAGGCTGGCGAGGCGGCCCGCGTTTTTGAAAAAATAGCTTTGGATGCCGTCGTGATTGTAGTTGAACTGAGAGAACTCAACGTCCGGGTAGTACGCCGCTTCGAGTTTGTAGATGGCGTTTAGTCCCAGGTGGGCGACGTCGTTCTTCGCTGGATCTAGACCGGGCACCCAAGCCGGGAAGGAGGCAGCCGCATTCCACTGCGGCGGAAACGCACCGCGATCGTCACCGACGCCAGCGCCGCAGTCGGCAAACTGCCGTACTGTGGCCTTAGGAAACAACTCGCGCACGGCGGCCGTCCAAACGATCGAAGCGTAAGCTCCGGCGCTTGAGCCGACGATGACGACCTTGCTCGGTGCCTTGGCGAGACCCTGATAACGCGTCTTCAACCAGGCTAAGGCAGCGCGGGTGTTGGGGGCGCCGTTGTGTTTGATCTTAAAGGTCGAGCCATCGGCGCGCGTGTAGGTCTGCTCGATATCGCCGAGGTTTAAATCGCCAGTGCAGTTGGGAATGACGAAATGCGTCCATCCCTTGAGCGGATTGTTGGATTGATCAGCGCTGCTAAAGACGCCGCGGCCAAAGGTCTCCGACACCAAGATCCTGGTGATGCCAAGGTCTTTGAAAAAGGTTGGCGACTTGCTCGTATCGCAGCTCTCTGCATCGGCACAGGCGCCACCACCGGTGAAGTTGATGATCAGCTTGTCCGGATCGCCGTCGAGGATGAAGTAGGCGTAGGGCGCGCCCTCGGAGCAGATCGCGCTTGGGTCGTTGGACGCAATCTCCTGCCACCGACTGCCCGGAGGTAGGGACGGTAAACCCGGTGGCAGTTTGGGAAAGTTGCCGTCGTTCGGCTCGCCTGGCTGCGGCGCTGGCTTGGGCGGAATGGGGCTGTAAAAATCTAAGATGGGCGGCGTTGGAAAAGCCACCTGCTCCGCCGCCAAACTCGCGCCGGCTGTGCCACAGCTCAGCGCTAGGAACAGCCACCTTCCGACCAGGGACACCTTGTGCTTGTGCATAAATTCTCCTTCGGTTCCTGTGGAAAACGAACTTAAATGTCGGACTTGGGGGGTCTGTGTGTCGTAGCGAGTTGGGGCGTGAAAGTCAACCTTACTGCGGCCGTTTGCCTTGCCGAGGTCATGTTCACGTCCCGCTTGCACATCGTATCAGAATTCGCTCGCAAATCCAGATTTCTAATCCACCAACTATCTTAAATGACAGTATTTAATATAAAATTAAAGTATTCATAAAAATGACGATACGCGGCTGTGTGAAGCATAGAACAGCGGCTTTGTTGGATCTAATATAAACGCCCTCGGAGCTCACGATGAAAGCACCACAGACCATGCAATGAGCGCCTGTTAACCGTACCACCAAAGCCGCCGTGCGAGTAGCCTCCGTCGCACCATCGACGGTGTTGACTCCGGTTGTCACGGCGCACGCTGATTAAAGTGCCGTGACATTTCATTTCGAGGTAGATAAAGTCTGGACGATCAAACGTTACATGCCCGAAGTTCAGCTTGGTTTGGAGTGGCCTGATGCGCAAGGTCCAGATGTCCCTCAGAGGGCGCATCGAACGTATGTTTACTGCTTCGCCCTTTTTCAGGTATCTGCTCCCATTCCCTGCCGCCTGGCTGATGTTTGAGGCCATGCGCGGTATTTATCTGGCGATGGACGAAAGCCGCAGTCCATTTATTCTCGTCTATGCCACGGTGCTACTCGTGACGCGGATAGCCGGTCTCGGGCCTGGCATTCTTGTCAGTGTCTTGGCCACTGCGGTCTGTGATTTCTATTTTATTGCGCCGGTCGGTAAGTTCTTTTTTCAAAGTTTGGGGGTATCCGAGGGACTTGAGACCCTGCTGGTGCTCGTCGAATGCTTCCTCATCTGTGGACTGACGAGCAGCCTGATGCGAAAGGCCAATCAGTTAGCCAAATCGGCCGCGGCGCTTGCTCAGGCCAAGGCCGGAGCCGAGCGAGCCAAGGCGGAAGCGGATGCGGCCAGGGAGTTGGCGGCTGAGGCCAGTCAGGCCAAGAGTCACTTTATCGCTAATATGAGTCACGAGATCCGCACTCCCTTGGGTGCGGTGATCGGCTTTGCCGACCTGCTGCAACATTCCGAGCCGTCCGCGGCTGATCGGACGTTCTATCTGGACGCCATCAAACGCAATGGTCACCTGCTGGCTAGCATCATCAATGATATTTTGGATCTGTCGAAGATTGAGGCGGGAAAGATCGAGATCGATCTGCAACCGGTCTCAGTCAGCCAGGTCCTGCAGGACGTCACGTGCTTTCTTAAGATTCAAGCCGAGGACAAGGGCGTCAAGCTGTCTATGCACTTGGATGAGTCGATCCCGGCACATATTGTTACAGATGCACTGAGGCTGCGGCAGATTTTGCTCAATATCGTCGGCAATGCCGTGAAGTTTACCTCGCGAGGCGAGGTCGACGTGCGGATTCATTCGGTCGTTTTGCCTGGACAAGGCAACGCCCAATTGGCCTTTACCGTCACCGACACCGGTTGCGGAGTGTCTCCGGAGCAAGCAGACAAGCTGTTTGCGGCATTTACCCAGGCCGATGTGACGACGACGAGGAAATTTGGAGGCACAGGACTGGGCCTTGCGCTATCGCGACGCATGGCACGACTGCTGGGAGGCGATGTGAAGCTAGTCGCCAGTCGGCCAGGTCATGGCAGCAGTTTTGTCGTGACCATCGCTCTGGTTGAGGCGCCGGCTGGTACGGCTGAACTTAGCAAGGCGGAGGACCAGCGGCGGCTCCAAAAGCCAGCTAAGATGTCGCCGCAGCAGGGATGCCTGCCTGGGGTTAGGGTACTGGTCGTGGATGATTCCGCCGACAATCGCTTGCTGCTTAATCGCATCTTGCTCGGTGCGGGAGCAAAGGTCGATATGGCTGAGAATGGGCAAGAGGCCTTGGACAGAATCGGCGAATGCAAATACGACATGGTGCTGATGGACCTGCAAATGCCAGTGATGGACGGCTATGAAGCCAATGAACGATTGCGTCAGCAGGGATATAGGACACCGGTGATCGCTCTGACTGCGCATGCGCTGAGGGAGGAGCGGCAGCTGTGTTTAGATAAGGGCTTTACCGATCATATCGGCAAGCCGGTTGACCGGATCGCGATGTTAAAGACGTTGACCCAGTATGCGCCGGCTGCGGTCGAGCTGCATTAGCTTTGCGGTGGTCGTCGTGGCTATCCCTAATCGACGGATGTCCGGTGCAGACATGCTCGGCGTCGCTTTGCTGGTCCGTGGTGTCCTGACCATAAAAACTATACTGAGTGAATCAGTACCGATGCGAAAAGGAGACGCACGTGCACGAGCAGTGCCATTCTCAACGCCTTACTCGCCGCGAGCTCGAATCAGAGATGCATGTGCTGTTATTGGTCACCAGTATCGACAGGGTTCATTATGGCAAGGGCCGAGCAGATCATTTCTTCATCGACTAGGGCGCGTTTTGGGTCAACAAATGCGTTTAGCACCAAATTGGGATTCTTGTCGCCTGTGGCCAGTTGGTATGAAAGAGCGTTAGGAACATATTTGTTGACCAAGCGACCGGGAGCGGTGCCACTGACGAGATGGTAGGTAGGATCTTGCTCACAAAGATCAAGTAACTGCCCAACAAGGTGGGGAGGGAAGGACGTCAGACTCATGCCTCTCTCAAGCCCGAGCCAGTCAAATTCTTGATAATCACAAATCAACCCGACGCGCTTGAAAAACTCGCTGATATTGACGATGAGTTCGATGCGACTGCCGTGCCCCAAGGCTCCCATAAGGTGACTCTTCAAAATAAGGGTTGTCATACGGTATCGGCTCGTTGGCGCTGCGATATAAGGCTTGGTGTATGGTCAACTTCTGGCATGCCTCAAAGATTGTTTTTGGGAGATTACCAGATAAGCTAATTTTTACCTGTGATTTAGACCTCTGCGGCATCCCTGTGGACCTCATGTCGTCCAGAAACTATGCCACCTTGATGGTGACTCCAGTCGTCCTTAGAGTCGCCGGATACTGACTCAAATTGCCACCATTGGGCCCGCCCGTGGCAGTCCCATTGGCGCTGAACGTCGCACCATGGCGCGGACAGGTCATGCTGGCGCCGGAAACGCCTCCCAGCGTGGCACCCTCGTGCGTGCACAGGGCGACCACTGCAACGACCGAAGTATCGGACATTCTGGTGACAGATACGGGGTTGCCATTGATGTTTAGTCGGTAGGAGCCGCCAGTGGTCTGCAGATTGGGATAGGTTGCAAAGTCGAGCGTCGCCACACCGCTTGCTGTTGGAACCGTCGTTCCAGGATCGCCATTTTTTTTGCTCTCGTGACCACAGGCAGATATCACTGCAACAGCCGCGACGCCGAGGCCGAGCTGAGCGCCGTTGCTGAGGGCTTGGCGTCTAGATAAACAACCGTCGCATGGCTTCTTGTGGTTCATGGGACACGTCCGCTTTCAGGCGAAAGAAGGCGTTGGGCTAGCGTAGCCAACGTCGATGACCAGCTACTTATCGGCATTTTTTTGAAAATCTTTAGTTTTATTAATGCTAATAATTATGGCTGGTTGGGCGCAGGCGTTCGTATGTTTTGGAAAAAATATAAAAACGAATTAGTCGGCAGTTTACCTAGTCGCAGCGGTGCTCAGTCAGCCAGGCGACTAGTGCTGGTAGGCGCTCCGCGGCAAAGGCTCGCTGTGTCTGCGTCTGCAGCTCGATGCCCGCAGCCAGGGTCGCCGCATCCGCCGCATGAAACTCGTCGGGGTGCATCAGCTTCTTTTCCACGAGTCGCGTCAGTGCACGCTGCGGCGGCATACTGAGTTCACTGGCGATCTTTTGCTCGATGTGCGGCCAGCTCGTGACGATCGATAGGGCGCCGCGGCGCTTGCCATCGTGGCAGTTGGTGCAACCTTGCGCGCCTCCCAGCGCTGGTCCTAAAGTCTCCGGCGCAATCATCCCCTCCCAATCCGGCAGGCCATAAGAGGCCAGGATGGCGTTGAACTCATCTAAGCGTCGGCGAGCAAATCCCGCCGGAGCTGGCGCTGCATCATCCTGGTTAAAGTCGCTCTCACCAGACACTGGCTTTGCGCTGGTCTGTGGGGTGATGATATCGATCAGAGGACGTACACCGCTGGGATGGCAGGCGAAGCATTTTCCTGAGAAGTTCCTGCTCAAACTGAGCTGATAGCCTTCGCTACTCTGCGATACGTGGTAGTCGCGAAACCTGAGCGGGAATCGCGACAGCTTTTGGCCACTGCGGCTTTGCTTTTGCACGGCAAGAAAAGCGACTTCGGAATGTGCGTCGACGCGGTCGGGGTCGTGCTCATAGTTGATCAGTAGCCAGCGGTCGAATTGACTGGAGGAGTCTGGGATATAAATCATGGTGCGGGTGCCGCGAATCGCCGAGACGTGGGTGAGGTACTTCCAGCCTTGTCGTCTGGCTACGTGCTCCACCTGGCTGCGTTCAGGCAGGGCGGCGATGATTTCGGACGGGACGGTCATCATGCCTGGCGGTTTATCGGTGGCCTCTTGACTCTGATGGTACTGGTCGTTGCTCAGGTTAAATCCGTAGCTATTTGCGGCGTGAAGCTGCAGCCAACTGGAGACAAAGCCGCGAAAATTAGCCGTGCATTTGGTCAGAACTGGGTCGGCGTGGAGCACGTCGGCGCACGTTGTGAAGGTATTCTGGATGCGCTGTTGAACGAATTGAGCGTACTCGGCGTCGCAGTCTTGCTCGCAGGTTTTCCCCCAGCGGTCATCGTGGGCGTAGGCATCCAGAAAATGCTGCCACTGTGTGTGGCTTTGCATGCTGCAGGACTGTTGGTTGATATCCGCGGCGCCTTGATCTTTTTGTGGTTGTTCGATGAGCTCGGCACGGACGGCCTTGCGCTTGAGCGGTAGGGAGTCCTTCGCGCAGCTGCTCATCAAGGTTAGACAAGCAAGTGCTAGCCCACTGCTGCTCAACTTGACCAGCCATGCACGGGCCGCTGGAAGCATGCTGCTTAGGTGCCAAATCTGTGACTTCAAGTGCTTCATGGTCGCCTCAAAGTTAGTTCAGTGGTGTTGTGGTGTGCGTCAAAAGGACGCATTATAACAACTACTTGGACTAATTTAGGCGATTTTTTCTCGGGGTGGAAGAGCGCCGTTTTGGCCTCGTCTTTTGGCTGCAATCGACAGTCGCAGCAAGTTGTCCGCTGCAGACCTGTCTCAAGATGTGAGGTATTCATGCGCTATATCGATAAGTAAGCGACGGCCTGTAGCATGCGCGACTCAAGTCTCCTCGCCGGAATGCCGATGAGCTTCACGGAGGTCGGCAATGGGCGCAACCGCAAACGAACATCGAGTAGAATTGATCGTCGACGGAGACATCTTTTGGTCCAAGGTTCGCAGCATTTGCGACAATGATGAATTGCTCTGGTTGGGCTTGCAACCATTCAATATGGTCGGCGGCTTTACCTGGAGCGATGGCCCGTCACTGTTGGAATTCTGCGCGGCCCACTCAGAATATCATATTGTCACTTACACCTCTGAGAACCGATACGTGAATCGCTACATTCCTGGACAACGGATTTACAGGCTGGCCACCGGCGACGACAACCCCTACCTCGTCTACAATCCTTGGGTTGATCCATTGCGGCCTTTAATCCAAGAAGATGTGTTTGGTCAGCTGGGCTGCGAAGCGCACGAAGTCGGGCAAGGATGCAGGCCAAAGACCTAACAAGCTGTCAGCGATTCAGGGACTGAATCCCGTCCCCCAACCCCTGTTCTTACAAATCCACTTCCTGCAATGCCGACACCGCCGTCTTCTGCGACGGCGTCAACTGCGTCGGCAGACTCAGCTCCACGACCACATAAAGATCACCGCGCGCCTCACGCCCCATGATGGGAAAGCCCAGACCCTTCAGCCGCACCTTCGTCCCTGGTTTGACGCCCGCCGGAATTTTAACCTTCTTGAAACCGTCCATGGTCTCGACCTCGCGCGAGACGCCAAGTAAAGCCTCAGAGATCTTGAGCGGCACCGTCGTCAGGAGGTCGTCCCCGTCGCGGACAAAATGCGGATGCGGCACCACCTCAAGGATGACGCTTAAATCCCCGGCTGGTCCACCATAAGGCGACGGCGCACCCATCGCACTGACGCGAAGTCGGCTACCGTCTTTAGCGCCTTTGGGAATACGTACCTTGAGGTCGCGGCGCGTTCCGTCTTGGAGTTGAAAGCTGATTTGGCGCTCACCGCCGCCAAAGGCTTCGGCGAAGCCAATCTGCAGCGGGTACTCGACGTCTTGTCCCTTGACGGCGCGGCGCTGGCCGGGACGGCCCGCCTGCGGTCCACCGGGGCCCATGCCGCCACCGCCGAAGATGCGGCCGAAGATGCCCTCCATGCCGCTCATGTCGAACTCTTGAAACACCGAGCCAAAGTCGGTACTGCGGAAGATGTCTTCCTGCGAATATTGCTTGTGGAACTGCGAGTCGCCAAAGGCGTCGTATTGCTTTTTCTTGTCGTCGTCGCTTAAGACGGCATAGGCTTCGCTGATCTGCTTAAACTTCTCCTCGGCCCCCTTATCGTCTTTGTTGCGGTCGGGGTGATACTGCAGCGCGAGTTTGCGATACGCCTTTTTGATCTCGTCAGCGCCGGCGCCTTTGCTCACACCTAGAGTTTTATAATAATCAGCCAAGGGGTCATCCTAATGGGCAGGTTGAGGACGCACGACTCACGCGGCCCTCGACTTTGGGTCCGCTTGTCGCTATCAGGAATTAACCTAAGGCTTTGTCGCCCTCTGTCAACCGCTGCTTCAGCCAAGCCAACTTGAGAAACTGCCGTTCCATGCTGCGTTCCTGGCTCGTCTGCCGCGCGGCCTCGACGCCAAACCACCGCAGATCGCGCGACTCCTCAGAAATCACTAAAGGATCAAGGTGGTTGGCAACAATCAGAAAGCGTACGTCGTAGTGCACATGGGCCGGCTCGCCGGGCCGGGCCGGGATGGCGTGGGCATCAAAGTCAAAGGGCATCGGTAGGCCCGGCTCCAGGTCCGTCCCGGGCGTCTGGCCCCCCCATAAGACCCGCTCGTAGGGGAGAAAATACAGTGATTCAAGGCCCGACTCCTCGTTGGCCTCACGCATGGCCACTTCGTGCAGCAGCGGGCTGCCGTCGGCGTGGCCGCCGAGTTGGAGCCACTTGCCCAGCTTGCGATGCAAGGTGAGGAGGACTTGGTTGAGGTCCGGGGTGATCACCAAAGCCGAGCCGGTGAGGTGGCCGAGCGGTGAGTCGCGCTCGCAGCAATCCGGCGTGGCCGCAATGAAGGCACGAAAGCGGTCCAACACTGGAGCTTCCTCGGCCTCAAAATAAGGCGCGTCGGCCTCCACGGCAAGCCGTCGCCATTCCCTTTGGTAGGAATCGATGATTTGGAGGATTGAGCGACGATGCATCCCTAGCCCTTTTCGCGGCAACAGCGCTCTGACTGCGCGATCACTTATCGACCGGTACGAATAGTCGATTTGACTCGAGTCGTCTAGATCAGCTTGAGCCACCTCGGTCTGAGCCAGGGTCCGCCGCGAATTCAATTGGCGCAGGCGGTTCTTTTCGGACAGACTCTGGGGTCTTACAACTCCACGATGTCTGAGGCAGCCTTGGCAGGTAAGTTCAAAAACTGGCAGTCGCTCTCCGTCAAGTCGCCCAAGGACCTCGCGTCTGTGGCGGAAATCCTCATGGAGAACAGACGCTTTGAACAAGTTGCTGGACTGGTTTACGGCGATCATGGCCTGGCGCAGGTGGTCGATGCGGTGGAAGGGGCCATCCGCCTTGGCAAGCGCATTGGCCTGTATGCCGACTATGACGTCGACGGGACGATGAGCTGTGTCGCCTGGATTTGGTTTCTCGAGTCGCTGGGCTACCGCAACTTTGTTCATTACATACCGTGCCGCTTCAAAGAGGGTTACGGGCTCAATCTAAAGGCCATTGAGCATCTGATCGACGACGAGAAGGCCGAGCTGATCATCACGATGGACACCGGCATCACGGCCAATGCCGAGGCTGCCTATTGCCGAGCCCGCGGCGTTGAGTTTATCTGCACCGATCATCACGTCATCCAGCCAGAAAAGATGCCTGATTGCATCATCCTCAATCCGAAGATGCATCCGGATGCCATGTACCAAGAGTTGTGTGGCTGCGGCATCACCTTTGTGCTGCTGCGCAAACTCGGCGAGCGCCTGAACCCTCCTGCGGCGATCTGGACCGATTTGCTCGCTTTGACCGGCATGGCGACGATCTGCGATGTGGTGCCGCTTAACGGGGTCAATCATCGGCTTGCCAAGCTCGGTGTCGCGGCGCTGAGCAAGAGCCAGAGGCCGGTCCTCCGGCAATTGATGGCGGCCTGTCAAACCCTCAAGGGCGTCGACGAAAAGGATGTCGGATTTCGCCTGGGGCCGCGGATCAACGCCGTTGGACGCCTCGAACATGCCGACTTGGTGATTCAGGCATTTGTCGGCAACGACCCTGAGCCGCTGATCGCTCATATGGATAGCTGTAACGAAGAGCGTAAGCGCATTCAAAAAAACATCGTTGAGGCTGCACGCCGCGAGGCTTGCAAATATCCAGGCGCGACCGTGCTGTTTCTTGGCGGCGAATGGCATCCGGGAGTGGTGGGGATTGCCGCCAGCAAGATCGCCGAGGAATTTTGGTGTCCGGTCTGGCTGTTTCAACGCAAGGATGGCGTGTGTAAAGGCTCGGCGCGCTCGATCAAGGGCTTTGATGTCACGGCGGCGATGACCAGTGCGGCGTCTTTGTTTACCAAGTTTGGCGGACACGCTGCCGCGGGTGGCTTCACCTTTCCTGCGGCCAATGAGGAGGCCTTGCGCACGGCGCTTAACGCGCATGCCGCCGGCGTGCGTGCGGCAAAGCCGGAGCTTTGGGATAGCTGTATCGCTTTTGATTGTGAGCTTGCGCCGGAACTTGCCACCTTAGCATTGACCGAGCAGCTGGACGGACTAAAGCCCTTTGGTCATGGCTTTGAGGAACCAAAGTTTCGCCTCGACGTCGAGGTCGCCTCGACGCGGTTTTTTTATGACAAGGAGTCCGGCGAGCCAAGGCATACCTGCGTCATGATCCAGGCGGGACGCAAAGGGACACCGCCGCAGAAGGTGATGTTCTTTAACGAGGTGCATGCTGAGTTGACCACCGCCAAGTCGGCCAAGTTGATCGTCTCGGTTTCGCGCAGCACCTACCGTGGCGAGACCTCGCTGATGCTGATGTGGCATGATTTTCGCCTTTAGATACAGCCGCCAAGTCTGCGGCGACGGGGGACGCGGCGTGGCGGCCTAAAGAATTTTCGCCAGGCACCGACACACCTGCCATTGGAGGTCTGCTTTGTCCCTGCCTATCGTCAAACTTTTGACGCTTACGGTCACCCTGTGTTCAGCGGGAGTGGCGGCGGCATTTACCGGCCAAGATGAGCAGACTCCAGGTTATATGGCCATGCAATATGCGCGTCGAAGTCACGTCTGGAATCGCTTAGACTTGGGCGGAGTCGACGCCCAAGTGAAGACCTCACCGCCTGGTTCGGTGCGTTTTGATCGGCGAGTTGAAGGCTTTGCCGTCATCGGCTTTGACGCCGCTTTCGGCTCACGTTTTGGTCTTCGTCTCAATGTCAAAGGTTTATACTCGAAGCAGCGGCAGTCGCAAAAGGATCAGACGCAATCGGTCACCGACCAAACGCCGCAGACCTACACTCCTGCAGCGGATTTCACCTTTCTGACCGATCAGGGCTTGGAGGTGTTTGCCGGTGCCGAGGACCAAATCAACAGCGCCTATAATCAGACGGTCACGTCAGCCGTCGGAGTTTCAACAACCCATATTCACAAAGCTGCGGTGCTCGCTCCTCACTTTGGCATCGTGCGCCGCGCCGGAGCTTGGAGTGGCGGCTTCTACTATGTGCTCGGTGGGCATAGGCAGCGGGATATCGACCAAAGTGCTTTTGATGGCAGTGGTATCACCAGTCAGGACATCGCCTTTGTGCCACCGCGTTTAGGCGTGATGGGGCAATTTGCGGCGGCCAAGAGTTTGATCGATTTTGAGCTGGGCTTTGTCCAGGCGCACGGCCAAGGTTTGACCGATGACAAGGGACGGACGATCTATAGCGATTACTTTCAAACCCGTTTTGGCATGCTCATCGATTTTGGTGGGATTGGTTTCAAGTCCAGCGTGTTTTATCAGACGCAGTCATACGATAGCAGTGCCTATGTGTCGGTCGATACCATGCCGGTTAGTGCGCTCAAGCTGCTGCTCTTACTTGGAGCACCTACCGACCACGCCTTTATCGGCGTCACGGCGGGTTATGGCAAGGACGGGCAGAGTCAGCCGGAGTTTAACGCTAGCTACCGTTTGCTGGCGCTAGCGCCGACCATCGGCTTCTTAGTAACGCCTTAATATCAGTCATTTGAAGCGCATTCTCAAGTTTTTGGCGAGGGACCCGAAAGGAAAGGAGGGAGGTGTAGAGATGGTTGCTAGCGGGAACAGACAGGTTGGGAGAGCGTGGCTGCGTCAGGCGTTAAACAGCGCCTTACTAGCTATCTTCGCCCAGTGCTTGTCTGGCTGCTATATGTACAACTTCATGAAGCACAAATCTCCGACCTCGAGCGTGTCGACGACCTTTAACGGAACGGTCGTGGGGCAGCCCTTGGGCAATGCGGCCGGTGGACCCAACGAAGCGGCTTTAGCCCAGGTGTATCTCGTGGGGACCACCCATGCACCGGCCGCAGTGCGTCCAGATCCCGATCTATTTGTGCGGCGCTTGTTGCGTCAGTATCGTTCAGAGGGTAGCGCGGTCGCGCATCAAATCGGCAAGGTCGATCAATTTCGGCTGCTCCTTGGCGGCGCACCGCAGGACTTCGCGACCAATCCGCAAACGACTTATGATGCGACCTCGCTGCTTGCGGTCAGCAAGGTCGCCGACGAGGTTTGTCGTGCCTTGGTGGCGCCAAATGCCTCGGAGCATCCAGGTTGGTCGACGATTCTGCCCCATCCAGCCGATCAGGAGTTTAGCAATATTTCCTGGATGGCCCAGCGCTTTCTCGGCATTCCATCGGCAAAGATTGATCCGGCGATCTACCCCAAGCTGCAGGCCATCATGGTAGCCGAAGAACCGATTGTCGCGACGAACTGGTGGGCTGCAAATAACCCCTTTGCCAAATACATCGTCGTCTGCTCGGCGCTGAACTTAAGCGCCAGCAGCTTGTACCACTGAGGTGAACATGAACGCAAACCAGCTCTATAGCCGCCTCTTTCGCCGCAGCCAGGTGCGCTCGATGTTGGCTATCGCTGGCGTTGCTGCAACAGTCCTGATCACGCGTTCGGCGCAAGCGGCCGGACCTGACTATGAAATGGCGCTGAAACGGGCTCAGTATCTGCTCCATGGCACCGTGCCTACAGATGATGAGTATGCTGCGGTGGGCAGCGATAATGGCAGTTATAAAAGTGCGATACGTGCTTTTCTGAACCATTCGAACTTTTATAGTGCCACGTTGCGCTACCACGAAATCCTGTTTGGTACCGGCTTGGGCGATGATTACCTAACTGAGCTCGTGCGCAGTGATATCGATAACAAGACCAATAAGGTGGCCAAGCTCAGTTGCAATCGTGCCGATAGCGGTGATCAACGCTATCGCTGCCAATGGTCGAGCCAGAACTCGGGCAGAAAGACCGGAACTTGTCCTCAGGCTTGGGAGCAGGCGGTCACTGTGTTTTGGTATCCAGGCATGGTCGCCTGGGTCTGTCCGGAGGTCATGACAACCTGTGGCACTGACCTCAGTCAGTGCTTGATCGAATACAGCGACCCGGCTGCGGCAAAAAACGCTGAGCTTGGCACCACGGAGATCTTCGATACCCATGCGGCGGTGACTAACTCCTTAAGTAAACAGGCGGCTGGTCTCGCGACGGCGGTGGTGATGGCTAATTACCCGTATACTAAAATTCTCGAGTCTGGCCTGACCGCGGTCGATGGCGCCATCGTGCACTTTATGCGCCAGAATCAGTATTTTGATATGACGAAGTTCAACGCTGCGCCGGGACTGGCGGATCTGATCGGCAGCATTGCCCTGACCGATACCAATTTTCGACTGGTAAACGTCGGTCACGACCCAACGCAGGCGGGTGCCCTCAGCACCTTTGGCTGGTTGCGCCGCTATGAAAAGAACCGTTCGCGCGCCAACCAGCTCTACCAGCGTCTGCTGTGCCGGCAATTCACCTCGGCCTTACCGCGCGTGTTTCCCGCTGACCCAGGCAACCTCCGCACCACACCTGGCTGCATGGGTTGTCATTCGACCGTCGATCCACTGGCCGATTTCTTTAGCACCTGGGGCGAAGGCGGTGAGCTCTACACTGGCGCCAAAGCCAGCACGCCCAGCTCCTTTGATAACAAGTCTGGCGCCGGTCTTGCCGATCTTGCTGATATCATTCGCAACGACGATGCCTTCGCCACATGTACCGTCGAACACGCGTGGGGCTGGTTGATGGGTCGTGCGTTTTACCGCGACGAGGCCGATTTGCGGCGAGCTTTGACCAGCTATTTTGTCACCGTCAACTATAGCTTTAAGGAACTGGTGTATGCGATGGCGACGCATCCGGCCTTTATTGAAGGCAGTCGCTCGGATGCAACGGTCACTGATCCGCTCGATGAGCCACCGCTCGGTCAGCCGCCGGGTGGCAACACCAACTTGCCATGTAGCAAGACCATCGATTTCACGGCCGATATCGCACCTAAGCTCGGTCAGTGTACGAACTGTCATTTTGCTGGCAATAAGATCGGCCGCCAGGATATCAGCTCGGCGGCACAGATGAAGATTTGGGGGTCGCAGTCGGTCAATATGATGGCCAGCGGCAATATGCCTCCAGGGCAGGCGGGGCCACCGCTGATTGGTCCGGTCTGGGACCTCAAGGAAGCAGTGCGCTGCTGGGTGGCACAAAATCCATGAAAAAATCAACCCCGACATGGTTAGCAAAAGCCCAAGCCGAAGCTGCCGCTCAAGCGGCGAAGACCAGCTGCGCCGTCTGTCTGCCACAGGAGACTAGCGATATCAGTCGTCGTCAGCTGCTGGCAAGCGGCGTCAGCATGACCGCTTATTTAAGCGTCGCCAAGCTACTTGCCGGCGCCGGTACGGCGCGTGCCGCAGACACGACGAGCTATCCGCCGCAGCGCAAATTGGTGTGGATCAATATGTCGGGAGGTTGGGATATCCTTGAGGTGACGGATCCCAAACCGAATTCAACTGGTAAACTAAATTTGCTTTATGACTACGGCCAAAGCCATCCCGTCGCCGGCGCCACCGATGGCAGTCGCCTCGGACGCTGGCTGCCCAACCTTGCCGGCATCGGCGCCGATCTCTTGGTCGTGCGGGGGATTGCCATGGGCACTACCTCGCATCCGGCCGGCAGTGCCTACATGGATAAAGGTGTTCTCAGCAATACCGGGATCGTCAACTCCGCTTCCATCCCTGCGATCGTTGCTTCTGAGAGCCAGGCCACCATTCCCATCGTCCAGCTCGCCGGTGGTTCGGATCCACAGACGGATCGTGGCATTCTCAAGCCGGTGTCGGTGGTGCGCGCGCAAAATCTCGAGCTGTATCGGTCGATGTATCCGGCCGATGATGCAGCGATTCAAAGGCGTATGGCGATCCTCGACTTGCTCAAATCTTCGGTGGCGAAGTCGCAGGGCGAAGTGGGCGCCAATAGTCGCCTTAGCGATTTGAGTGCGGCGGAGGCGAAACTACGCGTTCAATTTGCTGGCAATGTCGGCGCCAAGATGGCCCTGACCGATGCCGACAAGGCTGCGTTCACTACCAATGCACCAAAAGGTATGAGTAGCGACAGCCAGAACGCCGTGGCCTTAGCGCTCAAGCTACTCAACAACGACTTGGTCACCTGTATCAACCTCGGCTTTGGTGGCTTTGATACCCATCAAAATCAGAACACGCGGCTGGCGCCGATCCTCGCCAGCGTCGACTTTCTACTGGCACAGTTGGTGGCTGGTTTGAAGGCCTCTGGTCAGCTTGATAAGACACTCATCGTCCTCTATTCGGATTTTGGCCGCACTCCATCGGTCAACGGTGCTAGTGGTCGAGACCACTGGCCAGTGGGTGGGGCCTTGGTCATGGGCGGCGGCATCGCTGGTGGTCGCACCGTTGGCGCGACCAGCGACGACACCCTCAGTGCGGCAGAATTGATTAACCCGACCACCGGACTAATCAGCACCGATGGTGCGACGGGGGTTCAGCTTAACCCGACGCATATCGGTGGCCTCGCCTTAGCGCTCACCCTGGGATCTGCCTATGCCAGCTACCGACCATACCTTCCAGCCCTCGCGGCCCTCACCCGTCTGAAGGGAAGCTGATGCGCTGCTGCCTGCATATCCTGCTTTGGTGTTTACCCATCGTGATCCTGGATGTCTTCGATGTGGCCTTGGCCGATATGGCCGAAGAGAGTATCCAACTGCCCACCGACGGCAGTAGCAGTCGCCTCTTGCCGGTTAATCCGGCGCATCTTCGGCCCAAAGACATGCATGCAGGTGTGCTTGGCGTTCGTAATCATCGCGCCACCACCCTCGACCATTCCTTGGTTGGGGGCACTAAGATAGCCGCAACGGCCACGGATGACTTTGTCGGCGCGGCTCTAGGCCTGGACTTAGGCGCTGGTGCGGGAGTGGCCATCGAACACGTCGTTCAGTACCACCTGGTCGAATCGCTGATCGACAACCGCAACCCCGATAAACCGATTCGCGAAGTGAGTACCCGGCAACAAACGAGTGCTAAACTGGTCGTAGAACTCACCACTGAGTTGCGCGCTGCGATCGTCATGCGGTATTTGCAACAGCGCTCCGTTATCCTCGGACAGCCCTTCTTGAACCAAAGCCGGACGACTCGCTATGCACCGCAGATGGTCGGCTACGGTTGCGGGGTTACCTATGCCCTAAAGGATGTGGGCATTGGCTACACCTATTATCCGCCTCTGCGTGGCAAGGCCTTTGTCTCCGGCCAGGACCTCATTATCATCGAACCAGGCTTTATCGCCGTCGATGGCTTTCTACAGCGCGGAGACTTTAGCTTCGGCATCCTTGGCAAACATTGGCTGGTCGAAACCGACGACCTCGCCATCGGTAGCACGGCGAGCGACAATAAGACCCGCATCTCCTACTATGGTCTCGATCCGGACCAATATATCATCCGCACGCAGCTGCTCATGCTCGGCTTGGACTACGCCCTAAACAAGGACCTCGCCTTACGCCTAGGTATCGGTCTGGAGCAAGGGCACTTTGATTTTCGCAATCTGCTCGTCTATGACGGCGCCGCGGTCAAGCAGCAGGGCGAGGACAATATCTCGACAAACCGGGGGCGCGTCGCCTTGCATGGAGCTTTTAAGCCAGCCGAGCTTGATATCGGCTACGGTGTGTTCAGCCGCTCTTTTAAGTTTACGGACGGCGAGGGCGGAGGTACCTATAAGACTATAGGTCAGGAGATGTCAGCGATCGTCGGAGTGCATTTTTAGCCTCTGATCCCCGCGGTGCGGCTTCCTGTAGCAGGCGGTGATCTTTATCTCTGAGAGCGAAGGTAGACGACGACGTGACGACCTCTACGGACCCGGGTTCCAAGCCTCTGGACACATCCTCGCCCTTGCTGCGTTTGGTCTGCGCCTGGCCGCCGCCGCGCGAGCTAGCCGACTATGCGCCGTTTCGTGCTCTGAGCGACGCTGCCTACGGCATGGTTGAATTGAGCGGGTCTAGCCACGATGGCTATCAAGCGGTGGCAAAGGCTTGCCAAGCGTCCTTCTTGCGTCGGCAAACCGTCGGGTATTCGCAGTTGGAGCAGGTCAAGGCGGTGTTCTTCGATATGGATGCGACGGTCATCCGTGAGGAGTCGATCGTCGTGCTGGCGCGGTATGCAGGAGTCGAGGCGCATGTCGCAGCCGTGACCGAGCGCGCCATGGCTGGAGAGCTGGACTTTCGTCAGGCCCTGGCGGAGCGCGTCGCCTTGCTCAAAGGCTTGTCCACCAAAGTGTTGGCCCAGGCCGAGGCGGGATTGACCTTGATGCCGGGTATCCTGGAGTTCGTCGCGTTCTGTCGCCGCTTGGGCGTGCCGACGTTCTTGGTCTCGGGCGGCTTTGTCCAGCTGGCGGCGGGGATCGCCGCCAAGGTTGGGTTTACCGCATACCATGCTTGCACCTTGGGCGTGCAGGACGGCACACTGACCGGGACCGTCGTGGGCGAGGTGGTCGATGCCGAAGCCAAGCTGCGCTATGTGCAGGAAACCTGTGCGCGTCTGCAGCTGGACGTCAAGAGCGTGGCCTGTGTCGGCGACGGTGCCAACGACCGTCTGATGCTCGCTGCCGCTGGAGTGGCGGTGGGACACCAGGCGAAGGAGGTGCTGTATCCGGTGATCCAGGCCCTGAATATTGGGGGAGATCACCGATTTTTGGCTCCTTTGTTGTTTGGTCGGCCCTGTACTCAGGTTCGGTAACAACTTTTAGGGCGGCTGTAACACCATGTCATGTCAGCAAAATTTGCCAAATTAAAGTTTGGGGCTAAAGGCGCCGATACGTATTCTGGCACAAGAAATGGGCGTAGCCGTGCGCGTGTTCGGGGAGGTCTCCCTCATTATCAGTACCATCGCAACCCGCAGACTCCTTGCCGTTGCTGTCACGGCGGCCACTTTCGGCGCCGCGTCGTGCCGGCGCGGGAATGAAGACGCCAGTAGCTTGAGTTATCTGACCAATAGCGATGAAACCTGCGCCACCTACAGTGCCGAGCG
>JAPLFX010000222.1 GCA_026390445.1 Pseudomonadota bacterium
TCACCCGGTTCCGCAATCTCGACCCGATCACCGACGACGAGGTTGCAGGGCTGATCCAGACCATAAGCAGCAAGGTCATGGCCCTTTGTGTTCGCCGCGGTGATCTCAGTAGTTATTCCTCCACCCCGGACTCACCTTGTGCGCTGGGCGGGTGAGTTCGCGCCGCACTCGCCTTAGCGACGGGAGATGACCCTTCACCCCGAGGTCAAAAAGGGGTTCCAGTTCAGGGAAGACGATGACGACAGCGATGCCCAGCCGCTGCGCAACTATAGCTGGTTCAAGTTGCTTGCCAAGGTCTTCAAGATTGACGTCACCACATGCGACGCCTGCGGTGACCCGATGAAGAAGATCAGCGCCATCACCGACCCCATCCAAGTCCGCCGCTATCTCAAGCACATGAATATTGACTATGAACCTCCCGCCCGAGCACCGCCGCGGTATCAGCAGGGGAGTTCGACTTTGAGGGTGGTCAGTATCATTCCGAGGGCGGCCCTCTGGGTACCTAACTTCGCCGTTCCATGACGCGAGCTACCTAGCTAGGTGACCGCCACCCAAGCGGCTTAAGATGCTGCGCGCAAAAGCCATGGTAGCTTCCGCGGAGCCGGCCTTCACCAGCCTATGCGCCTGAAAATGAGCGGCTTCGCCGGGCATTAAACCGCCGGCTCCATGGTTCGACGTGGTGCCCGGCCCCTCTGCCAGAAGCCCCGGATGGGGCTTGATTGCACTACAATCAAGGTCGTTGGGATCGGCCGTCCACCAAGCTTGCTCGATGGTGACGAGGCGCAGCTGCAACTCGGGCAGCACCGTGGGCCGGATCGCGGCGGTATTGCCGATGATGAGAGCCTCGTCAGGAAGGTTGTGATGATGGAGTGGCGGCATCACATTCGGGTCTCCTATCAGGTGATTCGTTTGAACGGCGTCATGAAAGACCGGGCAAACGCTGATTTCGTCGGATTGGTCGCCGGTTGCTCACTTCGCAAGCTTCGTCAATGCCGGTCGAGAACGGAAGTTGTTACTGGTCCCATTGAAAAAAGTCGATGTCCAGTTGGAACACGTTGGTGGATTCGGCCGCCAACACGAGCTTTTGGGAGCGTTTGATCAGGCCCAAGATCAGCGTCCTAATCTGCTCGTAGGTCGCCTTATCGGCAGCAAAGGACGCTGACATTGCATAACTAACAGCCTGGCCGCTCAATTGGTCAAGCCGCTGCAAACTCTTCAGACGCTGCAGACTCCGATACGGGCGATAGGCGGGGTTCTCGGGGCTGAGATGGAAATTAAAGTCGACGGCCTGGTGCCTTTGATCTTTAAAATGCACAAGTCCCAAGGTCTCGAGCTGTAGCAGGAGTTCAGTCAGACGTTCGTCGTTCACCCCCAAAGCTGTCATCAACCGGTTACGGTCTCGTTGATAGCTCGGGATCGTCAAAAAGAGGTGCAAAAGTTGTAAATAAATATCTGTGTAGTATGTCCACACCTTCTCTTGCTCTTGCACCTTTTGTGCATCGTCCAGCCAGGCCTCGGTGTTGCGCACCTTGCCGAGGAGGGCTTCCAGCTTGTTGGTCAACCGCCGCTGCCGGTGGGGGTTTTGCGCCGTCGCTTGGTCGCGCAGCAGTAAACAGTATTCGGCCTCGTCGTCGCTGCAGTTCAAAAAGGCACAGGCGGCGGTGAGTTGGTCGGGATTCAAATGGGCATCGCTGTTTAACACCTTGGAAAGATAGGTCTTCTGGATGCCACACGCGGCCGCGACCCGGGTGAGGGAAAAGCGCGAACCGAGCTGCTGGCGCCGATCCTTCGTCTTCAAGACCAAGATTTCTTTATAATTTTTGAGGCTAAACAGGTCCATAGGGCAGGGCCCATTCCTATCCAGGGCGGCCCTCGGCGTCGGAGCATAAGGGCCAAATATTTATGGATTTAAGCGCTCGCGGTAGTCGCCATGGGCGCCAGTGTTCACCTCAGGTATAACAGTCCTTAGGAAATTGGCTAGTTAATTAATTTACCGTCAAATCCGGGCGTCCCATACTGGTCTTAGTCATCAACACCTCTGTAAAGGAACCAGCTATGATGAAATCGCTCTTGATCACTGCGGCCCTATCCCTATCCGCCACGTCTGCTCTGGCTTCTGGCTACCGTTGCGACTTTGGACCCGCCAAGTCGGACAATCCAATCGCTTTGCGCAGCACCAAGGTCAGTTTTACCTTCGATCCGGTCACCCAAGACAAAGCGTCGGCCGATGCTGGTGACGGCATCGAGGTCGGTTGTCTGGCGTTTCGCTCACGGCCAGAGCTGCTCGGCTGCTGGATTGGCACCGCCAGTGATATTGCCGTAGCGACGACCGATGCGGGCGTGCGCGCGCTCGGCACTGCAACTAAAATAGATGGCAATTTGTTTAGCCTGAATTGCAATCGCTTCTAAGCTTAGGTAGAAGAGGGGGGGCGTACATAGTCAGCACGGCGTCCTCCTCGGCTGTCACCTTTATCGGCCTTGAATCCCCTGTCATCACGGTAAATTCTGAAAGGACATCGATGCTTCGCCTCATCTGTAGCCTAACCTGGTTCTTCAGTGGACTCGCCTTTGCTGGTAGTTGGAGTAGTCGAGGCGGTGAGCAGTTGCGTGACACCGGAAATCCATGGTTCGTCGGCAATACAGCGACCGTGAGCTACTGCGTTCTGGTTGACGAGACGCAAGCTGGGTTGACACAGGCGACTGGGGAGTCTCTTGTAAAGCGTGCCGTGGACTTTTGGCGCCTCGAATTTACCCAAGCCATGAGTTCGCCTTTGCCGAGCTTTGGACCGCTAGGGATAGCCAGCCAAAAGTGGGAGGTGCATTCGTGCAGCGGTCCAGAGGACGAAAGCGTGGACGTTCGTTTTCAATTTGGCGTGCTGAATCAGGTCCAAGAGCAATACCTGAAAACTCCAGCGTCTTTCGCGGCCATTTCGGTCCGCACCGACTACGATGAACAGCACCTGCGCGCGAAGGGTTTTGTTTATCTAGCACCACTATCTGGTCGGCTAGCCTATCAAGGTGCCCGGAACAAGCCTCAAGCAGGGGCTGCCGCAGACCGCTACTATGTACTCTTGCAGCACGAACTCGGTCACGTTTTTGGACTCCCCCATATCGGGGTCTGGGGCCTCATGGCTGAAAGAATCGCGGACACCTTGGACACGAGTCCCAAGGTCCCAAGCTACGAACAGTTTTTCCGCCAAAAGGATCGTCAGTACCGCCTGTGTCCAGAAGCCCCATTGTTAGACGTTTACAAAAGCGTCTTCGGCTCTGGCGGTACGCAGCGACCCTGTTACCGGTTTGTGAATCAAAAAGATGATTCCAGCTCAATTATGGGCATGAATAGGCTCTCTGTGTTCGCAACACGAGACGACGCCGATGATGGCGTCCTGTTAGGCCGAGCTGACCTCCACGTGGTTGGATTCTTCCCTACTTCGGTTTTCACGGTGTGGTTCAACGCCTCGCAGCAGATTTTTTCTGCCGCTGACTTGGCGGTCAGCGGCAACAGCAGCAACAGCGTGATCGGATCGTCCCTAGTCCGTGTCAGTAAGTCTGGTGTTTACCGCAGCGTCGATGACGCGACCGTGAACCTTATCGGTCAGGTGTTCGAGCAAGGAGAGCCTGTGGTCCGCGGTTACGGGACGTACCAAGGGGAGATCATCGATCTGCTGTTCTAATACCTCTCTATTTCCAACCGGACGGGACCGACCTATAGCTTCGAGGAGGAGATCGGTGACCGCGCTAACCTTCTTCATCACACTGACGCAGTCGTCGCACGTGGTGACGTCGACCTTGAAGACTTTCGTCAGCATCGAAGGACATCACCTCTCCACTTCCTGATCCCACACTCCATACTCATCAGCCATTCAGGTAGTGGCTGTGTCACTTGAGGCAACTTTGCCACTTTGCACGGGCCTAGGTGGGATGAGTTGATGTGAGTCGATTGATCTGATAATGTGTATATATCAACTCAATCAACTCACGAGGTCGATGGTGAGTCGATATCCTGAAAAAGAGTCTAGTAGTCTAGAATTTAAAGAGAAAATGCCAGAATTAGGTCGCTTTGTGCGGGAGGTAGTTGCCTTGTGCAATGCCTTCGGTGGACGGATTTTGGTCGGCATCAGGGACAATGGAGACATCGTCGGCGTTTCGGATGAGGATGCTGAGACGCTGCTTGAATCGTTGCCGCAGTCCATTTACCAGGCGGTTCATCCACATGTCATTCCCAAGGTATACACGCAGCGAATCGATGGGCAACTCATCGTCGCCGTTCAGGTCAGTGAGGGGATGAACAAACCATACTTCCAAAAATCAAAGGGCCTTGATGGTGGCACATTTATTCGCGTCGGTAGGAGTTCGATGAAAGCTGACGCGGCGGCGATTCGCGATCTTGAGTGGCGCAACAGAGGTCGGTCCCCTGATGAGCGGCCGATCTACGGTACATCCTTGCAAGATCTCAATGAGCAGGCTCTGAAGAAATTTGTGGCGGAAAAAAAGACCAAAGGCCTTAAATCTTCGCTCACCGAGATCGCCAGATCATATCGCCTAATATGTGAAGACCAGGCCCAGGTCCATGCCACTGTGGCTGGAATATTGCTCTTTGGCAAGAATCCGCAGGAGTGGTTTCCTGAGGCGTATACGGTCTGTTCGCAGATTCGCGGCAACGATGGCCGCGAAGTCATTCGTACCATAGATTGCAGCGGAGATCTGTTTGAGCAGTTTAATACTGCCTATAACTTTGTCCTTGAAGCTCTCCCGAAGAAATTCGTGATCAAAGGCAAAAGGCGAGAGGAGTCCTTTGAAATTCCAGAGATCGCAATTCGCGAGGTGTTGATGAACGCGATGGTACATCGGGACTATAACGTCCCCGCCCCTTCGAAAGTGGCCCTTTTTGAGAACCGCTTAGAGATCTTCAGCCCAGGGTCGTTTCCCGGCCCCCTGCAGCCCGGGTGCCTAGAGGACGGTGTGACCTATATACGTAACACTTACATTTGCAAGGTGTTCCGTGAGGCCGGGTACATCGAGAAGATGGGCACGGGTTTTCGCGAGCTATTCCGCCTGTACAGGTTAGCCGGCCTTGACGAGCCACAGATTGTCGAGGGCGAGAACTTCATCAAGGCGATATTGCCGCGAACCATGAACCGTCACGATGTGGGTGGTGCAAGGCGAGACGTCCTGGCCATCATAAATGAAGTTGAAGGAATCTCCATTAGCCACATCGCGAATCGGCTGCCGTTGTCCAAGGCGACCATCGGACGAACTTTACGAGCCATGGTGGACGAGGGAGTGATCAGTAAGCAGGGCACGGGACCAGCGACACGTTATATTCGCTCTTAGAAGCTGCCTAATGGGTCTGGGCTTTGGTACCCAGAGGGTCGCTATCGGGATGATACTTGTACCGTAGTGGCTATCAAACGCCAAAAATGGCATTCAAACCAGCCGCCCAAGGCAGTACTTGAGCTGAATCTAACTGATAGGACCTCGATGTTTGGCACAGGACCATTGCCTCAGCTTCACTATCGCGAGCTAGTTCGATGAGGTTTTTCACATCTCCTATGGAGCATAAATTCGGTCCTCCTACCTTCCCGGCCTCGCAGTTGCCAACTGTTTACTCAGCCAGGTGCGGAAGCACCGATGTGAGCACCAAACGTTTGCGTTTCGGGTGAAATCATGCCGCGTTGTATCGCGACAACCTCCTGATCATAGGGGCTATTCAGATTGGCCTTTGGGTTGATTAAAGTTTTTGCGTCGATTTGCCGATACATCAACATATCCCTTTGTATGTTCTTCAACGCATCGTGCGGTCGCCCCAATCAAACTAGGGTCACCGTCCAACAATGCAAGGATGATCCCATGATCTTTAGAGGAATCTTAGTGAATGAGCGGCGTAAATTTAATACTGCTCTAGGCATCATCGTGCTGAGCATGGCGGCT
>JAPLFX010000119.1 GCA_026390445.1 Pseudomonadota bacterium
CATGTACTCAGGTGAGGCGCTAGTGGCAGCAAGAGATAGCGGCAAGGCCATCACATTTATCGTTCCCAAAGAAGGCGGCACGCTGTCTATCGACAACATGGTCATCCCGAAGGATGCTGCCCACGTCGAAGAAGCCTATGAATTGCTCAACTACTTCTATGAAGCGACGACCCAAGCGGACTTCGTTAAGCGGATGCTGTCGGGTCCCGTGGTGACGGGCACTCGGGCGATTCTGCCGGCGTCGTTGCGAGACCATCCGATCCTTTACCCGAGCGATGAGGTTCTGACTCATTGCGAAATGATGCGCGATCTGGGTGATGCAACCACGGAATATGACCGCATCTGGGCTGAAATCAAAGCCAACAGCCACTAAGCACCTGGTCAATCGCCTGAAACCGCTGCGAGAGGTAAACAAAAAATGGCCGCATGGTGGCATTTTTACAGGTAAAAATGGCTAGATGCAAGATTCCTGGATTGACAAACGGCCATCTTCGAACTACAGAATGTTTACTTCCGTTCTATGCATGCACCAAGAACCCCCCCGATACATCGAGTTGTACCTTGCGCTGTCTATTCTTTCAGGCTTCTCTTGGACTCTATCTAGCTGCGTTCTCCACTGGCTTGCATGCAGCAGGTCCAGATCATCCAGCGTGGCCCCTGCACACCCATGGACGGTACATCGTCGACAGAGACGACCACCGTTTCAAGTTGGCCTCCATCAATTGGTATGGTGCTAGCGATATCGAGATGGTTCCAGGTGGCCTCGACACCGCAGCCCTGCCCGACATCGTCAAAGCTATTAAATCCAGTGGCTTCAACTCGATTCGCCTGCCCTTTTCCAACCACATGCTGCACGTGACCACCAGCGTCGAGCAGCGCAGCGTCGCGGCCAACCCGGCCCTGGTCGGCCACACGCCGCTTGAGGTGCTCGATGCCGTGGTGCAGGAGCTGACAAAGCAGGGTTTAGCGGTGATTCTGAACAACCATACGACTCACCCCATGTGGTGCTGTTCTTACGATGATGACGGCCTGTGGTACACCAAGGACTACAGCGAAGCGCAGTGGCTTGATGACTGGGCGATGATGGCAGCGCGCTACCAGAACAACCCAGGGGTTGTTGGCACCGACCTACGCAATGAGATCCGTGTCACCAAGCTTGGTGGCACCTACTTACCTAATATTCCCCACTGGGGCCAGGGTCCGAACGATTGGCGCGCGGCGGCCGAGGCGGCCGGCAACCGAATCCTCGCTATCAACCCAAATCTTTTAATTATCGTCGAAGGGCTTAACTTTCCCAGAGACCAATTGCGCTTTGCGCACACCGATCCGGTTCGGCTCAAGATTGCCGACCGCTTGGTCTACTCCGCACACAACTATGCCTACACCAGCCCAGAACCTGTCGGTAAACCCTACGGAGCCATGGACTACGAGTCCTTTCGTCAACGCATGACGCTGGAATGGGGCTTTGCCGTCACCCCTAGCCAGGCCTATACCGCACCAGTGTGGCTAAGCGAATTTGGCGTTGGTGGTGTTTCCGATGAGATGGGACATACCTGGCTGGAGCACATCAGTCGGTACCTGCAAGACACCGATATCGATTTTGCCTACTGGGCGGTCAACGCCGGGGCAAAGCCGAGCGGCGAGATGGAACCCTTTGCTTGGTTAGACCTCGACTGGCAAACCCCACTGGACGATTGGCGCAAGGATGTCCTGCAGCCGCTGTTTACACCGCAGCACGGCCCCGGTGTCGATCCGGATTGGCAGCAAGATCCCGCCAATCACTTCGAGGCTTTGATCTTTTCGGATTGGGATAGCGACCACAGCCAAAGCCGGGACGACTGGCACAAGGGATCGTTCAAAGCAACTTGTCGCGACGATGCGCGCCTGGTTGGGATCAGTGCAGGGGAGCGCGGCGCACAGCCCTTTGGCCACCTAGTCCTATGCACGGACTACGTCACTTCAGGTGCAGCGACCAAGCGAGTGACGCTGGATAATGACAATCACGATGTCGGAGCGGCCGGACTCTCCGGTATCCAAGACTGGTCACCAGGCAGCAACAAGTTGACCTGTCCGCTAAACAATTATTTGGTTGGTGTAGCGCAGCAGCGGAAGACCCTCACCTACCGCATCACCGGCGTGCGCTGTGCGGAAAGCCCAGTGCCACTTGGGAGCGATTGCCACGCCCTTTATTTTGGCAAAAGCGATGCACGCGCGACGAACATTCCCGGCGACTGGGACCCGGGTCAACGCAAGGGGCAGTGCGGACTGAACGAATACGCTGCAGGACTGAGCCTAAAATCCGGCGTCGTTCAGTCCATCCTTTGCTGTAACCTTGGCGCGCACTGAAGGGCCGGCAAGGCTTTAAACATATCTTTATTTAATCAATCGCTGCCTGGGTCTTCAGCACCTTTTCACAGACATCCCATAGCAAGGACTTCTGCTCCAGGTGCCGCATAAACGAGCCAAGCCGATGCGCTAGCAGACCCGCTAGATCCCGCGGATCGATATCGCCCTCGGTCAGGTGGCGCAGGATGATCGCATCGATCTCATCGGCGATATGCATCAGCCGCTGCATGTCTGGGCTGACGCTATTTGGTCCTGGAAACTGAATGACTTTGCCCACCAGCCACCTCCCGCGTTCTGCGCACCATCTCACTCGCTTTTGACTCCTCCAACCTTAACATGAATTCGGTTCCTGTGAGCGTAAGCACCCACTTCACGTGACCGGTCAGGGCGTCAGGAACTTGATAAGGATCGCTTTATTGCTGTCGCTTATGGTTTTACCACCCGTCGGCATCGTACCAGCATTAAGGCGGTCGATGATCTGCGCCGCAGCACCCTTGGTGTTGGCTTCGTTATCGACAAATACCGTTTGCGTGGTGCCGTCGGTATGGCATGACCCGCCGCCGCAGCTGGCGGTCAGGATCGGATTGATGGTCGCAGCAAAGGTCACGGCAGGTGGTGCTGCTGGGGCCGGGGCTGGAGCTGCGCCGGGCGCTGGGGGAGCTGCTCCAGCAGGCGCTGGTGCAGCGGCCACTGGCGATCCCGGCGCGGCGCCGGCCGCAGCAGCTGGAGCCCCTGCCGCTGCGGCCGGCGTGGCTTCACCCGTTGATTGCAGCAGCGCATTCATATCTAACTTGGGACAACTCGCAGCAGCACCCGACGGGTGATCGGCAAGCAGGCCCGACAAGGCCAATGAAGTATAGCTGACGGCCGCGCCGTCAAACTTGAGCAGATGAATTTTAACCTGATCCCCACTCTCCTGAGAGCAGTCATAGATCTGAAACTTTTTGTCGAGCAAGGGCTGCACATGACTCATTAAGTCAGCTGGCGTGCCGGCAAACAACGACTGAATTTTTGGCAGTGTGCAGCAAAACTTTACCAGGTCCGCACCGCAATCGCCGACCGGATGATCCGCGAGCTTCGCTGGATCGGTCTGCGGCAGCCAACCTTTGCCTTGTTTCGTGCAATCGTCATGCTTCGCGACCATGGCGATCAGCGACGCGTTGGTCAACGCAGCGGTTGCCGTCCCGTCGGCCGCCTGCTTCTCCACCGCCGTCGTGTTGCCGCCCTGCTCGGACTTTGGCGCGTTGCTCAAACCCGACGCACGCTGATTGACCGGTTTGGCCGAGCTGCAGGCCACCAGGGTCAAAAGTCCTAAGCTTAGGTCGCGAAATCTCATGCTAGGTCTCGTGTTGAGGCAACCGTTCGATACCACGTCCTACGTTTCGGCATTTTCACGACCCAGCTTTAACACTTTTCCTTAAAGCAATTATTTATCTATATTTACATCAAGTTATACCAAAGACCGGAGAGGCCTTGCGAGATGGGCCCTGGTCCTTATAATGGCGCCATAGTCATGCAAGCCCCGTCGCCAAGGTCATGGCACCAGGAGTCCTTATGTCCGCCGCAGTTAGCTTCGACCTGATCGTCATCGGTTCCGGCCCAGGAGGCGAAGTAGCCGCCATCCGCGCCGCGCAGCTCGGGCTCAAAACCGCCCTCATCGAAAAAGCACCGCACCTCGGCGGCACCTGCCTGAACTGGGGCTGCATTCCCACCAAAGCGCTGCTGGAGGCGGCTAAAACCTATACCAAGCTGCAGCATGCGGGCGACCTCGGGTTCAACGTCGGCCAAGTCTCCTACGACTGGGAACGCATCCTCGCTCGCAAGCAAGGCATCGTCGATGCGCAGCGCAAGGGCCTGCGGTTTTTGATGAAGAAAAATAAGATCGAGGTGTTTCAAGGTCACGGCCGTCTAGCGGGCAAGGGCCAGGTCAGCGTCACCGCCGACGACGGCAAGGTCACCAACCTGGCGACCAAGGCCGTGGTCCTAGCGACCGGCTCGCGCATCCGGGACCTGCCGTTTGCCAAGACCAATGGCAAGTCGATCATCAACTCCGACGACATCCTCTCGCTCAAAGCGGTGCCAAAGACCCTATGTGTCGTCGGCGGTGGCGTCGTCGGAACAGAGTTTGCCTCCCTTTATGGGCGTTTTGGCACCCAGGTGACGATCGTCGAGCTAGCACCCCAGATCCTGCCCTTTGAGGATGCGGACACCGTTAAAGAACTCGTGCGCCATCTCAAGAAGCAAAACATCAGCATCGAAACCGGCAGCAAGTTGACAGCGGTGCAGGATCAAGGCGACCACGCGCTGGTCACCACCGAAGGACAAAAGCCGCGCGCCTTCGAGCAGGTCCTGATCGCGATCGGCCGCGCCCCGGTGACCGAGGACATCGGCTTGGCGACCGTGGGAATCACCACCGACCGCGGCTTTATCAAAGTCAACGAGCACTACCGCACCAGCGCCGACTGGGTCTGGGCGATCGGCGACATTATCCCAACGCCCGCGCTTGCGCACACCGCATCGGCAGAAGGCATCCACGCCGTCGAGGTCATCGCTGGCCACAAGCCACCAGTGATCGATTACCAAGCCAATCCCAACGCCATCTATACCGCACCCGAGATCGCCAGCATCGGCCGCACCGAGCAGGCCCTCAAAGAAGCCAAGGTCGAGTACAAGGTCGCGCAGTTCCCCTTTGCGCCGATGGCCCGGGCGAAGATCGACGATGCCACCGAAGGCTTCGTCAAGATCCTCTACGAACCCAAATACCGCGAGCTGCTCGGCGTCCACATCGTCGGCGCCAAGGCGACGGAGATGATCGCCGAGTTTGCTCTCGGCAAGGTGCTAGAGACGACGGTGGACGAGATAGCCCACACCATTCACCCGCATCCCACCATCTCGGAAACGATTATGGAAGCTGCCCATGTGGCCATGGGTGGGGCGATCCACCTATAATCAGCGGGACGACCATTCCCTCAGCCAAGGACGCGCGCCATGCAGACCGAGACGACGGAAGTGCTTATGCCCCTCATGGGCGAAGGGATCACCGAGGCGACCCTGGTCAAGTGGCTCAAGCAGCCAGGGGACGTGCTACGCCAAAACGAGCCCCTGCTCGAGGTGTCGACGGACAAGGTCGACACCGAGATTCCGGCCCCGGCCGCCGGCACCTTGCTGCAGGTCTTTGCCAAAGACGGCGAGGTCGTCGCCGTGAACCAAATCATCGCGTATATCGGCAACCCAGCGACGGCCGCAGCCGCCGTATCCCCAAGCAAGGCCGCGGCACCTGTCGGCGCCCATGCGGCCGCGCCAAGACCGGTTACCGCCACCGTGGTGCAGCCTCAAGACATGACCGAGGCTGCTCCCCGCCGCTCCTCGCCATTGGTGCGCAAGATAGCAAAGGCCGAACAAGTCGACTTGACCCAGGTCGCCGGCACGGGACTGCACGGCCGCATCACCAAACGCGACCTCGAAGCGCACCAGTCCAAGGCGCCTCTCCAGGCAATAACGACGCCTACGGTGGCCACCGGTGGGACGCTCAAAACCACCATCGACGGCGGCAAGGAAACCCTTGAGGGCGTGGTCGTGCGCCGCGAAAAGATGACGCGGATGCGCGCGCTGATCGCCGAACACATGGTGCGTTCGGTACGGACCTCGCCGCATGTCACCACGGTGTTCGAAATCGACATGCACCGAGTCGTCACCTTGCGCGACCAAAGCAAGGCGGCGTTTGCCAGTCGTGAGGGGTTTAATCTGACCTTTACGCCGTTTTTTGTTTATGCCGCAGTGCAAGCGATCAAGCGGTTTCCGATCGTCAACTGCTCGGTCGACGGCGACGACATCCTGTGGAAGGACCAAATCAACATCGGCGTCGCCGTGGCCATCGACAACGGCCTCATCGTCCCCGTGATCCGCGACGCTGGCGAGCTTAATGTCTTAGGCGTGGCGCGGCGACTGCAAGACCTCGCCCAACGCGCGCGGACCAAGAAGCTGCTGCCTGAAGACGTTCAGGGCGGAACCTTTTCCGTCACCAACCCAGGCATGTTTGGCAGTATCGTCTCGACGCCGATCATCAGTCAGCCCCAGGTCGCTATCCTGAGTATTGGCGCGATCATCAAGCGTCCGGTGGTGATCGACGACCTCATCGGTATCCGCCCATTGGTGCAGATCGGCCTGACCTTCGACCACCGCGTCGTCGATGGCGAGGGCGGCGCGCGCTATTTGGCCTTTCTCAAAAAAACGCTGGAAGAGTTTTCCCAAGCGGCGCTTTAGGCGAGCAGCTGCCAAGTGTTCGGGGTCAGCCGACTTTAGCCAGGGCCCCTTGTGACCGATGCACCCTCCAGAGGTACCGGAGAGAATGGTCTCCCCGGCCCAGCCTCACTGTGGAGAGGGAACGCGTTGGCAGGCACAAATAAAGTGCTGCAAGAAGGCCAGGTCTTATTCAAGGCCGGCGACACCTCGGACGGGATGTACCTGATCCGCAAGGGTGAGATGCGCGTGTATCTCGAACAAGATGGCAAAGAGGTGACGCTGGCCACGGTCGGCGAGGGCGGCATGATCGGCGAGATGGCGCTATTCGACAAACAGCCGCGCTCGGCCTCGGTCAAAGCCACCAAGGAGAGTGAGGTCACGCTGATCTCGCTCGACGACTTTGGCAAGCTGATGAAGCAGATTCCAAAGTGGTTCGTCGGCTTGATGTCGGCCTTGTCGTCGCGGCTACGCACCACCAACGACCGGCTCAAGAACCTCGAGAGCAACGGCGCCGCTGCGGGCCCCGCAGCGGACAAGGGCCGCCCTTACCAAGCGGTGCTGCGCCAACTCAACGTCATCGGCCTCCTCTGGCACCGCGATGGCGAAAAAGACGGTAAGGACTCGACGCTGCGCCGGGTGCCGATGGAGCAGGCCCTCACCGAGCTATTCAACGAAAATCCGCAAAAATTGCAGGAACTCCTGGCCATCCTCATCAAGCAGAAGATGCTTTCGGTACGCCAGGACGCCTACAAAAACCAGGTGCTCGTCCTGGCTAATCGCGCCGCCTTGACCCAGGTCGTGACCTTCATCAACGCATTTGTCAAAGGCAATCCAAAGAAGGCCTACCTCACCGCTGAGGCGGTCGACATCATCCTCGTCCTGGAGAAACTGGTGCTCGCCGCACCTTACGATGCCTCAACGGTCCCACTGTCGGACCTGGCGAAAGAGGGCAAGCGCGCTGGCAAGGTCACCACCAACTGGGAAAAAGAAATCACCTCGCTGCAAAAAGTCAGCGAAGAGGTCAAGCTGGTGAAGACCTCGACCGGAGTCGGCCTCAAGGCCAGCAAGAAGGACATTGCTCACTTTGCTCGGCACTGCGAGTTGCTGGCGGAGTTGTATAAAGCCAACTTAATGTGAAACGCTTCGGGACAGCGGCTGCCATCCTCAAACCTATGAGTGCACTGACCACCGACGACGGTGCGCCGGCGCACCGCAGTAAACACGCCTCCTCCTCATGAGGACCACCATAGTTTGCTCCTGGCTTTAGCAACTTTATCGCCTCGGCTCAGTCGCTAATAGCCTCCCGCCGAGGCCAAATGCAGCGGGCATGACAGCGTCGCGCGTCCGCAGCGCGTTATCCCATCAGAGCTCGCAAGCCATTCACCCAACCAGTCTATGCCTTGCGGTCGATGTCAGAGCAGCATCCCGACCTTGGCTCCAGCGGTCATAAAATCTCATCATTTCATTTACTTACAAACCCACGCAAGAAAGCCCTCAAGTTTTCATGCAAACGACCGAAAAGAACTATACTATATGGACTAGACCATATTGAGGTCAGCCCCGATGAGTAAAGCCTGGAGCGTTGTGGAAACCAAAGCCCGTTTGTCGGAGGTCTTAAAAAAGGCCACCCGCATGCCGCAAATCATCGAAAATAGGGGGGCCCCGGTCGCTGTCATCCTAAGTATTGACGAGTACCATGCGCTGATTCAACGAGCCGGCGACACGGCGACCCTGACCTCGATGCAGCGACTGCTCCAGGCAAGCGAGCTACTGCGACGTGACGGCGACAGCACTGACTTGGCCTTGCCGCAGCGAGGCGATCGCGAGGGCCTGCGTCTCACCGAGGACGAACCGTGATCATGCGCTACCTCCTCGACACCAACGTCATCAGCGAGCTAGTGCGGCCGGCACCGCACGCCGGAGTCACGCAGTGGCTCGCCACGCTGGAAAAGCCCTGCCTCAGCGTGGTCTCACTGGCTGAAATAGAATTTGGCATCGACACAGCTCCGTCGCCGCGGCGAAAGGGCCTTCGCATCTGGCTTGAGGAACTGACCGACCACGCCGAGCTGCTACCCGTCACGCTTGAAGTTGCCCTGCTGTCTGGGCGCATCCGCGCTGATAGCCAAAAGCACGGGGTGCCGATGACCCTAGCCGACAGCCTCATCGGCGCGACCGCTGTCGTCGCCCAGAGGACCTTGGCCACACGCAACGTCAAAGACTTCGCCGGCAGCTCAGTCGCCACACTCAATCCATTTGCAGCATCCATGTAGTCCGCCGCGAGAGCCGCCCGCCCGACACTGAGGGCTTTAGGGCATCTGCACGACGCCTGGACCGCTGGGTGCTTCGTCGACGGCTTTGCCAGCGTCTGCGGCAGCAACCTGTGCGGCAATCTTGCCGACGTAGTGTTTCGCCATGACCACGCCGGTCAAACACACTGCCAAAATCAACACCTGCATCCGC